>DAOTUX010000337.1:0-10605 GCA_034436475.1 Chloroflexota bacterium | reverse complement strand
GCAACGAGCCATGTGGCGCCCCCGGCAGGGATCGAACCTGCGACCCACCGCTTAGAAGGCGGTTGCTCTGTCCACTGAGCTACGGGGGCGTGCGGCCAGTGTACGCGGCAAGCCGGGCTGGCCCGCGAGGACTCACGGGCTGGCTCCGTCGACGGCGAACCCCAGGGACAGCGCCGCAGTCGCCAGCTCCACGTCGTGCGTCGCGAACCGCAGGCCATCCACTTGGCCGCGGCTCAGGTCTGCGCTCGCCAAGTGGATCGCGTCGAGCGAGCGCACGGATGTGGGGAACGGCTCCGACGCCCGGGCCAGGACCGCCCGGTCCAGCTCGACGAGCGTCATCCTGCTGATCAGGTCCAGCGCGTCGGCACGCAGCCGGGCCACCTCCCGATCGTCAAGCGACAGGCGGATGCGCGCCCGGTCGATGGTGCGCAGGCATTCCAGCCGGGTGAGCTCGCTCGTCAGCGGCCCCTGGATCTGGCCCCACGTCGACAGCGAGCCTTGTTCCCCGAGGAGCAGACGCAGGATGACCGACGAATCGACATAGGCATTCAACGCTCGCCTCGCTCCTCCAGCAACAGCGTCAGCGAGTCGATGTCCCAGTCCGCAGCCTGCCGATGGCGGTCGCGCGCCTCCCCCCATCCCGGGGCCGGCGGGCGGAGGACGGCACGACGCGTGGCCGCCGGCATGGGCACGATCATCGCGATCGGCCGCTCGCGGTCCGTCACCACGATCTCGGCGCCCTGCTCCACGGCACGCAGATGCTCGGAGAGGTGGTCCTTCAGTTCCGCGATCTTGACCCTCGTCATGGCCACATCTAGCCATGGTGAGCTGGGCGATGTCAAGCCTGCGCAGACTCCTCCGTGCGTGACGCGCCACCCCTGGGCCTCATCGCGCGTGCTACCGTGCGCGGCCGATGTCACAGCTCGTGCCCGGCCCGACATCCCAGCTCGGCCTGCCCCTCGATGGCGGCAGCCCGCAACCGCCCACGCTCCCGCCGCTCCCCCTGGCGACCGAGTGGCAGCGCCAGCCGCGGACCTGGCCACACGCGCTCCACGCGACCTGCACCTACCTCGGCAGCCTCCCCGCGGCCATCGCCCATGACCTGGTCGGGCGCTGGAGCCGCCCGGGGGACGTGGTGCTCGACCCGTTCTCGGGTCGCGGGAGCGTGCCGCTCCAGGCGTGCCTCGAGCGACGCATCGGGGTGGGCATCGACCGCAGCCCGTTGGCGGCGGTGCTCACGGGCGCCGCGGTCGACCCGCCGACGGCCCGCGAGCTGGCCGAGCGGCTGGCCTGTCTGCGGATCGATTGGTCACGGGAGCGCCACGCCTGTGCCGACGACGCCGCGCTGATGGCGGGCAGCCTCCCGGCCATCTGCTTCCATCCGAGCACGCTCGCTCAGTTGCTGTTCGTGCGTCAGGTGCTGGACCGGACCATCCCCGTGGACCGCGCCCTCCTCGCGGCGATCGCGGGGATCCTCCACGGGCGCCGGTCGAGCGCCCTCACCGACGCCATGCCCAACGCCTTCAGCATGGCGCCCGCCTACTCGGCACGCTGGCTCGCGACGCGCGGCAGCCCACCGCCCGAGCGGGACCTGTTCGGGCTGCTCGAGCGACGCATTGCCCGGCTGCGTCGGGAGGGCGTGCCACAGGCCCGCGGCTTCGCCATCGAGGGCGACGCGCGGGAGGCCGGGCGGCTGGCCAGGGAGGTGCTCCGTCCCGCGGGACTGCCGGACCGCGCCCGACTCGTGATCACGAGCCCACCGTACCTGGGCCTCGTGCGCTATGGCGCCGCCAACTGGCTGCGGGTGTGGCTGCTGGGCGAGGACCCGGCCGCAGTCGATGCCCGCCTGGACACGCCACGTTCCCTGGACGCCTCGGCCACGCTCCTGCGGCAGGTGCTCGAGGGCCTGATGCCGGTGCTCACCGACGACGCGGTCGTGGTGCTCGTGCTGGAGACCCTGACATCGATCGGCGGGCGACGCACGCCGGCGCCCCTGGACCTCGCGATGGCTGCCTGGGAGGGCGCGGCCGCGCCCTTGGGGTTCCGGCTCGCGGGGACCGTCCGTGACGGCGTGGACGGCCGTCGCAAGCTGACGCGTCTTTGGGGCCGTCGAGCCGGGCAGGCCAGCGGGTCCGACGGCCTGCTGGTCATCGCCCCCACGGAGGCAGGGCGCCGCAGGGCCATCGCGAGCGCCACCACGCCCACCGACTGGGCACGGACGATCGGCGTGCGCGCCGACCCGCCACGCCGACGCGTCCACCGGGTCGGCGGGTCAGCGACGGGCGGACCCGCTATCCTCGGGACCCATGCAGCAGATGTATCACCCGGACGACCTCGCAGCGATGGACCCGCTGGTCCTCATGAAGAACCTCGACCACGTCCGGATGACCGCGCGGCGGCTCTCCTACATCCTCCAGCAGCAGGTCCACCTGTACGTCCCTGAGGCGAACCAGCTGCGCATGGAGATCGACCGCTACGTCGAGGCGGAGCGACAGATCGAGACCGAGCTGGCGCGTCGGCAGGTCCGCTCCTGACACCCAGGGCCTGGTGCCCGAGGGCCTGACGCCTATCGGGAGGCGCCGGCCACCTCGAACCGGAGGGGTGCCCCCGCGCCGTTCGTGCCGGCGACCCGGCGCCGTCGCTCGTCCGCCACGACCTGCTGCGCGAGCGCCGAGAGGCGCCCCATGTCCTGGAGCGAGAAGCGCACCCCAAGCTCCGCGAGTCGCTCGTAGTCGAGGTCCCGGAACTCCGCGCGCGCCGCGACCCCGCACATCTCGTCATACAGCTCCGGCCAGCCGATCCGGCGCCGCTGGTAGCAGTACCGGATGAACGCGACCACCTCCTCGGACACGCCGCCGAGGCCGTTCGGCACCTCGCGTGGCGCGACCTCCTCGACCCCTCCCCCGTTGCGTGGCACGCGTCCCTGACCCTCGTTCGTCACAGTTCCCCTACCGCTCTCTCGATCGCCCCCAGGCATGCCGCGAACCCGCACGCGGGCAGGGCGTCACCCGGTCATCAACACCAGAAAACCAACTGGACACCGCGCGCATGGCTCGCGACGGTGCCCGGTCACGGACCCTCCCGGCCGCGATGATCGGCGGCAGTCCGCTGGGGAGATGATAGGTCGGCGGGGGTCCGCCGGGAAGCCATGCCGTCCACGGACTTGTCCACGACGTTGTCCACAGGACCGGCAGACGGTGGTCCCCGGGGGCCTCGGCAGGAGTCACACCCCTTGAGCGGCCGAGCGCCCGGGCCGTCACGCCCGGGACCCGGCCACCTCGGCGAAGTTCAGGCCTCGGCGCGGCGACGGACGCCGAGGCCGGGTCCGCCGAGGACCCATCGATGGTCGTCGCCCAGCACCAGCCCCTCGAACGGGTCCTGCGCGAGCAACAGGTTGCCATCCAGGTCCACCCAGTCGGCGAGACCTGCGAGGGCCGCGGCGGCGGCGATGCCCACACTGGTCTCCTCCATGCAGCCGAGCATCACCCGGAAGCCCAGCTCCCTCGCCCGGCGCATCATCGCGAGCGCCGGCCCGACGCCCCCGCACTTGGTGAGCTTGACGTTGACGCCCGCGACCACGCCCACGAGGGCGTCGAGGTCATCGCTGGTCACGGCGCTCTCGTCCACGACGATCGGGATGGGGCTCCGCTCCTGGAGCCAGCGCAGTCGAGGCAATTGCCGCGCCGGGAAGGGCTGCTCGATGAGCTCCACCCCCAGGCGCACCAAGTCGGGAATCAGGCGCGCGCCGTCCTCGGGCTGCCAGCCCGTGTTGGCATCGACCCGGAGCGGGCCCGCATAGACGCCTCGGACCGCCTCGAGGGTCTCCAGGTCGCTCGGGCCGCCGACCTTGATCTTGAGGGCAGGAAAGGCGGCTGCCCGTGCCGCTCGCTCGGCCACGGCGGCGGGCGCGTCGATGCCGATCGAGAAGTCGGTCGGCGGGATGTCCGATGGTGTGCCCAGCAACTCGTGGAGCGGTACCCCGAGAGCCCTCGCGACCAGGTCGTGGAGCGCGATGTCGAGACCCGCCTTGGCCCCGCCGTTGTTGCCGATCGTGTCGGCCATCGCCTGGTCGGCGGCATCGAGCCACGCGCGCGCAGCCCCGATGTCGGCGGGCGGGTCGCCCAGCGACCCCAGGGCCTCCACGAGCGCGGGGACGACCGCGCCGATGGTGCCGACGCTCTCGCCGTAGTAGGCGACCGGGAACGCCTCTCCGACGCCCGCCAGACCCGACGCGGCCACGTCGACGATGACCGTGGTCGCCTGCCGGTCGTCCTCCGCACGGGCGATGCGGAAGGGGTCACGGAGAGGCAGGTGGAGCGTCTGTGTCCTGATCGCGAGCTGCATCACCCCGATGCTAGCCGCTCGCCCTGGCGGCCGGTGCGCCGGTCCGGCGGCCTGGCTCAGACCCTGCCCTTGGGCACCGTGTGCCAGTAGGTCTTGTTGAACACGATCTTGCCCAGGTGCCACAGCTGGTTGGGCTTGGGTGGCCTGGGCGGATGGTCGTAGTCGAAGCGAAGCAGCGTCCCCTTGCCGTCCCCGATCTCGAAGAAGCACATGACCCTGCCGCGATACTCCCCGCGTCGCGGGTCCACGGCCCGCCCCTGGATGGCCGCCGTGATCCGCTCCGCCACCACGGGCGCCTCGAAGTGCGCCGTGGAGCCGGCCTTGGAGAGCGGCAGGTCCGTGGCGTCGCCCAGGGCATAGACGTTGGAGCGACCACCCACCAGGAGCGTGGCCTTGTCCGTGGGGAGCCAGCCACCTGGCGCCGGCGCGAGACCCGACTCGATGAGGAACGGCTGCCCCTGATGCGGGGGCACCAGGACGAGCAGGTCGTATGGCAGCTCCTCGCCCTCGAGGCTCTGGACCACCTTCCGCGCGGGATCGATGGTCTCCACATTGAAGAACGTGTGCAACTCGATGCCCTTGCCGGCCATCACCGTCGCCGCCATCTCCGAGACGCTCTCGATGCTGAACGCACGGCCGATGGGTGAGCAGAAGTCGATGGTGGCCGCGTCGCGGATGCCTCGCTGGCGCAACTCGTCGTCGATGAGGAACGCCACCTCGAGAGGTGCCGGCGGGCACTTGTAGGGCATCCCCGCGATGCCGATGACGATGCGGCCGTCCGTGAACGCGTCGAGCGCGGCTCGCAGGCGCGTGGCGGCCTCGGCGCTGTAGAAGTGATGCGCCTCGGTGTCGAAGTGCTCGATCGACTCGGGCACGATGCGCGCCCCCGTCGCGATGACCAGATGGTCCCACGGGAGCGACTGCCCGGACGCGGTGGCCACCACTCGGGCCGCCTCGTCCACGCGGACCACCTCGTCCACGACGAGCTCGACCCGGTCATCCAGCAGCGAGCGCTCGGGTCGGGTCAGGCTCTCGGCACGCTCGCTGCCCATGGCGAGGTACATGAACCCCGGCTGATAGGTGTGCGAGCCGGTCTGGTCCACAACCGTGAGGCCGACGTCGCCCCGGTCGATCGAGCGCCGGAGCTTGCGTGCCAGCAGGTTCGCGGTGAGCGTGCCACCCACGCCCCCGCCCAGGATGACGATGCGCTCCATGGCCGTCCTCAGTGGGTCTTCTCGACGACGATCTCGTCGTAGCCCGTGTGGGTCGTCACGCCGACGAGCCGATGGCCCGCCTTCTCGACCCACTTGGGGATGTCCGTCCGACTCCCCGAGTCACTGGAGTACACCGCGAGAACGGTCCCGGGGGTCGACTCCCGGATGCCCCGGATGAGCTCCATGAGCGGGCCTGGGCAGAAGCTGCCGCGGGCGTCGATGACGCGGGGCGTGGTCACCGTGGTCGACTCGGTCATTGCGTGCCTCCCTCCATCAGATGAACAGCGAGGCGTTCGCCTCGGTCATGATCTCGATGGCGGTCGCCGCGCCCGCGGGCTCGCCCATCTCATCGATGAGGTCCTCGCGCTTGAGGCCGAACATGTCCATCGTCATCTGGCATGGGATGAACTCGACGCCCAGGGCGGTGGCGGCCTCCAGGAGCTCGCGTGGGCTGGCCACGTTGTACCTGCGACGCAGGCTGCCCATCATCCATGGGCCCATGCCCAGGAAGTTCATCTTGCTGAGCTTGAGATGGTCGATGCCCGGCCGCTGCATGAGCGTCAGCATCTTCTGCATCCAGTTCTCGCCAACGATCCGCCTCTGGTCCTTGACGAAGGGCAGCAGGCCCCAGAACGTCACGAACACGCGGCAGCGCACCCCACTCGCGGCCGCCGTGGACGCGAGGATCAGCACGGGCCACACGCGATCCAGCTCACCGGACCAGTTGACGATGACCAGCTCCTTGGTCGCGACCGGGGCCTCTGCCGGAGTCTCGGGGGTGGTGTCGGGCCAGCCCTCCGCATCCGCGATGGCCTCGGCCAGAGGGTCGGCGAGCGCGACCTCGCGCTCAGCGATCGAGGTGCTCACGGTGTGCCTCACTTCCTCCGCAGGACGAACCGGTAGACGGCGCCGTCCACGGACTGCTCGACGAGCTCGTTGCCGGTGGTGCGCGCCCAGGCCGCGAAGTCCTTGACGCTGCCGGGGTCGGTCGCGAGGACCTCGATCAGCTCACCCGACGCAAGGCCCTTGATGGCCTGAGCGGTCCGGACGATGGGCATGGGGCAGTTCAGGCCCTTGGCGTCGACACGCTGGGTGATCGTGAGGGACATCGTCTTGCCTCCTGGTGGTCAGATGAACACGACCTGACCGTCGCCCGCCGCGAGGTGGAAGGCGGTCACGCCCTCCACCCCGTCCACGAGCGGGTCCAGGTCGCTCGTTTCGAGTTGCAGCAGGTCCATCGACAGCGAACAGGCCTGGATGTCCACACCGCCCAGCTCCTTGGCCTGTCGGAACGTCTCCGCCCAACTCGACTGACCTGCCTGGCGCAGGCGATCCACGGCGATCCGACCGGCCTTGCCGGCCTCGGGTGCCAGGCCGTGATCCTGCTCGATGCGGTCCGCACGGAACGCGTCGAGCGCCAAGTACTGGAGGAACACGTTGACGGGTCTGCCCAGGGCAGCCGCGCCGGCCGCCAGCACCGCGGCGGCCGTGAGCTTGTCATCGGTGCCTGAGAAGAGCACCAGGTTGAGTGGCTCGTCCATGCCCCGACTATCGGCAGGCACGGGGTGGTGCATGAGTGCTCTCCGGCCCATCCGGGTCGGGCCGAAGGTCCACCGGGGCCGGGCCGAAGGTCCACCGGGGCCGGGCCGAAGGTCAGGCCCACGCGCGCCATGGTCGACGAGGGAGGTGGTGCGCCAGGCCATGGGCCATCCGACCCGTGCGCCGATGACGACCGGCACTACGCGGTCGCGCCATGTCGGCTGACGCTGTGCTCGTGCTCGCCCGACCCATCCCCTACCCCTCGGCCGGGCGACGGGTGGGAGGTGACCCATGGGCCGCAGACCGGATCGCTGGCTCGCGCTGCTGTGTGGCGCGATCGCCCTGCTCGCGGGCGTCGTCGCCGCGGTCGGTGTCCTCGACCGCGGGGACGGCAGCGTCGCCACGGTCGTCAACATCCGCGGCGTCGCCTTTGACATGACGACCACCGGCGTGTACGCGTACAACGCCGAGCGCGTGGTCGCGGAGGGCGTCGGCTGGGACGTGTTCACACTGATGGTGGCCGCGCCCGCGCTGCTGCTCGCCACGCCGTTCGTGGCGGCCGGCTCGTTCCGGGGACGTCTGTTCGCCCTCGGCGTGCTCGGCTGCCTCCTCTACCAGTACCTGGAGTACGCGGTGGGATGGGCGTTCGGGCCGCTCTTCCTCGCGTTCGTGGTGCTGCACGGGGCGAGCCTCCTCGCCATGGCGGGCGTCGCGGCGCTCGTGGCCCGCGACGGCGTGGCCGGTCGCTTCACCGACGGGTTCCCCCGGCGGGCCTGGGTGGCCCTGGGCGTCACGATGTCCCTGCTCCTGACGTTCCTGTGGCTGGGTCGGATCCGAGTGGCCCTCGATGGCGACCTGGCGGCAGCCGGACTGACCAGCATGACCACCCTGACGGTCCAGGCCCTCGACCTGGGCCTCGTGGTGCCGGTGCTCCTCCTGAGCGCCTGGCTCGCCTGGCGCCGGACTGACGTCGGCTACGCGCTCGTGGCGGTGCTCGGGGTGGCCTTCGTGGGCATGGCGGGCGCGATCGTGGGCATGCTGCTGTCCGCGGCCATGGTGGATGGCTACCTTGAGATCGTGCCGCTCGCGATCTTTGGCGGCGCCGCACTCCTGGGAGCAGTCATCGTGGTCCGCGCCTATCGGGCGATGACACCGGCGCCCTCGGCCCATGGCCGGGGCGCCGCGTATCGGGCTGCGGCCCCGCACCCGGTGCCACATTGACGATCGCCGTGATGCGCGGCGCTCATTCGCGCCACTCGCACACCCGAACGACGGTGTCGGGCTACCCTCGGTGGCATGGACACCAGAGACGACCCGCGGGTCGACACCACCGACCACCCCAGGACGCCACCCCGCGAGCGCTTCGCAGGGAGCGAGCACCTGTTCGACCTGGACGCCGAGACGGAGCGCCTCCGAGGGGAGCCAGGCGGGTCCCGGGACGGGCATCGGCAGATCACGCTCTCCCACCGCGGTGGCGTCACGATCGTGCTGTTCGACTTCGAGAGGGGTGGCTGGCTGCGGGACCACGCGGCGGACGGATACGTGACCGTGCAGGTCCTGAGCGGAGAGCTGGTCATGACCACCGCGACCGCGGAGCACCGCATGCCGGCTGGCGCCCTGCTCGTCCTCGACCCGGGGATCCGGCATGACGTCCACGCGGTCACGCCGAGTCGCATGCTCCTGACGGTGCGCCTGTCGGTGTCAGCGGACGATCGGGTCGGATGAGACCGGCGGACGACGGGCAGGTGACGCCGCGTCCCGGCGCGGACGCCCCAGGGCCCGGTGCTGCCGACCCCACGACCGCGCCGCGATGGGACTGGGACCCACGGGACCCCGCCGTCCTCGACGACCAGCGCCGTGCATACGACGACATGCGCGAGCGCTGCCCGGTGGCCCACAGCGAGTTCATGGGCTGGTCCCTGTTCCGCCACGCCGATGTGACCCGGGTCCTCGATGACCCGGTGGCCTTCAGCAGCGCGTCTCGCCACCTGGCCATACCCAGCGGGTTCGACCCACCCGCCCACACGCGCTACCGGGCGATGCTCGAGCCCCTCTTCGCACCCGAGGCGATGGCGGCGCTCGAGCCGCGCTGTCGGGCGATCGCCGTCGAGCTGCTCGAGCCGATGCTCGCATCGGGCACGTCCGAGCTGATGGAGGCGTTCGCGTCGCCCTTCACGCTCCGGACCCTGTGCGCCTACCTGGGGTGGCCCGAGGACCGGTGGGAGTGCCTCGGTGGCTGGACCCACGGCAACCAGCAGGCCGCGTTCACACGTGACCCTGCGGCGGGGCGTGCACTGGCGCTCCTGCTCGCCGAGCACGTTCGGACGATCCTCGACGAGCATCGTGCACGGCTCTCCCGTCACGCCGATGTGACCGACTCGCTGCTCGCCCTGGCCTCCGACGGCCGCCCCCTCGACGACGACCAGGTCATCAGCATCGTGCGCAACTGGATCGCAGGACACGGGACGGTGGCGGGCGGCATCAGCCTGCTCCTGCTCCGCCTGGCCGAGGAGCCTGGGCTCCAGGACCGACTGCGGCACGACCCATCCCTGATCCCCGCGGCGGTTGAGGAGATCCTCCGGGTGGATGACCCCCTCGTGGCCAATCGCCGGACCACGACCCGGCAGGTCGAGCTCGGGGGCCGGGCCATCCCCGCGGGTGCGACCCTGAGCCTGATGTGGGTCGCCGCAAATCGGGATCCCCGGGCGTTCGACGCACCCGATGAGGTGCGCCTCGACCGGGACACCGACCACGGGCTCGTGTGGGGCCGCGGCATCCACGTCTGCCTCGGGGCGCCCCTCGCACGCCTGGAGATGCGGGTCGCCCTCGAGGAAGTGCTGGGGCGGACGCGCCACATCGGCGTCGCGGGTGATGTGCGTCGCTCCGTCTACCCGAGCGACGGCCTCGCCTCGTTCACGATCGAGCTCGCCTGACACGACCGGGGGGCCCTGCTGCCCGGCCGGGAGGCGCCGACCGCGGCGGGTCGGGTCACGGTGGGGGGTTGGTACCGCATACCGGATTCGAACCGGTGATCTCCGCCTTGAGAGGGCGGTGTCCTAGGCCTCTAGACGAATGCGGCTCGGACGGCCGAGAGCATATCACGGGCGTCCCGGACTACAGGCGATGAGCCTCGAGGAACGCGCGGATGCCCTCCGCGACCTGCTCGTGGCTGTCCTCGCCCAGCACCAGCCCGTAGTGCGAGTGCGCCCCGAACACCAGGTACTCCGCGCCCAGCCACTCGGCGAGACGCTCGCTGTCAGGCGCCGGGAACTGGCGGTCGACACCGGCGCCGACCATCAGCCGTGGCGCCTCACCCAGGGCGTCCCGGTCCACCGGCACACCCTCCAGCATCCGCCGCCGCGCCGCGCCGCTCTCGGCACCCATGAGATGCTGGATGCGGATCACGTCAGCCAGCGTCAGGTCGGGGTGCTGGCGCTGGATCTGCTCGGCGGGACCGGCCCAGCCGATGAGCTCCTGGCGGAACCTCGGCGGCACGAGACGCACCACG
>DAOTUX010000336.1:0-16133 GCA_034436475.1 Chloroflexota bacterium | reverse complement strand
AGGTCAGCGCGACCAGGGCAGGGAGGTGGAGCAGCACGCCCGCCACGAACGAGCGGCCCAGATCCGACAGCAGCCGGTCTCCTGCGGCAGGGTCGTGCATCAGGTTGCGGGTGCCGTCGGGCGACCACAGGCTGAAATGGATGTGCGCACCGGACCCGGCGCGATCGGCGATGGGCTTGGGCGCGAACGACGCGATGAGCCCGTGCATGGTCTCGGCCACGCCCCGCACCGTGTCCCGGAACTTGATCTGCTGGTCCGCGGCGCCCAGCGCGTCACGGTAGCGGACCGCGATCTCCTGTTGCCCGGGGCCGTACTCGTTGATGGCCTGCTCCACCTCGATGCCCTGGTCGACCAGCGCATCGACCATGTCACCCATGACCGCGGCGGTCCGGTCAAGACCCGCCGACGAGTAGCACGGTCCGTCCTGCCAGGGCCGGACCTCGCCCTCGGGGTCCTCGTCGAACAGGTAGAACTCGTTCTCGAACGAGGCCTGGACCATGATGCCGGCGTCCGCCGCCTGGGCGATGACCCGCTTGAGGTAGCTTCGAGGGCAGCAGCCCCAGTCGAGCCCGTCGTGGCCTAGCTGGTCGGAGACCATGCCCGCGGTCCGGGGCACCCACGGCAGCACGCTCCAGGTGTCCGGGTCGGGCGTGATCCTGATCTCGCCCACGGGCTCCATGCCCTCCACGCGTGGCGCGAGCAGGTCGAGCATGTTGACCGTGTTCTGTGCGCGCGTGACCCCGATGCCCTCGCGCATGCGTGACCCGAGGCGCGTCACGTGGACGGTCTTGGCCCGGATCACCCCGGCTGGGTCGCAGTACTGGAAACGGACCAGCCGGATGTCAGCGGCATGGGCTCGGTCGACGACGTCCTCCACCGTGAGACTCATGGCAGCTTCGAGAACACCTCGCTGAGGGCAGGCTCCACGGCCCCCACGACCCACAGCACATCATCCTTGGGGTACACGTACTGGAGCTCGTCATCGGTCGATTCGGCGGTGGGTCGCACGACGGTCACCTCCTTGCCCCCGATGGTGGCGGTCGTCTGCTCCGCGGGCGCCTCCTCGTCATTGATCACGGACACGAAGTCATCGGCCATGGTGGTCACGTCCGCGCCCCGGACCCGCAGGGCCGTGATGACCACCATGGACATCGCCTGGGCATCGAACGCATAGCCCGTGGCGATGCTCACGTCATCGAGCGTCTTGCCCTGGGCAGCGAGGGCATCGAGCATGACCTGGGGCACGTCGGCGTCGGAGAACACGTCCGCGCCCTGCATCGAATCCACGGTGAGCGGCGTGCCGCCGATGTCGGTCGGGAACAGCGCCTCGAGCTCGTTGTCCGGGACCGAGCTGGGCTCGGCGGGGTCGGTCGTCTCGTCGGGCTCGGGCAGCGTGGCCATCCGCGGGAGGGCGAGGACGCCCAGCGCCTGGAGCGCAGCGAGCCTGTCGACCCCCTCGACGGGGTCACCCACGAGCTGGAGGGTGAGCAGGTCGCCGGACCCCGCATCGACGTAGAGCATCGTGCCGAAGCCCTCGGGGATGTAGGCGCCCATCGTGTCGCCCACCGGGACCTCCACACCGCAGGGCTCGCTCGACGCACCGGGCTCCGGCGACGCCGCGGGACACAGGAAGCCCACGACCTGGTCGGTGGTGGTGTCCTCCGCGACCGACAGGAACAGCGACAGGAAGCGCATGGCCTCGTAGTCGGCGTCGAACTGGCAGTCAGCGCCCTCGCCGTCGACCAGGGTGAGGGTCTCGCCGAGCGCCGCGCTCACCTCGTCGGCGGTCAGGATCGCACAGCTCGCGGGCGCGCCGGACGTCGCTGGGGCGGTGGACTCCTCCTGGGCGGCGACGGGTGTCGTGCCCACGGCGGTCGCGAGGGCGAGCGCCGGGAGCAGCGAGAGATGGCGACGGACCGTGTTGCGCATGCGGTGGACCTCAACCAGTGGGCGGCATGTTCGGGACGGGCGTCGTCGCCGCGGCGCCCCATGATATGGCGCACTCGAGCCGGCCGAGCGACCGACCGGGGCGCTGTCGGGGACGCATGATATGGCCATGGCGCCGTCGCTCGAGGTCCCGACCGGGACGCCCCTGCCACACGTGGCCCCGTACTCCCTCAGGGCGCGGCTGCTGACGCCACTCGCTGACGGCGGGACCCGCTACGAGCCCGATGCGCTGCTCGAGGTGGCCGAGGACGGCACGATCGCGCGGGTCGAGCGCTGGGACGACACGCTGTCCCGGCCCGCCGTGGTGGACATCCGACCGATGGTGCTGCTGCCGGGTCTGGTCGATCTGCACATCCACCTGCCTCAGGTGCCCGCGGCGGGCCTGGGCGCCGGGATGGACCTGCTCGCGTGGCTGGAGCGGCACGTCTTCCCCAGGGAGCGCGCGTTCCGGGCACCGGTCGCGGAGGCGCAGGTGCCGCTCGTGCTCCGGGCGCTGGCGGCGGTGGGCACGACCTCGATCCTCGCCTACGCCGCGACCTGGGCCGACAGCACCGATGCCGCGTTCCGGGCCGCCGAGGCCCATGGCATCCGGGCGACCATCGGGGCGGTGCTGATGGACCGGACCAGCTACGACGACACGACGCCTGTCACCGAGCGGCTGGACCGGGGGCTGCGCGACAGCGCGGAGCTCGCCGATCGCTGGGACGGGGCGGCGGACGGGCGCCTGCGCTACGCCGTCACCCCCAGGTTCGCGGTCAGTTGCACCGCCGACCTGCTGCGCGAGTCCGCGGTGCTCGCACGCGAGCGAGGCGTCATCTGGCAGACGCACGTGTCCGAGGACGCGCGGGAGATCGAGACGGTCGCCGCGTTGTTCCCAGGCGCCCGGGACTACCTCGATGTCTATGAGCGAGCAGGTGGCCTGGGACCGCGGAGCGTGCTGGCTCATGCCATCCACCTCACCCAGCGGGAACTGGCACAGGTCGTGGACACCGGCACCGCCATCGCCCATTGCCCCGCGTCCAACCTGTTCCTCCGGAGTGGTGTGATGCCCCTGCGTCGCTATCTCGACGCTGGCGTGGTGATGGGACTGGGCTCCGACGTCGCGGGTGGCCCGGAGCTCTCCGTGTTCGCCCAGATGCGCGTCGGCGCGTATGCCGCGAGCGCGCGGAGTGCCCTCACGGGTGATGCGCGCCCACCGCTGGACCCGCTGGGGATGCTCCGGGTCGCCACCCTGGGCGGCGCGCGCGCACTGGGCATGGCCCACACGATCGGGTCGCTCGAGCCTGGCAAGGAGGCGGACCTCATCGCGGTGGACCCGCGGCCCACGCTGCCCCCGGTGGGCGAGGACACCGACGACCCGGCCGAGCTGCTGGGCCGGCTGGTCTTCCGGGAGCGCGCGGGCATGGTGCGTGGCGCCTGGGTGCGCGGCCGGCTGCTGCCCGTGTGAGCGGTGCTCCCATCGGGCCCAGCCACCATCGGTGATCCCCCGGTGCCGGTCAGGGGAGCTTCTGGAAGATCTCCGTGAGGATCGGTTCCTGGGCGGCCACCAGCCACACCACATCACCCTTGGGGTAGACGTGCTGCGCCTGGCCGTTGACTGTCGCCACGACCATGTCCTTGCCGGCGACCTGTGCCGGCGTGGGCGCACCCACGGAGTCGTTCATGGACAGGAACGGGTCGCGAAGCGCGCCCGCATCGGCGCCCTTGACCCGGATGGCGGTGATGGAGAACGGAGGGTCCATGCTGAAGGCGAAGCCCGCGCTCACATCGGCGAGCGTCTTGCCCTGGGTGGCCAGGATCTGCTCGAGCTGCGGGCGCTGCTCCTCGTCGATGGTCAGACCCTGCGCCATCGTCTGGGGGGTGACGGCCGCACCCCCGATCTCGCTCGGGAACAGGGTCGCGAGCTCCGGGTCCTCCTGGACGACCACCAGCGGTGTGGGCGTGGGGATGGCCAGGGTGGCCAGGCGCGGGAACGCGAGCTCGCCAAGGCCCATGAGCGCGACCTCCGGGTCGACGCCCTCATCGACGCCCAGCATCTGGAACGACAGGGTGTCACCGTCCCCGCGCTCGATGAACAGGAGGTCGCCGTACCCCTCGACGCTGAGGTATGCGGGCTGCCCGGCGACGGTCACGTCCTTGCCATCCGGGTAGGACTCCTTGGCTGACGCCATCGGGATGCCGCCGTTGGTCACGGCCAGGGACGCGAACGAGTCCGTGGTCGCGGCATAGTTGCAGTGGCGGTCGTCGCCGAACGTTGGCGCAAGGTCGGTGCCGAGCGCGGCGCTCACCTCCTGGGGGCTCAGGATCGCGCAGAAGGGGAAGTCCTGGGCCATGGCTGGGGCGCCCACCAGCGACGCCATCAACGCCGTGAGCGATACGCTGGCGATCGCACGCCGCATCCGTCCCATCGGTCCCACCTGTCGAGGCACCCGAACCGCCACGCCCACGGCGCGGCCGACGTCGGGTCACGCATCATAGGCGCCCCGCGTCCCGTCCCGGACCCCCGACTCCCGGACCAGCGCGCTACCGTTCGCGCATGGGACCTTTGGATCTGCTCATCGAGGAGGGGACCGTCGTCGACGGCACCGGCGCCGCCGGGTTCCGCGCGGCGGTGGGTGTCCGGGGTGACCGGCTGAGCGTGCTGCGTGGCGATGTGACCGACGTGCCAGCGTCACGTCGCATCGATGCGACGGGCCTCGTGGTGGCGCCCGGCTTCATCGACGTCCACTCCCACTCCGGTCTCGTCATCCTCGCCGAGCCGCGTCATGAGCCCAAGGTCCGTCAGGGTGTCACCACCGAGGTCATCGGCGTGGATGGCAACAGCTACGCGCCCTTCCGCTCCCGCCAGGACCTCGTGGCGTTCGCGCGCCTCAACGCGGGGCTGGACGGACTGCCCGACGGTGTCGCCCTGGACTGGGGCTCCACCGACTCCTACCTCCGAAGGCTCGATGGGCGCGTGAGCGTCAACCTCGCGTTCATGGTCGGCAACTCCGCGCTGCGCATCGAGGCGCTGGGCTGGGAGGACGTGCCCGCCGACGGGGTGGCCATCGACCGGATGCGGGGGCTGCTCCGCGAGTCGATGGAGGAGGGGGCCTTCGGCGTCTCCTCGGGTCTCGACTACCCACCGGGGGCGTTCGCCTCCACCGACGAGCTCGCGGCGCTCACCGCCGAGGCGGCGCGCCTGGGTGGCATCTATCACACGCATGTGCGCTACGCCCTGGGAGATGGGTTCCTGGACCCCTTCCGGGAGGCCATCGAGATCGGGCGCAGAGGTGGCGGCCCGGTCCACATCACCCACTTCTACCGCCGCGCCACGGCACCCGGGCCCGCCGAGGCCCTGATCGGCCTCGTGGAGGACGCGCGGGCACAGGGCCAGGACGTCACGTGGGACACCTATCCCTACGAATGGGCCAGCACGCGCCTGCTGATCATGCTGCCACCGTGGGTCCAGGCGGGGGGCCCGGCGCCGCTCCTCGAGCGGCTCGCCGACCCTGCGGTCCGGCAGCGACTGCGCGCCGAGATCGCTGCGCGCGGGAAGGCGTACGCGGGCGGGTCACCCTGGGATGACCTGCGTCTCGGCGCCCTGCGCACGGACGCCTATCGCGCGTGGGAGGGTCGCACGCTGGGCGAGCTGATGGTTGCCACAGGCAAGGATGTGGTGGACACCACCTGTGACCTGCTGCTGGCCGAGGACCTGCGCACCAACCAGGTGACACCGGGACCCGCGCACGGCAGCCTGGGGCCCTTCCTGGCACACCCGGTCTCCATGGTGGGCACCGACTCGACGTTCATCGGCGCCCGGCCGTCGCCGCGCACGTGGGGGTCCTTCCCGCGGGTGCTCGGGGAGTTCGTGCGTGACCAACGCCTGATGGGTCTTGAGGAGGCGGTGCGCAAGGTCACCTCCGCACCCGCCGCGCGACTGGGCATCCCCGACCGTGGCCTGCTGCGGGACGGGATGCGTGCCGACGTCACCGTCTTCGACCCGGCGACGATCGCATCCACGGCGACCTATGAGGAGCCACGCTCGTTCCCGGTGGGCATCCCGTATGTGGTGGTCAACGGGGTCGTGGTCGTGGACAGCGGCGCGCACACCGGGACGCTCCCAGGACGTGCCCTGCGGCGGGGTCGACCTACTTGACAGAGCCGGCCAGGAGACCCCGGACGAGGTAGCGCTGCAGCGCGAAGAACACGATGAGCGGCACGATCATGAGCAGGCCTCCGCCGGGTCGACCGTCCTCGTCTGCGTCGAGGTCATCTGGCGGCCCCCGCTTCCGCCAGCGTGGCCGCCTCGCCCCCGATGGCGATGCCCATGTGCTGCGCGAGGCGCACCGCCATGCGCTGGCAGGTGACGACGTCGATGCGGCCCGGCTCGGGGCCTGCGATGGGCGGGGTGCCCTCGCGGGCGAGCGCCTCGAACGCGAGCAACTGCTGCTCGAACGCCTCGTCGACCGAGGTGTGGTGCCGTTCGTCGATGACCTCGCCGCCGCCCTGCCGGACGATGAGCTGCGTGGGCAGGTTGAGGCGGTACGGCGTGGGGAACACAAGCTCGACCGAGCCACGCTCGAAGTGGAGCCGGACCTCCTCGCGATACGCGGGGTACTCCGGCAGGTAGTGCCAGCCGATGGTCAGCCGGGCACCGTTCGCGAACCGCCCCGCGACGCCCACCGACGGCGGGTATGCCTCCGACGGCCAGGTCTCGGTGCGATCGATGGCGACCGGGTCGCCCACGAGCGACCGCAGGACCGCGAGGTCGTGGACGATGCTGCCCAGCAGGACGCCCATGTACAGCTCGCCGAAGGCCGCGGCTGCATCTGGTCCGAGCGCGTCCACCGCTGCCGCCTGGGTCGCCGCGGTGTGGGCCGACGCGACGCCCGCGTCCACGTCCGTGGGAGGAGGCAGCAGATGCGCGAAGGCCAGCTGGGACTCGCCGGTCGGATGGAGCACCGTCACGTCCGCGGCCCGGAACCCCCCGAGCGCGCCACCCGAGATGACCCGCTGCGCCTCGACGACCGCCTGGTCGTACTGCTTCATGTAGCCCAGGAGCAGCCTACCGCCGGTGCGCGCCTGGGTCGCGAGGATGGCATCGACGTCCGCGACCGAGTAGGCGAGCGGCTTCTCGCACAGGACTGGCAGGTCGGCCTCGAGGCCCGCGATGGCGGCTGCGGCATGCGACCCGGGCACCAGGATGACCAGGCCATCGAGGCCGCCCGCGGCGAGCATGGCGTCAATCGTGCCGAACCGGGCCCCCGGCGGGACGCCCCAGCGTGCGCCGACGCCGTCACGGGTGGCAGCGGAGACGTCGCAGATCGCGCTGACGCGGAACCGGTCCGGCAGCCGCGAGATGAGGGGCAGGTAGACGCTCTGGGCGACGGCACCAAGGCCGAGCACGCCGAGTCGAAGTTGGCTCACGCTGAGGGACCGCAGGTGCCGATGCCGGCGTTGGTGGATGGGCGAGCGTGAGTATAGGCTTGTGCGGAGGAGGCCCATGTGTCCGATCCGCGACCCGCCAGCCGCGACGTCCGTGTCGCGGACGCGCCCGTCAACTGGGGCCTGTTCGGCCTCGGCTCCGCGCCCCTGCTGACCCCCGGCGTGTTCCTCGAGGGCGTCGTGGCCAACGGCTATGAGGGCACGGAGCTGGGTGCCCCGGGCTTCCTGGGCGACGCCGCCGCCACGCGCGACGCGCTCGAACGACGCGGGCTCAGGCTGGCCGGCGCGTACCTCGACCTTCGCTTCAGCCACGCCGACACGATCGAGGCCGAGCTCGTCGAGCTGCGCTCGCGCGCGCGCTTCGTGGCCGATGCCGCGCCCCCGGGCAGCCCGCCCGTCGCGGTCCTCGCCGACGCCACCGCCGACGCCGCCCGGCTGGAGCTGGCGTGCCGCGTCGGCCGACACCCCGAGGCCTGGCTGCCGCCCGACCGCTTCGAGACGCTCGTGAGCAACATCCACCGCGCCGCCCGCATCTGCGCCGATGCCGGTTTGCTGCCGGTGATCCATCCGCACGCCGGCGGCTACATCGAGACCGACCGGGAGATCCGTGCCGTGTGCGATCGGCTCGACCCGTCGCTCGTGGGCCTGTGCCTCGACACCGGCCATGCCTGGCTGGGCGACTCGGACCCGCTCGCGCTGCTGCGTGACCATCGTGCCATCGTGCGCCACGTGCATCTCAAGGACGTGGCGCCCGAGGTGCTGGCGGCGTCGCGTCGGGAGGGCTGGCACATCGATCGCACCTGGGCCGAGCGGATCTTCACGGAGCTGGGCACGGGCGCCGTGCCCCTCGCGCCGTTCCTCGCGGACCTGCTCGCGGGCGGCTATCGGGGATGGCTGGTCGTGGAGCAGGACCGCGTGCTGCGGGACGGCGAGACCCCCGCCGCGGCCGCTGCCACGTCCGCCGCGAACCGCGAATGGCTCGTGCGACAGGGACTGCCGAGGTGAGCGCGCCGGCGACCGGCCCGACGCCTGTCAGGGACCCGACCTTCGGCGACGACTGGTGGCAGCGGGGGGTGGTGTACCAGGTCTACCCGCGCAGCCTCCAGGACACCGACGGGGATGGCGTGGGCGACCTGCGGGGCATCATCGACCGCCTCGGCCACCTGCGCGACCTGGGCGTGGACGCCGTCTGGCTGTCCCCTATCTATCCCTCGCCCGGCCTGGACGTGGGCTACGACGTCTCGGACCACGCCGCGGTGGACCCGCGCTATGGGACCATGGCCGACTTCGACGAGCTCGTGGCAACCGCCCACGGCATGGGCCTCCGGGTGGTCCTGGACCTGGTCATGAACCACACGAGCGACCAGCACGCATGGTTCCGGGACTCCCGGCGATCGCGCACCGGGGAGCACGCCGACTGGTACATCTGGCGCGACCCGGCCGGGCTGGACCGACGCGGACGACCCCGACCACCCAACAACTGGGTGTCGTTCTTCGGTGGTCCGGCGTGGACCTGGGAGCCGGCGCGCGAGCAGTTCTACATGCACACGTTCCTGGTCCAGCAGCCCGAGCTCAACTGGCGTTCGCCCGACGTTCGCGACGCCCAGATGGCGATGATCCGCGGCTGGCTGGGCCGGGGCGTGGACGGGTTCCGGCTCGACGTGTTCAACGCCTTCTTCAAGCATGCGGACCTTCCCGACAACCCAGCCATCCGCGACCCGAGGCGGTGGCAGGGCAGGGGCGCCTACTTCCGTCAGCGGCACCTGTACGACAAGGAGCAGCCGAATCTCCACGACTGGCTGCGCGAGTTCCGGGGCGTGGTCGACGAGCGACCCGGCCGGATGACCGTGGGCGAGCAGTTCAGCGGCACCGGGGTCCCCGGCGCGCTCCCCTACGTGGAGCCGCGTCACCTGGTGTTCGACTTCCGGACCATCGAGACGCCTTGGTCCGCGACGGCGTGGGCCGAGTCGCAGGCGGTCCAGGACGCCGGGTACGTCGGCGACAAGTGGCCGACCCTCGTGCTCTCCAACCACGACCGCTCGCGCCAGGTCACCCGACTGCGCGAGGGGAGGCACGTCCGGGGCCTGGACCAGGATGCCTTGGCCAAGGCGGCGGCGGTGCTGCTGCTCGCCTCGCGGGGCACCCCGTTCCTGTACTACGGGGAGGAGATCGGCCTCGGTGACAGCGTCATCCCCCGACGCGACATCGTGGACCCGCCGGCCCGCCAGTCGCTGCTCCAGCGTCTGTGGGCCCCCTGGTGGAACCGCGACCAGTGCCGCGGGCCGATGCCATGGGACGGCGGGACCGGTCGTGGCTTCACGACCGGTCGACCCTGGCTGCCGTTCGCGCCCGACTCCGGGACGCGCAACGTGGCGGCCCAGACGGGCGACCCTCGCTCGGTGCTCGCGACGTACCGCGAGCTGCTGGCACTCCGGCGCGCCTCGCCCGCGCTCCAGATGGGCAGCTCGACCGAGGTGGCGGCCGGGCCTGAGGTCTATGCCTGGCGCCGCGAGCACTCGGGCGGCGTGGTCCTGTGCGCCGTCAACTTCGCCGACCACGAGGCGTCGTTCGCGTTGCCGTCGGCTGGCGACGGTCACGACTGGCAGCTCCGCTACGACAGCACGGACCCGGTCCGCGACGAATGGGTGGCGGCCGGACCGCTCCGGCTCCGTCCGCTCGAGGCCCTCGTCCTTGGGGCGCCCTAGTCCTGCGTGCCAAGGCACATGGTATCGTGATGGCATGCGCACTACCATCGATCGCGCCGGTCGGATCGTCATCCCTCGACCGCTGCGTGACGAGTTGGGCCTCAGCGATGGAACGGAGGTCGAGATCTCGGCATGGGAAGGCAAGCTGGAGATCGAGGTCCCGCCGACGACGATGCGACTGGAGCGGAGAGGGCGCGTGACCGTGGCGGTGCCGGACCGGGAGTTGCCCGCCCTCACGGTGGCACAGGTGCGACAGGCATTGGAGCGCGTCCGGCCCTGACCGCCGTCGACACGAGCGTCGTCATCGCCGCCTTCGCCTCGTGGCACGAACGACACGAGGCCGCCGTGCAAGCCGTCGCCGACGAGCCGCTCCTGCCGGCCCCGTGTTCGCTCGAGACCTATGCCGTCCTGACCCGGCTGCCCGCCCCGCATCGCGCGGCAGGCGGCGTGGTGCGCGAGTTCCTCGCCCGGAACTTCGAGGGACGCGTCGTGACGCTGAGCGCACAGGCGACGATCGATGTGGTCGGCACCCTCACCGAGCTCGGCATCATCGGTGGGGCGGCGTACGATGCCGTGGTCGCGCTCGTGGCGCGAGAGGCCGGCGTGCCGCTGCTCACCTTGGACGATCGCGCTCGGTCGACCTACGAGCGGATCGGGATCGAGTGGCGATTGGTGATATGACCCGATGCATGTGCGACCCCGACTCCGCGGTCGCCGGGTTGGGGCCTGGTTGACGCGCCACGCGGCCGACCGGCACCCTTCGCCGATCATGGTCAGCATCGGGGGCGCGCAGCACAGGGCCACCGCGACCATCGTGGAGCCACGCGTGCCGGCGCCCCTCGTCGTCCAGCCGACGACCCCGTTCCGCGGCGTCGCCCGACCCGCGCCGCTCCGGCGCGAGGGCCCGGCCAAGCTCACGGGCACCGCCGTCTATGTCGACGACCTCGTGGTGCCGGGCGCCTGGTTCGGCGCCACGGTCCGCTCGACCGAGGCGCACGCACGGTTCCTGGGCCTCGAGCTCGACCCCGCGTTCGACTGGTCGAGGGTGGTGGTCGTCACGGCCGCCGACATCCCCGGCGAGAACATCATCGCCGGCATCAAGCCGGACCAGCCGGTGCTGGTGACCGACGAGATCCGCCACCACGCCGAGCCCGTGGCGCTGCTCGCGGCCGCCGACCGCGAGACGCTGCGCGCCGCCAAGCGCGCGGTCCGCCTGCGCACCGAGCCGCTGCCGGCGGTGTTCGACCCGCTCGAGTCGGACCACGAGTTCGCGCGCTACGCGGTGGGTCGGGGCGACGTGGACGCGGCCATGGCGGGTGCTGACGAGGTGGTGGAGGGCACCTATCGGGTGGGTCACCAGGAGCAGCTGTACATCGAGAACCAGGGCATGGTCGCCGTGCCGCGCGACGACGGCGGTGTCACGGTCCAGGGCTCGCTCCAGTGCCCCTACTACGTCCATCCGGCGCTCAAGCGCGCGCTCGCCCTGACCGACGAGCAGGCGGTGGTGGTCCAGACAGAGACCGGCGGTGGGTTCGGGGGCAAGGAGGAGTACCCCTCCATCGTGGCGGTCCACGCGGCGCTCCTGGCACGGGCTTGCGGCCATCCGGTGCGCATGATCTACGAGCGTCACGAGGACCTCGCCGCGACCACCAAGCGGCACCCCGCGATCGTCCGGTATCGGTCGGGCGTCCGGCGGGATGGCACGCTCGTGGCGCAGGACGTCGAGATCGTGATGGACGGCGGGGCCTACTGCACCCTCACCCCCGTGGTGCTCTCGCGCGGCGTCCTCCATGCCGGCGGGCCCTATGCCTGCCCGGCCGTGCGCATCAGGGGACGGGCGATGGCCACCAACACCCCACCCAACGGCGCGTTCCGAGGGTTCGGCGCGCCGCAGACCGAGTTCGCGGCCGAGATGCAGGCCAACCGTGTGGCGGAGGCCCTTGGCATGTCACCACTGGACCTGCGCCGACGCTGGGTCTACCAGCTGGACGACGTGACGCCCACCGGCCAGGTGCTGCGTGAGAGTGTCGCCGGGCGGGAGGTCCTCGATCGCGCCGCCGAGGCCTCCGAGTTCGAGCGGGTCCGGGAGCGCACCCGGGCCGCACGGGTGGCTCGCGGCGACATGCGCACCGGGTCGTCCCATGGCATCGGGCTCGCCCTCGCGTGGCACGGCGCCGGCTTCACCGGCAGCGGCGAGGTCCATCTCGCGAGCGTGGTCCATCTGGACATGGACAGGAGCGGCCGGCCCATGATCCGCATCGCGTCGACCGAGATGGGCCAAGGCACCAAGACCATCTTCCCGCAGCTCGTCGCGGCGGAGCTGGGCATCGGTGAGGATGACGTGGGAATCGCACCGGTCGACACGTCGGTCGTCCCCGACAGCGGGCCCACCGTGGCCTCCCGCACCGCCATGGTGGTGGGCGGCCTGGTCGTCATCGCCGCGCGTCGGATGCGGGAGCAGGTGGAGTCTGCGACCGGCAGGCCCTTCGCCGCCTCGGCCGCCGACTACGCCCGGGAGCACGGCCCGGTCCGCATCGAGCAGCGGTTCGAGCCGTACCCCGGCGTCCCGTTCGACGATGCCACCTACACCGGTGACGCCTATCCGGCGTTCGGATGGGCGGCGGCGGTGGCCGAGGTGGACGTGGACCTGGACACGGGCGAGGTGGCGGTGCGCTCGGTCGTGGCGGCCGATGACGTGGGCCGGGTCATCCACCCGGTGCTCGCGGCGGGCCAGGTGGAGGGTGGGACGCTCCAGGCGGTGGGGTACGCGACCATCGAGGAGATCAAGCTCGCCGATGGGCGATACCTCAACGACCGGATGGCCACGTACCTCATCCCCACGGCGCTCGACGCGCCGCGCATCGAGGCGATCCTGGTCGAGGCGCCCTACAGCGGCGTGCCACACGGCGCGAAGGGCGTGGGGGAGCTGCCCATGGACGTGGGCGCGCCCGCCGTGGTCGCGGCCATCCACGACGCGACCGGGTTCTGGGTGCACGAGCTGCCCGCGACCCCCGAGCGCATCCTCGCCACGATGCACGCCGATCGGGCCCGATGACCAGCCATATCGACGCGCTCGCGGACGCCACGCCGGAGGCGGGGCGGCTGGGCTTCGACCGCGTCGTGTTCTTCTCGGACGCGGTCTTCGCCATCGCCATCACGCTGCTGGTCGTGGACCTTCGGCTGCCCGAGCTCGTCTCAGACACCGAGCAGGCGCTGACCGATGCCCTGTGGGCCGCGCGCTGGGAGGTGTTCGCCTACGCACTGAGCGTGCTCGTCATCGGGTCGTTCTGGCTGGCCCACTGGCGACGCTACCACCACATCGTGCGGGTCGATCGCCGGCATGCCTTCCTCAACCTGCTCCTGCTGGGTGCCGTGGCCTTCATCCCGTTCCCCACCTCCGTCCTCGGAGCCGCCGGCGACCCGCCCGTCGCGGTCGCCTTCTATGCCGTCTCGGTCGCCCTCGCGGGCCTGCTCGGCGAGCTCGTCACCGTGGATGCGTGGCGGCGTGGTCTGTTCGCGCCCGGTGTGACCGCGCAGGACGCGCGGGCCTGGGCGATCCGGGGGCTCATCGTGCCGGTCGTGATGCTCGCCAGCCTGCTGCTCCTGCCGTTCGTCGGGTCGACGCTCATCGAGCTGACGTGGGTCGTCGCGGCGCTGGTCGGTGGCGCGCTGCCACGGAGGCGATCGTGAGCATCCGATTCGCGGTGAACGGGGACCCAGTCGAGCTGGACGTGCCGGGGATGCGTCGCCTGATCGACGTTCTGCGCGAGGACCTGGGACTGACCGGTACCAAGGAGGGGTGCGGGGAGGGAGAGTGCGGCGCCTGCTCGGTGATCCTCGATGGACGGGTCGTCGACTCCTGCCTGGTCCCGGTGTGTCAAGTGGACGGCAGCGCCGTCCGGACCGTGGAGGGGCTCGCGGGGCCCGACGGCCTCTCGCCGCTCCAGCAGGCGTTCCTCGAGCACGGCGGTGCCCAGTGCGGCATCTGCACCCCGGGCATGCTCATGGCGGCCAAGGCGTACCTCGAGGCGGGCGGTGGGCCGGACGACACCGCGATCCGCGAGGCGATCGCGGGCAACCTGTGTCGCTGCACCGGCTACACCCGGATCGTGTCTGCCATCGCCGCGGTCGCGGCGGACGCGCCAGCGCCTTGACGGTATGAACCAAGATTCATACCATCACAGTATGAAGGCGACGTTGGGCGAGCGTGGTCAGGTTGTGATCCCCAAGCCGCTGCGGGATCGGATGGGATTGCGTCCCGGTCAGGAGCTTGAGTTCGAGGAGGTCGACGGGCGGATCCTCGTCTACAAGGCGGCCCCTGCTGCCGACCCGATCGTGGCCGTCTATGGCACCTGGAAGCTGCCCGAGGGCTGGGACACCAACCGCTGGTTCGAGGAGACGCGGGGCCGGCCGATTGACTCGGACGAATGGTGATCACCGCGGTCGACTCCAGCGTCCTCATCGACATCCTATCGGGAGACCGGATGCACGGTCCGCGCTCGCGGGCGGCGCTCATGGCCGCCCACGGCCGAGGCGGTGTGGTCGCGTGTGAGGTCGTCTGGGCGGAGGTCGCCGGCTGGGCGCCATCGCCCGATGACGCCATCGATGCGCTGGGTCAGATGGGCATCGACTTCGTGCCATCGACGCGCGAGGCGGCGCTCGCCGCTGGCCGTTCGATGGCGGGCTACCGTCGCGGGGGCGGCACGCGAGAGCGCATCCTGCCGGACTTCCTCATCGGCGCGCATGCCCTGCTCCTCGCCGACCGGCTGCTCACGCGTGACCGTGGCTTCTATCGACGATATTTCGAGGACTTGGTCGTGGCCGACCCGAGCCGGGACTGACCGTGCCGCGCGAGCCGCCAGTAACCAGTGCTGGGACCCTTGCCCATGCGTACGACCTCCTGGCCGGTGGTGCTTGGACGCCCCTGGCAGGCGGCACCGACCTGATGGTCCGCATCACCGGCGAGATCGGTGAGCCGCCGGCCCGCCTGCTCGACGTCTCGCGTCTTGACGAGTTGCGGGGCCTCGAGGTTCGCGGCGACATCCTGGCCGTGGGTGCCCTCACCACCTACACCGACCTCCGGGCATCATCCGTCGTCGCGGCGCACCTGCCCGTGCTCGCGGAGGCGGCCGCGACCATCGGCGCGGTGCAGATCCAGAACCGGGGCACCATCGGCGGCAACGTCGTCAACGCGTCACCGGCGGGGGACATGCTGCCCGTGCTGTTGGCGACCGACGCGGCGGTCGTGCTAGGCAGCGCGCGTGGTGAGCGGTCGGTGGCGGCGGTCGACTTCTGGACCGGATATCGGGCCACTGCACGCGGTGAGGATGAGCTGGTGCTTCGGGTGGAGGTGCCCCTGCCGGCGGGCCGCCGGGTCCGGTTCCGCAAGGTGGGCACCCGCCGCGCGCAGGCCATCTCCAAGGTCGTGATGGCCGTCGCGTGGCAGCCCGACGGTGACGCGTGGAGGCATGTCCGAGTCGCGCTCGGATCGGTGGCAGCGACGCCGGTCCGCGTCCCGGCCGCGGAGGCGGCCCTCGAGGGTCAGCGCCCTGACGCGGTGACTGCTGACGCCGCCCAGAAGGCGGTCACCGCCGCGATCGCCCCGATCGATGACGTGCGGTCGACCGCGGACTATCGGCGCATGGTCACCGGGCGCATCCTCCATCGCCTGCTGCGCGACGAGGGCGGGTGGTGATCCGCACTGGGGTGACGGTGCGGCGCGCGCACCCAGCGCGCGCGGGTTCCATGACAGTCCGGCTGTCCTGAGGAACACGCCGGGGCCTGCGGCCCGGATCCCCGCCAGACCCGCGTGCAGTGGGTGATCGTCATGGTGCGGCGCCGGTCCGCGAGCGTGGGGCCCGGCTCTGGGGCCGTGGATGACCCCGGCAAGGCCGGCCTGCACGCCCCGGGCGCCGGATCGTCAGGGACTCCGCGGGGTGCCGGAGGCCCTGGCGCGAGCAGTCGGGTGGAGAGGTGCCGCGACCAGTGCCGCGCCCACGATGCCGGCCAGGTCGCCCAGAGCCGCGGGCACCAGGGCACAGGGGGGCCGGAGGT
>DAOTUX010000335.1:0-11116 GCA_034436475.1 Chloroflexota bacterium | reverse complement strand
CCCTGGGGTGCCCGGGGGTCCCGATTCGGTCCCGGGCCTGGTGCCTGCCGAGCCCTCCGGGCCGGACGCCGCGGCTGTCGCGTCCCCGGCCCCCGGGGCAGGACAGCCCACCCAGGATCGGAAGCTGTCAAGCGTGCGACGGAGCGCGGTGGTGCGTCGTCGGACGTTGGAGGCGGCCGCCTGGAAGCGGTCCGTGGTCCGGTAGTCCTCGACCGCGATCGTGACGTTGGTAACCGCGAATCCGAGCGTGCGCACTCGGGCGCGCATCCTGCCCGACGCGTACTCGCTGACCAGGCGCTGGCCCTCCAGGATCGTCTCGAGGGCGCTCCCCAGGTGGTTGCCCGCATCCTTCCTCAGTCGGATCGCCCGGAGCGCCGTCACACCCTGGCCCATCCGGATGGTGCCATCGCACACGGCGAGCTCGGCCTCGCCCAACATCGGCACCGAGGAGGTCGGGCCACCGGTCGCGACCGGGTCGACCGACGCCGTCCCTCCACCACAGCCGGCCAGCGCGGCGGCGAGCATCGCGAGCGTGACCTTCCAGCCTGCGCGAGCGCTCAAGCCACCTCCCTCATGTTGCGAACCCGCCGAGGATAGGCGCTCGACGCTCGACCCGCCTGTGGGCGAGGTGGTGGGTTGCGACGGGCTGGTAGGCTCTCCTCTGTCCGCCCCCCGTGCCCTTGGGGCGGAAGAGCCGTCGCAGGTGGACGACCCGTGCCCGACGTCCCGACCGCGACCCGCAGCCCCGCCGTGTGGGGTCGGTCGTGGCCATCGCCGATCTTGCCCGCCCGCGCGCCATCGTCGCGGCGTGCCGCGGGCACGGCCGGCATGGCGGGTCCAGGTGCCGCTCTGGCGCACCCGAGTCCCACGTGCCACGCGCAGGGCGCGACCCGGTCCGTCCCTGACCCCATCAGACCCCGGCCACCCCGACCGGAGGGCCATGGTCGCTCAACGACCGTACCGATGACCCTGCGCGCATGACCCGATCCGTGCGTCACTCCCGCCGTGCGCCCGTGGCCCTCGTGGCCCTCGCCGCCCTGCTGGCGGTCGGCACGGCCCCTGTGTCCGCCGATGGCTCGGGCGGCGATGAGGCGCGCTATCGCTTCGTCGGCCATGGCACGGACCACGGGGTGGGCTTCAGCCAGCGGGGCGCCGCGGGGCGTGCCTACGCCGGGCAGACCTATGACCAGATCCTGCTCCACTACTTCGACTCGAGGACCACGTACCTGGGCAGGGTCAACCGGGACACCACCATACGCGCGCTCGTGGTGCGGAGCCGCAAGCCGTCCTCGGGGCAGACCGCGTTGGTCCAGGGCGGCAAGGTCACCGACGACGGCACGACCCTCGAGCAGTCGCGCTGGACGTTCGACACGCCCGGTGTGGACGGTCGCTCGTTCCCCGCGAACTGGCGGCTCGTGCTCATCGGCTCCGGCCGGAGCGGGGCGTGGGACCTGGACGTCCAGGACGCCCATGGCGTCACCAAGGCGAGCTACACGGACAAGGACGCGCGCCTCACCGTGACCCCCATCCAGAACGGCATCGGCCCGGCCGTGGCGCGGGTCCTCATCCGCCCGAGCCCAGCCAGCGACACCTACGCAGGGACCCTGCGCATCGGTCGCGTCCATGGCGCCATCCGGGTGGTCAACCTGGTGCCCATCGAGTCCTTCGTGCGTTCGGTGGTGCCACGCGAGATGGGACGCAGCAACCCGCCTGAGGCGCTCAAGGCCCAGGCCGTCGCGACCCGGAGCTACTTCCTCGCGGGGCGCAACCGGTCGACCCGGTTCCTGGCGTTCGACGTCGAGTCGGATCGCCCCCAGCACTCCTACCAGGGCGTGCGGTCGGAGGTCGCCGTGGTGACCGAGGCCGTGGATGTCACCGCCTTCCAGGTGCTCCGATACGTGGACGGCGGCGGCTCCAGGCGCATCATCCGCGCCTTCTACCACGCGGTCGGGGGGGGCGCGACCGAGGCCTCGATGAACGTGTTCACGACCGAGAAGGGCAGGCCGGGCACACGCGTGCCGTACTTGATGGGCGGCCCGGACCTCGATGAGGACGGCGAGCCATACGACGAGCGAGCGACGATGTACCGATGGCAGACCCGGGCGCTCACGCTCGGCCAGCTGTCACGGATCCTGTCCCAGGACCCTCGAACCGATGTGGGCGAGCTGACCTCCTGGCCGGTCGGCACGGAGGGCTCGTTCGTGGAGCGTCGAGCCGCGGCGCTCCTCGCCGATGCGCGTGACCGCACCCCGGCGCCTGAGAACCGGGGCGTGTCCGGTCGGCTCACGTGGGTCACCCTACGGGGCGAGCGGGACGGCAGGAAGGTGACCAAGCGGGTCGCGGGCTGGCTGTTCAAGCAGGTGTTCAACGCCCATCGGGGCAAGGGCGACCCGCTGGGATCGACCATGATCTTCCGGGAGCGCGTCGAGGAGTAGGCGCGCGCGCCGGTGACGGCCCGCACTGGGACACGGCACGCCGGTGGGCGGCCCGCAAGAGGCCAGCACGCCCGCAGGCGGGTCCCTCGCCCATGCCCGGGCGCGCCACTCAGGCTGCCTGCTCGAGGGGCTCCATGAACTGGCTCTGATACAGCTCGAAGTAGGCGCCCCGGCGGGCCAGCAGCTCCTCGTGGCCGCCCTGCTCCACGATGGCACCGCCCTCCATCACCAGGATGGTGTCGGCGTCCCGGATGGTGGACAGGCGATGGGCGATGACGAAGGTGGTGCGCCCCTCCATCAGCCGTCGCATGGCACGCTGGATGAGCACCTCGGTGCGCGTGTCCACGGAGCTCGTCGCCTCGTCCAGGATGAGCATCGGTGGGTCGGCGAGGAACGCCCGCGCGATGGTCAGCAACTGCTTCTCGCCCGCTGACACGTTGGTGGCCTCGTCGTCGATGGTGGTGTCGTAGCCATCGGGGAGCGTGCGCACGAAGTGATCGACGTGGGCCGCCTCGGCTGCCGCGTGGACCTGCGCATCGGACGCATCCAGGCGACCGTACGCGATGTTCTCCCGGATCGTGCCCTGGAACAGCCACGTGTCCTGGAGGACCATGCCGAAGCTGCCCCGGAGCCGATCTCGGGTCAGGTCGCGGATGTCCACCCCGTCGAGCGTGATGCGGCCCTCGTCCACGTCATAGAAGCGCATCAGCAGGTTGACCAGGGTGGTCTTGCCCGCGCCCGTGGGTCCTACGATGGCCACCGTCTCGCCCCGGGCGACCCGCAGGTCGAGATGGCTGATGAGCGGCCGGTCGGCCAGGTACCGGAACGACACGTCCTCGAACGCGATGACGCCCCGGACCTCCGGAAGCGGTGCGGGCGACACCGGGTCGGCGCTCTCCTCCGCCTTGTCCAGCACCTCGAACACCCGCTCGGCCGAGGCGACCGCGCTCTGGAGCACGTTGGCGATGCTGGCGGTCTGGAGGATGGGGAACGTGAACTGCCGGGCATAGCCGATGAACGCCACGACGTCGCCCAGGCTCATCGCACCCGCCGTCACCTGGAGCCCGCCGACCACCGCGATGACCACGTAGTTGAGGCTGGAGATGATGGTCAGGGCGGGCTGGATGATGCCCGACATGAACTGTGCCCGATAGCTCGCCTCGTAGAGGCGCTGGTTCTCCGCGTCGAAGGTGGCGACGGCCGCGTCCTGGCGGCCGAACACCTGGACGACCGCATGCCCGGTGTGCATCTCCTCGACATGGGCGTTGAGGACGCCCATGGACGCCCACTGGGTGCGGAACCAGGGCTGCGAGCGACGCGCGATGAGCAGGGTCACGACCAGCGAGGCGGGCACCGCGAGCAGGGAGACCAGGGCGAGGAGGGGACTGATGAGGATCATCATCACCAACACGCCGACGATGGTGAGGACGGCCGTGATGAGTTGCGTGAGCGACTGCTGGAGCACCTGGCCGATGTTGTCGATGTCATTGGTCACCCGGCTGAGCAGGTCGCCCCGGGGCCGGCCGTCGAAGGCGCGCAGGGGCATCCGACCCAGCTTGGCCTCCACGTCCTCTCGGAGCCGATAGACCGTCCGCTGGGTGACCCCTGCCATGGTCCAGGCCTGCGCCCACATGAGCAGCGACGCGAGGACATAGACCCCTGTCAGGCGGGCCAGGACCTCGCCCAGCGCCGTCATGTCGATGCCCTCGGCGCCGGGCGCGAACGCGCCCGTCACGATGACGTCGGTCGCCTCGCCCAGGATGCGCGGCCCAAGCACCGTGAACAGGACGCTGCCTGCGGCGAGCCCGATGACCAGCACGATGCGGGCGGCCTCCGGTCGGAGCCGCGCCAGGAGGCGCCGGACGGTGCCCCGGAAGTCCTTCGAGCGCTCGGTGGGCATGCCCATGCCCATCGCCATCATGGCGGGCCCACCGGGTCGTCGACCACCGGGGCCCCCGGGCCCACGACCCATCATGCGGCCGCCTCTGCCTCGGTCATCTGCGAGGTCACGATCTCGCGATAGGTCTCGTTGTCCGCGAACAGCTCCTGGTGGGTGCCCTCGCCCCCGACCCGGCCGGCCTCGAGGACCACGATGTGGTCCGCGCTCCGGATGCTGCCCACGCGCTGTGCGACCACGATGACCGCGGCATGCGCGAGCTCCCGCGCCAGGGCGGCACGCAGGCGGGCGTCGGTCGCCATGTCCAAGGCGGAGAAGCTGTCATCGAACACGAACACGTCCGGGCGGTGGACGATGGCCCGCGCGATGGCGAGGCGCTGACGCTGGCCACCGGACACGTTCGTCCCCCCTTGGGTGATGGGCGCCTCCAGTCCGCCCTCCATCGCCTCCACGAAGTCACGCGCCTGGGCGACCTCGAGCGCCGCCCACAACTGCGCATCGGTGGCCGTTGCGTCCCCGTAGCGCAGGTTGCTTGCCACCGTGCCACTGAACAGGTAGGCCTTCTGGGGCACGAAGCCGATGCGCCGCCAGAGGTCGGCACGGCGCTGGTCGCGGACGTCCACGCCGTCCACCAGGACCGTGCCCCCGGTCGCGTCAGCGAGTCTGGGGATGAGGTTGATGAGCGTGGTCTTGCCGCTCCCGGTGGAGCCCACGATGGCGGTGGTCCTGCCGGGCGCGGCTCGGAACGAGATGCCCGCGAGCACCGCGTCCTCCGCCCCTGGGTACCGGAACGACACGTCACGGAACTCGACCGCCCCCTGGTCCGCGAGTGGCTCGGGACCGTTGGCGACCCGGGGGTCATCGATGGTCGGCAGCGTCGCCAGGACCTCCTGGATGCGCCCGGAGGACACCGCCGCCCGGGGCACCATGATGAACATGAGGATCGCGGTGAGCACCGAGAACATGATCTGGATCACGTACTGGAGGAACGCGGTCAGGTTGCCGATCTGGAGCGCGCCGCTGGTGATGCGCTGCGCCCCGAACCACATCACCGCCACCGTGGCGAGGTTCATGATCAGGGTCAGCGTGGGGATGGTGACCGCGAACATGCGGCTGACCCCGATGCCCGCCAGGAACACGTCATGGTTCGCGACCGCGAAGCGCTCCTCCTCATGGCGCGTGCGCACGAACGCCCGGATGACCCTCACCCCCGCGAGCGTCTCACGCATCACCTGGTTGATGCGGTCGAGGCGCCGCTGCATGGCCTGGAACAGGGGCACCGCCCGCATCATCGTGACCCCGATGACCACGGCCATCAGCGGCAGGATGACCAGCAACAGGGCCGAGAGGGCCGCGTCCTCGCGGTAGGCCATGACGATGCCACCCACGATCATGATGGGCGCCGTGATCATCACCGTCAGGCCCATGAACACGACCTGCTGGACCTGCTGGACGTCATTGGTGTTGCGGGTGATGAGGGACGCGGCGCCGAACCGGTTCACCTCCACCTGGGAGAACGTCTGCACCTTCTGGAACACGGCCGCGCGCACGTCACGGCCGAAGCCCATGGCGGCGCGGGCGCCGAACAGGACCGCGAGCACCGCGGCAACGGCCATCAGCACGGTGACCAGCAGCATGATCGCGCCCACCTCGAGGATGCGTCGGTCGTCGCCCAGGGCGATGCCCTGGTCGATGATCTCCGCGTTGAGGGCCGGCAGGTACAACTGGGCGAGCGCCTGGAGGAGGAGCATCACCACGACCAGGACGAGCTGGAGCCTGTAGGGGCGCAGGAAGGCCCGCAGCAGGTCGATCATCGCCCGGCCTCCGCGCCCGCATCAGGCGCGTCCATCGCGGATCGGGCCGCTCGCATGGCGCGTAGCCCCACCAGGAGGGCCTCGAGGTGCGCTTCGGTCATGTGCTCGAACACGCTCCGCAGGTGCTCGCGTCGACGCTCCCGGATCGATGCGATGACAGCCCTGCCGCCCGGCGCCAGGTGGACCTCCACGACTCGTCGGTCGACGGTCGACCCGCGCCGCTTCACGAGCCGGCGCTCCTCCATCCGGTCCACGATGCCCGTCGCACTCGCGAGGGAGACGTCGAGCAGCTCCGCCACCCGGCCCATGGGCAGGGGACCCTGCATCTCGAGCACGGACACCACGTGGAGGTGTGCGAGGCTGAGGCCGCTCTGGTGCCATGCCCCGAGCATCCGGAGCCGGCTGCGCATCGTCCAGTCGGTCATCTCGTCGAGCAGCTCGTTGGCCAGCGCCGCGCGGGACGGTCTGGTCCTCCCGCGTGTGGCCCGATGGCTCCCCGGGGCCGCTCCTGGCGTTGTAGTTCGTACCACGTTGACAATCTACCGCATCCGAAGTGTCAGGGAGGTCATCTGCCCCTGCGGGTGGCAGGGCCCGCCGGTGCCACCAGCCGCTACGATTTTGGTGATGAGCTGCGCCCGACCCGCACGTCCCGGACGGCTGCCGCGCGCCACCCCCGAGTCGCAGGGGGTCAGCTCGCCCGCGCTCCTCGCGTTCGTGGACGCCCTTGAGAGCCGTCTCGACCACGTGCACAGCGTGATGGTCGTGCGTGGGGGCCGGGTCATCGCGGAGGGGTGGTGGGCGCCCTATCGCCGCGACCGTCGCCACGCCCTGTTCTCGATCAGCAAGAGCTTCACGTCCAGCGCCATCGGGTTGCTGGTCGGGGAGGGGCGGCTGTCGCTCGACGACCGGGTGGTGGACTTGCTCCCGGACGATGCGCCACCCGTCATCGACGCGCGGCTGGCGGCACTGCGGGTCCGGCACCTGCTGTCCATGAGCACTGGGCACGAGCGGGACGGGCTCGACGACGTGTCGACCGCGGGCGGCTGGGCGCGGCGCCTCCTGGCCGTGCCGGTCGCCCACGAGCCCGGTACCCGCTTTATGTACGAGACCGGTGCCACGTACCTCCTCTCGGCGATCGCGGCGCGCATCACCGGCGAGCGCCTGCTCGACTACCTGGCGCCGCGGCTCCTCGGGCCCCTGGGCATCCGGGATGCGACCTGGCGACAGTCGCCCGATGGCATCGACGTGGGTGGCTTCGGCCTCTCGGCCCTCACGGAGGACATCGCGGCGCTCGGCGAGCTCTACCTCCGGGCCGGCATGTGGGAAGGCATGCGCGTGCTCCCCGACTGGTGGGTGGCGACCGCCACGGCGGCGCACGTGAGCAATGGCGACCCGCGGGAGGCCAGCGACTGGACCCAGGGCTATGGCTTCCAGTTCTGGCGGGGCCGGCACGGCTCGTTCCGTGCGGACGGGGCGTTCGGCCAGCTGTGCGTGGTGCTGCCCGAGCAGGACGTCGTGGTGGCGGTCACCGCCGGGCTGTCGGACATGCAGGCCGAGATGGATGTCCTGTGGGACTGCCTGCTGCCCGCGCTCGGTGAGCCGCAGCCCCTCGTGCCAGACTCCGCCGGTCATGCGCGGCTGGTGGAGCGGCTGGCTGGTCTGCGCATGCCCCTGCCGGAGGGCAGCCCGACGTCGTCGCGGATGCCGCACGCCTCCCATGCGCTCTGGCGCCTGGAGGGCGATGGCCGCCTGGCGTCACTCGAACTGTCGGTGGCTGATGACCGAGTCGACATCCGACTCGGGGGGCCACGCGGTGAGGTTCGGCTCGTGGCCGGTCATGGTCGCTGGCTGGAGGGCGGGGTCGCGCCGCGCGTGGACCCACGGATCGCCCCCGACGGGGACGTGGGCCCGGTGATGGGTGCCTACGCGTGGCGGTCGGACGACCGGCTCGAGGCGTGCCTCCTGGCGGTCGACACGGCCATCCGCTGGACCCTCACCCTGACGCTCACGGCTGACCACCGACTCGACCTGGAGCTGCGGCAGAACGTGTCCTTCGGGGATGTGCCGGTCATCCGTGCCCGCGGGGCAGCGGTGGTCGAGGGGTCGGGAGCGAGTCCCGGCCCGTAGGCGGGAGCCTCCGGGTCGCTGACCGCACTTCGTGGGTGCGGGAAGTGGCGCCGAGGCTGCACCGGGACCCACCTCTCCCGGGCGCCCGCGGGACGCCGACTCTCGCCGGTGGCAGCCCCTGTCGCGAGGCTATCCTTGGGGCAACTCGCGCACCAAGGGGGATCGGTGACGCGACGAGCCTTGGAGGAGGTCCGTCATGGTGGTGTCCCGCGATACGCGCTTGTCCCAGGCTCCCATCGACCATCTCGGTCGACGCACATGGCTGCGGGCTGCCGCGGCCGCCCTGGGCGGGGCGGTCGTCGCCGCGGTCGCGCCGCGTGACATGGCCGAGGCCGCCACACCGACGGTCAAACTGGGCAGGACCAACACTGCGAGCACCGGCACCACGGTCAAACACTCGGCGCGCAGCAGCAACGCCCGCGCACTGACGGGCCGGACGACCTATACCGGCGGCGCGAGCAATGCCGCCGGTGTCCAGGGGATCGCCGACGGTCGGGACGGCAATGGCGTCATCGGGACGGCCAACAATGGCACCGACGCTGCCGGCGTCTGGGGTCGCTCCTCGTCCGCGACCGGTGTCTATGGGTCGGGGGTCCAAGGGGTCATCGGCTCGGCGTCGGGCGGTTCCGAGAGCGTTGGGATCATGGGTCTTGGTGCTGATGGCGGCCCAGCCGTGACGGCCTTCGGAGGCACGACCGAGACTTCCATCGGCCTGTATGCCACGGCCGACGGGGACGGGTGGGCGGCCTACCTCGACGGCGACGTCTACATGACCGGCGAGTTCTACGCGCCCGAGATCGCGATCGCCATGGACCACCCGGACGCGCCTGGCGAGCGGTGGTACCGACAGGCCGCCGTGGGCTCCTTCGAGCGTCTCTCGATCATCAGTGGCAACGTCCGTACAGGCGCCGACGGCACTGCGGTCGTCGAGGTGCCCGCGCTCTTCGCGCGTCTCCATCGGGGGTTCCGATACCAGCTCACGGTCATCGGGAGCCCGGCGTCCGCGCACGTCTCGCGGGAGATGAGGCGAGGTCGCTTCGTGGTCCGGACCGACCGACCGAGGGTCAAGGTCTCGTGGCAGGTCACGGCGCTCCGCGACGACCCGTCGTCACGAGCCAGCGAGTTCCGTCCGTCAGTCGCCAAGGGCGGCAGCGCGAGGGGTCGGCTGTTGGAGCCCGCGCTCTATGGCAAGGCGTCGGGCCGGGCCATCGGCGCGCGCGTGTTCGAGGCGGCGAGGCGCCAAGGGCGCGCGCTCCTGGCGAAGCGCCAAGCCTCCGCCGGCGAGGACTGACGCGAGGGACTCGTGAGGGAATCGACCACCGCTGGCGCGTGCCGCGACCCGGGCCGGTCAAGGTTGGTGGAGATGAGGGTGTCTGGGTTCAGGACATGGGCGACAGGTGATAGGCGCCAGGTGAGTCGGGACATGGGTGACAGTCGAGCCCATGTCGAAGCACCGGGTGGCCGTCCTGAAGGTCGTCTCCTCGCAGTCGTCCGTCACCGCCACCGCGGCGGAGTACGGCATCAGCCGCCAGTACCTCCAGCGTCTCCTCCGCCGCTACCGCGACGGCGGACTCGATGCCCTCGAGCCCCGCTCGCGTCGGCCCCACACCAGCCCACAGCGGACCCGGTCCGGGGTCCGCGACCGCATCCTGGCGCTGCGCTCCGAGCTCACCGCCGCCGGTCTCGACGCTGGACCGGCCACCATCGCCTGGCACCTGGAGCGCGAGGGCCTCGGGTCCCCCTCGACCTCCACCATCCGGCGCATCCTCCACGCTGCGGGCCTGGTCGTCCCCGAGCCGCGCAAGCGGCCGCGCAGCTCCTGGATCCGGTTCGAGGCCGCGGCGCCCAACGAGCGATGGCAGTCGGACCTCACGCACTGGCGTCTCGCCGACGGCACCGAGGTCGAGATCATCGACTGGCTCGACGACCACTCCCGCTACCTGCTGGGCCTGACCGCCTGCGGCCGGGTGTCGGGGGACGATGTCGTGGCCACCCTCGTCGCTGCCGGCGAGGATCACGGTTGGCCCGCCTCGACGCTGACCGACAACGCCGCGGTCCACGCGTCGCGCTTCACCGGCGGGCGGAACGCCTTCGAGTACCTCCTGGCGTACCTCGGCATCCGCCAGCGCAACGGCTCTCCCGGCCATCCCCAGACCCAGGGCAAGGTCGAGCGCTTCCATCAGACCCTGAAGCGCTGGCTCGGGAGCCGGCCGGCCGCGCATGCCCTGATCGAGCTCCAGGCACAGCTCGATGCGTTCCGCGTGGGGTGCAACGAGCATCGGCCCCACCGCGCGATCGGCCGGCGGACCCCCGGCGAGGCCTATCGGGCGACACCGAAGGCCCATCCGGCCGGACGCGGCGCACCCGGCCACTTCCGGCTGCGCTACGACGTGGTCGATGGGGGCGGCCGGATGACCCTCCGGCGGGCCGGCCGCCTGCACCACCTGGGGGTCGGGGCCGCCCACGCACGGCGCCGGGTCCTCGCCATGGTCGACGAGCAGGAGGTGACGGTGACCGCCCTCGACACCGGTGAGGTCCTCTCGACGCACCGCATCGAGCCGGACAGGTCCTACTGGCGGAACCAGCGACGAGACCCCGGCCGATGGCCGGGGTCCCAGGCGACGCGGTGACCCCTCGAACGGGCGCATCGGCTGTCGCCGATGTCCCGACTCAGGTGTCGCACATGTCGCGACTCAAGACATTGGTGGAGATGAGGGGACTCGAACCCCTGACCCCTGCGATGCGAACGCAGTGCTCTCCCAGCTGAGCTACATCCCCTGGGACGTCGCGACGCGCGGGCCGCGACCGCGAGTATACCGCGGCCTCATGCCGGGGCCGTTCAG
>DAOTUX010000334.1:0-12780 GCA_034436475.1 Chloroflexota bacterium | reverse complement strand
GGCCGTGCGCGTGGACCGCCTGGTCGCCCATCCCGGTCGCTTCCTCGCGGTGGTCCAGCTGGCCATCACCTTCATCGGCTTCCTCGCCGCGGCGGTCGCGGGCGCCAACACCGCACAGGCCCTCGAGCGCACCCTCGAGCCGATGCTCGGCTCGGCATCCGGCTGGGTGTCGCTGTTGGTGGTCACCCTGGGCGTGGCCCTGGTCACCGCGATCTTCGGGGAGCTGGTGCCCAAGGCCCTCGGTCTCGCCCACGCGGAGCGCTACGCGCTGATCTTCGCACGCCCCGTGGAGATCCTGGGCCGCCTGTTCGCACCGGTGGTGTGGCTGCTGGAGCGTGTCACTGGGGCCATCACGAGCGCCCTCGGTGTCAGCGTCGCGGACCGCGACCGGATCTCCCCCGAGGAGCTGATGATCCTCGTCGAGCGGGGTGGCGAGCAGGGCGTCATCGAGGCCGAGGAGGAGCAGATGATCGGCGCGGTGCTGGGTCTCGGCGAGCACAAGGTGCATGAGGTGATGGTGCCGCGCATCGACATCGTGGGCCTGCCCCTGGACGCGTCGCTCGATCAGATGGTCGACACCATCGTGGAGGGAGGCCACTCGCGCATCCCGGTCTACGAGGACAGCATCGACAACATCGTGGGCATCCTGTATGCCAAGGACCTGCTGCCCTATCTCAAGGGTGCCGACGAGCCGCCACCCGTGCGCCGTCTCGCCCGTGCGCCGCTGTTCGTGCCGGAGTCCATGAGCGTCGACGACCTGCTGCACCAGCTCCAGCGCCGTCGTGTCCACATCGCCATCGTGCTCGATGAGTACGGTGGGACCGCGGGTCTGGTGACCATCGAGGACCTGCTCGAGGAGATCGTGGGCGAGATCGTCGACGAGTTCGACGCGGAGGAGGAGCCGATGATCGCGCCCGTGGGTGACGACCGGGCGCGCGTGGACGGTCGGGCGTCGGTGGACGACCTGCTGGAGCACTTCGACCTGCCGGGCAGCACGCTCGAGGACCAGGATGAGTACGACACGGTGGGTGGCCTCATCTACCACCGCATCGGGGGCATCCCCCGGGAGGGGGACGTGGTCATCGTCGGCGATCGGCTGCGACTGACCGTCGAGTCCACGGACGGGCGGCGCGTGGACAAGGTCCTCGCGGTCTCGATCGGCCCGGCCGAGGGTGAGGGGATGGAACCGGGTCCCTGAGCGGGTCCGGGCCCGCCGCGCTCAGGCGGCGATGACCGAGCGGACGATGGCCTCCAGGCGCTCCATGGCCTCGCCGTCGACGACGCCGGACGCGTGCAGCTGGTCGACCGCCTCAGCCCGCCAGGCGGCCGCCCGCCCTCGGGTGAAGGCATGCGAGCCGGCCCGCTCCATGATGTGCCGGGCCTCGGCCGCGTCCCGGTCGGTCAGGCGTGGCAGCCCGATCAAGAGCAGGAGACGCTCCCGGTCGAGGTTCGTTGCGTGCTCGAGCGCATGCAGGATGGGCAGCGTCCGCTTGTGCTCGGCGAGGTCCGATGCCGGCTTGCCGGTGTCCTGCTGGTCGCCCCAGATGCCCAGCAGGTCATCGTTGATCTGGAAGGCCATGCCCAGGGCCCAGCCGAAGCTGCGGAACGCGTGCACGACACGGTCGTCGTCGGTCGCCAGCATGGCGCCCGCCTGGACGGAGCCCGCGATGAGCGCCGCGGTCTTGCGCCCGATCATGTCCAGGTACGCCTCGACCGACATCGGGACCCCACCGTCAGACGCGGCGATGTCGAGGTACTGGCCCTCGCACAACGCGAGGCACGTCTCGTCGTACAGGCGCATCAGGTCCAGCACCTTGCGGGGTGGGAACCCCAGGCCCTCAAGCCGGTGCAGCGCGAGGCGTGACAGCGTGAACAGCGCATCACCCGTGTTGATGGCCTGCGCCACGCCGGTGATGGCCCACAAGGCCGGCCGGTGCCGGCGCTCGGGGCTGTTGTCCTGGATGTCGTCATGCACCAGGCTGAAGTTGTGGCCCATCTCCACGGCCGCCGCACCCGGCAGCGCGCGCTGGTGCTCACCCGCGATGGACTGGTAGGCGAGGAGGCCCAGCAGGGGACGGAGCCGCTTGCCACGTGGCGCATCCGCGTCCAGGCCCAAGTGGAAGCGGATCCATCGATACAGCTCCGAGGTCCGGTCGTCCTGGGCCGCCTCGATGACGCGCTCCATCTCGCTCTCGGTGTCGGCGATGAGGCGATCGAGGTCGGACGATGTCAGCACGCGAACATGATACCCACGGCTAGCAAGTTGCGACGCGCTCCGGGGGCAGGCCCCGAGCACGCATCGCCCGGCCGCCGAGCCCATGACGCTGCCCGGGTGACGTGAGCGGGCGAGGGGTGGCCGGCGTACGCTGCGCCCATGGGTGCACCGCGCAGCTATCGGACCAAGGCCATGGTGCTGTCGCGCTTCGAGCTGGGGGAGGCCGATCGGGTGCTGACGTTGCTCACGCCCCACGACGGCAAGGTCCGAGCCATCGCGAAGGGGGTGCGGCGGCCGGGGAGCCGGATCGGCGGCTCCGTCGAGCCGTTCGCGGAGTTGGAGCTGCTCCTGGTCCGCGGTCGGACATTCGATGTCGTCACGCAGGCGCAGGTGGCCGAGGCATGGCTGCGGCTCCGAGACCAACTGACGGCCACCGCGACCGCGTGGTATCTGGGGGAGCTCGCCGAGCGGGCCGTGGAGGAGCGAGCCGGCGCCTGGCCGGTCTACGCGCTGCTGCGTCGGGCGTTCCAGCTGCTCGACGACGGCATGGTCCCCGACCGAGTGGCGCGCTGGTTCGAGACGGGCCTGGCGGACGCCCTGGGGATGCGACCGGAGGTCGAGCGGTGCGTCGAGTGCGATCGCGTGCCTGACGAGGCCGAGCGCTTCAGGTGGGCCCCTTCGCTGGGAGGCCTGCTGTGCGAGCGTCATGCCGCGCCGCCCGCCGAGGTGCGGGACCTGTCCCTGGCGGCGCTCAAGCTCCTTCGGGCGTACCGTCGCCTGGACATCGAGGCCATCGCCGCCCTCCGGCTGCCTGCGGACGTCGAGGCTGAGGTCGAGCGCGTGATGCGTCGGTTCGTCCGTCACGTGCTGGAGCGCGAGGCGCGCTCGCTGGCGTTCCTCGATGAGGTCAGAGCCTGACGGGTTCGGTACCCGGGTCGGTCGATACGTCGGATGTCGCATGGACGGCGGCGGCCGATCGAGCGACCATCCGAGCGCCGATCGAGCGGACCGCTCGCTCGGGGTGGTCCGGTGGCGTCACGGGAGGTGACAGCCTCCGGGCGCTGCGCGATGATGCGTCGGGCCCCCGGGGCCCTGTCGCGACCACGGGGACAGGCGAGCCGCCCGGCCGCCGCTCCATGAAGCCTGGAGGCACGCACGTGAACCGTACCCGCAGTCTGGTGAGCCTGTTCGGCGCCGCGCTCCTTGCCGTCTCGGCGGCCGCGCCGGCAGCGGCGGACACTGTCAGGGAGCAGTCAGGCAAGTACGGCGCGTATCAGGTCAATGACCAGCAGAACGTCGCCAACGGCGTCAAGTGCCAGTACGAGACCCACAAGGAGGGCGGTGCCTACCGGCTCGACCGGCTGGTCGTGCGCAAGCCGTACGTCCACTCGTACACGTCCGGTCATCAGTGGGTCGGCTGGCGCTACATCGTCAAGCGCGATCACGACACCAACGGGACGTTCCAGGAGGTCTACCGCAGCAGCATCGTGAAGGCGAAGGCGACCCAGGCGACCATCGCGAACTTCAGCGACCGCATCTGGTACGCGCCCGAGTCGACGAGCTCGCTCAAGGGCAACTACAAGGTCCTGCTCGTCCTGTTCTGGTACCAGAAGCCCGGCTCGACGCAGCAGTCAGGCAAGGTCGTGACCGAGATCGACTGGTACGGCGTCAAGGGCGGCGGTCCGGACATGACCCGCCAGAACAACTGCTACCGCGAGAACTAGCCTCAGCTGCCGCGAGAACTAACCTCAGCTGCCGCGAGCGCCACGCGTCTGAGCCCGGCCTCTCGACCGAGGCCTCCGCGATCCATCGGGGCGACGGCCCGGCCGGAGCGATCCAGCCGGGCCGCCTCGCTGCCTGTCGACGGCGTGCGTCCGGCACGCTTCCGGTACCATGCCCCGGCACGACCGGCTCTGCCACCGCCGGCGGATCCGAGGAGTCCCCGACCCACATGACGAGCAACGCCGCCCTCCCGCGCGCGCCCATGCCCAAGCCCATCGACCCCGCGCACCCGGGTGAGGACCCGGGCCCGTCGGTGGCTGCGCTCGAGACCATCGTGTCGCTCGCCAAGCGACGCGGCTTCGTATTCCCCAGCAGCGAGATCTACGGCGGCATCAACGCTGTGTGGGACTACGGGCCGCTGGGCGTGGAGCTCAAGAACAACGTCAAGCGCGCCTGGTGGCGTGCCATGGTCCAGGAGCGGGACGACGTCGACGGGCTCGATGCGGGCATCCTGATGCACCCGCAGGTGTGGGTCACCAGCGGTCATGTCGCTTCGTTCAGCGACCCGCTGGTGGAATGCGCGACCTGCCGACGGCGGTTCCGACTCGATGAGCTGCCGGGTGGCGAGTCACTCACCCAGACCGAGCTGCGCGACCCGGACATCGTGGCGCGGCTGGGGTTGACCTGCCCCAACGACGGCGGCCCGCTCTCAGCGCCACGCCGGTTCAACCTCATGTTCCAGACCTACATGGGCCCCGTCCAGGACGACGCCTCGATCGTGTACCTGCGCCCGGAGACGGCGCAGGGCTCGTATGTCAACTTCCGGAACGTGCAGCAGGCCATGCGACGCAAGCTGCCGTTCGGGATCGCCCAGATCGGCAAGAGCTTCCGCAACGAGATCTCCCCGGGCAACTTCGTGTTCCGGATGCGCGAGTTCGAGCAGATGGAGATGCAGTACTTCGTGCGCCCGGACGTGGCCGCCGCGGTGTTCGAGGAGTGGCTGCCCCGCCGCTGGGACTGGTACGTGGCGTATGGCGCGGACCCGAGGCGGCTGCGACTCCGGGAGCACGCTTCCGACGAGCTCGCGCACTACGCTCGGAAGGCGGTTGACATCGAGTATCGCTTCCCCTTCGGCTGGAAGGAGCTCGAGGGCATCCACAACCGGGGCGACTTCGACCTGGGCAGCCATCAGCAGGCCTCGGGCGAGAACCTCGGCTACTTCGACCCTGTCACCAATGAGCACTTCGTGCCCCACATCGTGGAGACCGCCGCGGGCGCCGACCGCGCGCCCTTCACGTTCCTTATCGATGCCTATCGCGAGGAGGAGGTCAAGGGCGAGAAGCGTGTCTCACTGGCGCTCCATCCTCAGCTGGCGCCCTACAAGGTCGCAGTCCTGCCACTGCTCAAGAAGCGTCCCGAGATCGTGGAGCTGTGCCAGCGCATCAAGGCCGATCTCAAGCGGGACATGATGGCGGTGTATGACGATACCGCCACCATCGGCAAGCTGTATCGGCGCCAGGACGAGATCGGCACGCCATGGTGCGTCACGGTGGACGTGGATTCGCTGGAGGACGGCGCCGTCACGGTCCGTGACCGGGACACCATGACCCAGGAGCGCATCCCGGTCCAGGGCGTCAAGCGCGCCATCCTCGACCGGCTGGAGGCGGCTCGGCCCTAGCTCGTTCGCCGCCCGCGGCGTCGTTTGGGGGTGGCGCGCCGGCGGGCTCGTTCGAGGGAGCCTCTGCCCCGCCGCGAGCCTCTGCCCCGCCGCGAACCTCTGCCCCGCCGCGAACCATGACGATCCGACGCCATGGGCGTGCACGCCGCCGCCGCGCGCGCCATGTCCTGACAAACTGGCACACCGGGTTTGGTCGTCATGGTCGAGGTCACCCGGGCGAGCGTGGGCGAGTGTCGCCGCTTCTGCCCCGCGCCAGCATCGGGCGGCGAGTACCGCCGGGCCGTCGAAATGTCAGGGAATCCGGGCGCCGGAGGCAGGCAGCTCGGCGCCGGAGGCAGGCAGCTCGGCGCCGGAGGCAGGCAACTCGGCGCCGGAGCTCGCGACCCTGCAAGCGTGGCCCGCGCTGTGGCCCGCGCTGTGGCCCGCGCTGTGGCCGGCCACGGGGCCCTCAGGCGCTGGCTACCACCACCGGCGACTCGGTCGCTGCCGGGGTTGACGCACCTTCGCCCGCAAGACCCGAGATGCGGGTCAGGTATCGCCCGATGGCAGCCGCCGCGCGCTTCCCATCGCCCATCGCGAGGATGACGGTCGCGGCGCCCCGGACGATGTCGCCACCCGCGAACACGCCCGGCAGGCTGGTCATGCCCTCCTCGTCCACCACCAGATAGCCCCACTCGTTGACCTCGAGGCCGGGCTCGGAGGCGGTCACGATCGGGTTGGCCCGGGTGCCGATGGCCACGATCACCATGTCGCACGGGAGCTCGAACGTGGAGCCCGGGACCTCAGTGGGGCGGCGACGCCCGGATGCGTCGGGCTCGCCCAGCTCCATGCGCGCGCAGCGCAGCGCGCGCACCCAGCCCCGCTCGTCGCCGAGGACCGCGGTCGGGCTGGTCAGGAGTTCGAACCGGACGCCCTCCTGCCGAGCATGGTGGACCTCCTCGGCCCGCGCCGGGAGCTCGTCCTCGCCTCTGCGGTAGACGATGGTCGCGTCGGCGGCACCCATCCGGAGCGCCGTCCTGACCGCGTCCATGGCCACGTTGCCGCCTCCCACGACCGCGACCCGCTGGCCATGCAGCACGGGCGTGTCCGATTCGGCGCGGAAGGCGCCCATGAGGTTCACGCGGGTCAGGTACTCGTTGGCTGAGTAGACCCCCTTGAGGTCCTCACCGGGCACGTTCATGAACACCGGCAGGCCGGCCCCGACCGCGAGGTAGATCGCGTCATACATCGCGCGGAGCTCGGCCAGCGTCCAGGTCTTGCCCACGATCGCGTTGACCTCGATCTCGACGCCCTGCGCGCGCAAGCGGTCCACCTCCGCCTGGACGATGTCCTTGGGCAGCCGGAACTCAGGGATGCCGTAGATGAGCACCCCTCCCGCTGCGTGGAACGCCTCGAAGATGGTCACCTGGTGCCCGGACTTGACCAGCTCCCCCGCAGCCGTCAGTCCCGATGGCCCCGAGCCCACGACGGCCACCCGCCTCCCGGACGGAGGGTGCGTGGTGTGAGGCAGCTGGTCGCGGTTGCGCATCGCCCAGTCGGCGACGTACCGCTCGAGTGCCCCGATCGCCACGGGCTGTCCCTTCCGCCCGCGCAGGCACCGGCCCTCGCACTGGCTCTCCTGGGGGCACACCCGACCGGTGACGCAGGGGAGCGCGTTGTCATCCAGCAGCGATTGCGCGGCGCCGGGCATGTCGCCCTGTGCCACGAGCTCGATGAACCGGGGGATGTTGACCCGGACGGGGCATCCGGCGATGCACGTCGGGTTCTTGCACTGGAGGCATCGCTCCGCCTCGGCCGCGGCGAGGAGTTGGGTGAAGCCCAGGTTCACCTCGCCGAAGTCGCGAGCACGGACCTCGGGCTCGCGCTCGGGCATCGGGGTCCGCGGTAGGGCCATCCGCTCGCGGGGGTTGAGGGCCGGCCGATCGCTCATGGGGCGGTGCCCGTCATCGTGGCCGCGTCCTCCGCGGCCGCTGCCTGCTCCGCGAGCGCGGGGATGAGACAGGCGCGTCGCTCGACGGCCTGGCGCTCGGCCAGGCGGTAGGTGGCCAGGCGATCGGCCAGCACCTCGAAGTCGACCTCGTGGCCGTCGAACTCAGGACCGTCCACGCAGGCGTACAGGGTGTGGCCGCCGACGCTCACGCGACAGCCGCCGCACATGCCGGTGCCGTCGACCATGATCGCGTTGAGCGACACCAGCGTCGGCACGTGATAGGGCGCCGCTGTGTGGTCGCAGACCGCACGCATCATGGGCACGGGCCCCACCGCATAGACCCGGTCCACGCCACCCGCATCGAGCAGGTCGCGAAGCGCGTCGGTGACCAAGCCATGCCGCCCATGGCTGCCATCGTCCGTGCATACGACGACATCGCCGTAGCGACCCAGCTCCTGCTCGTAGATGACCCAGTCCTTGGAGCGCCCGCCGATGATGGAGGTCACCCGCACGCCGAGCGCGGCGAGTCCTTGGGCGATGGGATGGACCACCGCAGTGCCCACGCCGCCGCCCACGCACACCGCATGGCCGCGCTCGATGAGCTCGGTGGGCTTGCCCAAGGGCCCCGCGACGTCGGTGATCGTGTCGCCCACCTGGAGCGCGCACAGGTCCATCGTGGTCTTGCCCACGGCCTGGATGACGAGGGTGATGGTGCCTGCCTCGAGGTCCGCGTCGGCGATCGTCAGCGGGATACGCTCGCCCCAGGGGCCGTGTCGCACGATGACGAACTGGCCGGGTCGGCGGACACGCGCGATCCGGGGGGCCTCGAGGGCCAGGCGCGTGACGTTGGGCGAGAGCTGTTGCCGTTCGACGATCCGGTGCACGTGCATCCCTCATGCGGGAGGGGACTCATAGAGGATGCGCGTCGTGGCAGCCCACGGGCACCGCCAAGCGGCCCGTTCCTCGGGCCGAATGTCACGATCATGCGGAGGGCGCGGGCCGGGATGGCAGCGGTGCGGCCTGCCGGGCCCTACGGGGATGGCAGTGGGCGCCGGTCCGGCTCGGCCCTCCGCCACGTCAGGCCGCGCTGGCGCCCTTGCCCTTGGGCCAGTACAGCTCCTTCTTGACGTGGAACTCCGGGTACCCGTCGCCCATCAGGACACCCTCCACGTTGAGGATCATCTCCGGGTTCCCGCAGATGTAGACCACCGTCTCCTCGGGCTCCAGCCGGAGCTGCGCGCACACGTCGTGGATGACACTCTCCACCCGCCCGGTCCGACCCGTCCAGCCTGCGTTTCGGGGGTCACTGGGACGAGACACCGTGGGGACGTAGGTCAGCGGGTAGCTGCCATCGCGCTCCCACCCCTCCAGCAGCTCCCGATAGCCCAGCTCCTCCACGTACGAGACTCCGTTGAGCATCACGGTCCTGCGAAGGTCGCCGCGGGCCATGCACTGGCGGATCATGGACACGAACGGAGCGATGCCGGTCCCCGTGGACACGAACACGTGCGTCCGCTGGTCGTCGGGCTCGAGCATGAACCTGCCCTTGGGCCCGATCACCCGCATCCGGTGCCCGAGCGGCAGTCGCCACAGGAGGGTCGTGAAGCGGATGATGGGGACCAGGCGCACGTAGAACTCGTAGCCCTCGTCACCCGAGGTGATGGGTGCCGACGCGACCGAGTAGGGCCGCTGCCAGAGCTTGCCGTCCGCGTACACGCCGATGGTCAGGTACTGGCCGGGCTCGAACGGGATCGGGTCCCCGTCGGACCTGACCCAGAACGTGGCGAGGTCGTGCGTCTGCTCGGCCCGCCGCACGAGGCTCGCGTTGTACTGCGGGGCCTGTGTGGCGATCTCCCGTGTGTCCTGGTCGTGATGCGTCATGCACGGATGGTAGCGGGCGGGCGGCGCCACGACTCGGGCCGAACGGCATGCTGCCGATGGTGCGCTCGCCGGTCCGTGGGGCCACCGGTGGTACGATCGCGCCGCAGCCACATGATCTGACCGCGGCTTCGAGGGAGGGCCGCGTCGACCTCGGAGGGAGCCGTCACCATGACCGATCTCGCGACGCGTCCCGCGCGTGCCCACAAGGCCCCCAAGCGCTACATCTACGCGTGGGGCGGCGGCCGCGCGGAGGGCGATGGCGGGATGCGCGACCTGCTCGGCGGCAAGGGGGCGGGCCTCGCGGAGATGACCCTCGCCGGTCTGCCGGTGCCGGCGGGGTTCACCATCACGACCGAGGCGTGCAACGACTACTTCGCCGCTGGCGAGCGACTCCCAGCGGGCCTCTGGGACGACGTGGTGGAGGCAGTCCACGAGGTCGAGCGGGAGACCGGCAAGGGGTTCGGCGACGCCGACAACCCGCTGCTCGTGAGCGTCCGCTCGGGTGCCCGCTTCTCGATGCCTGGCATGATGGACACCGTCCTCAACCTGGGCCTCAACGAGCGGACCCTCCAGGGCCTGATCGCCCTCACGGGCAACGAGCGCTTCGGCTGGGACGCGCACCGGCGGTTCATCCAGATGTTCGGGCGCATCGTGCTGGGCATCAGCGCAGAGCGGTTCGACCACGCCCTCGACGCCAAGAAGGCACAGCGCGGCGTGACGGGGGACACGGACCTGACCGCGGCCGACCTGCGCGAGGTTGTGACCGACTTCCGGGCCATCGTGCGCGAGGAGACCGGCGCGGACTTCCCAGCCGACCCGTATCAGCAGCTCGACCTCGCCATCAAGGCCGTGTTCGCGAGCTGGTTCGGCCAGCGGGCACGCGACTACCGCAGGTTCAACAAGATCGCGGACGACCTGGGCACCGCGGTCAACGTGGTGACCATGGTGTTCGGCAACATGGGCGACGACTCGGGCACCGGGGTGGCCTTCACGCGTGACCCCAACACCGGCGAGCACGTGCTCTTCGGCGAGTACCTCACCAACGCCCAGGGCGAGGACGTGGTGGCGGGCATCCGGACCGCGCCCAAGATCGCCCAGATGGCCACCGACATGCCGGCGGTCTACGACGAGTTCCAGCGCATCGGCCAGCAGCTGGAGCGTCACTACCGGGATGTCCAGGACCTCGAGTTCACCATCGAGCGCGGTCGCCTGTACATGCTCCAGACCCGGTCGGCCAAGCGGACCGCGGCGGCGGCCGTGCGCATCGCGAGCGACATGGTCGCGGAGGGCCTCATCACCAAGGAGGAGGCGGTCGCGCGCATCGAGACCGCGCAGGTGGACCAGCTCCTCCGTGACCAATTCGACCAGACGGCGCTCAAGGCCGCGCCACGCGTGGCCAGGGGCCTCAATGCCTCACCCGGCGCGGCGGTGGGTCGTGCCGTGTTCGATGCGGACACGGCGGTCGCGTGGGTCGAGCGGGGCGAGCAGGTGGTGCTGGTGCGCATCGAGACCAGCCCCGACGACTTCCATGGCATGGCCGTGGCCCAGGGCATCCTGACCGCCCGCGGCGGTGCGACCAGCCACGCGGCGGTGGTCGCACGGCAGATCGGGAAGCCGTGCGTGGCCGGCTGCGCCGAACTGCGCATCGACTACCGCGCGAGGACCGCGACGAGCACCGAGACGGGCGTCGCCTTCGCCGAGGGTGACTGGATCTCCGTCGACGGCTCGACCGGTGAGGTATACGTGGGTGCGGTGCCCACCGTGGCGGCGCGGTTCGAGGACCAGCCGGACCTCCAGCGCATCCTCGGCTGGGCGGACGAGATCCGACGCATGGGTGTGTGGACCAACGCGGACAAGCCCGAGGAGGCAGAGCGCGCGCGGGCGTACGGCGCTCAGGGCATCGGCCTGTGCCGCACCGAGCACATGTTCCGGGAGGGCGAGCGTCTCGAGATCGTCCGGGGCGCCATCCTCATCGCGCACCAGGCCACGCGGGCCAAGGCGCGTGCCGCAGCCGGTGAGACCCTGACCCCGGACGAGTCGGACGTGATCGCCCGGTTCGACGCGGCCATGGCCCAGCTGGAGACGCTCCAGCAGGGTGACTTCGAGGGCATCTTCCGGGCCATGGACGGGCTGCCCGTGGTCATCCGGCTCATCGACCCACCGCTCCACGAGTTCCTGCCCAACCTCGAGGAGCAACTGGTCAAGGTGACCAAAGCCGGTGACGCGGCGAGCGCCGAGGACCGGACGCTCCTCGCGACCATCCAGTCGATGCACGAGCAGAACCCCATGCTCGGGCTCCGGGGCTGCCGGCTGGGCCTCATGATCCCCGACTTCGTCAAGATCCAGACGCGGGCCATCCTCGACGCGCAGATCGCGGTCAAGCGGGCAGGGGGCAACCCCATCGCCAAGATCATGATCCCGCTCGTGGGACACGTGAACGAGCTCTCCCGGACGCGGGAGCTGCTGGAGGCTGAGGCCAAGGCGGTGGAGCAGGCGGCCGGCGTGACCGTGGACTACAAGTTCGGGACCATGATCGAGGTGCCCCGGGGGGCGCTGACCGCGGACGAGATCGCCCGGGAGGCCGACTTCTTCAGCTTCGGCACCAACGACCTCACCCAGATGACGTTCGGCTACAGCCGCGACGACGCCGAGGGTGGGTTCCTGCTCAAGTACGTCGAGGAGGGCATCCTGCCGGTCAACCCGTTCCAGACCCTGGACGATGCCGTGGCAGGCCTGATGCGGGTCGCGGTCGAGAAGGGCAGGGCCACCAAGCCGGATCTCGAGCTGGGCATCTGCGGCGAGCACGGTGGCGATCCCGAGTCGATCGCCAAGTGCGAGCGGGTGGGCCTCGACTACGTCTCCTGCTCGCCGTTCCGGGTGCCGGTCGCCCGGCTCGCGGCGGCCCAGGCGGCGCTCACGAACGCGGCCGAACGCGACAAGTAGCGGCCACCCCGTCCGTTCGGGGCATGCTCCCGCGTCTCACCGACAGGGACCGGTTGCCCGCCCGCGCGCCGTCGACCCCTCCGTCGACTGCCCATGGCGCCCGCCGGACGTCGGCACGCTCACGGCACGACGTCCGGACCATGCGCCCCGCTCAGGCTCGGGTGACCGTCACGATGCCCACCATGCCGTACGCCTCGTGGCCCGGCAGGTGGCAGATGTACCTGTAGGTGCCGGGCCTCTGGAACGTGACGGTGGTGCGCACGGCCGACAGCGGCCCGATGGACTGCTCGGTGGGACGCTCCCCGTGGCGCGGCTCCGTGCCGGTGCGATGTCGCCGATGGGTCGGCTCGTCGCCCACGATCCACTCATGTCCAATGGGGTCCTGGTTGTCGAGGACGAACGTGACCGGGA
>DAOTUX010000333.1:0-9894 GCA_034436475.1 Chloroflexota bacterium | reverse complement strand
GTGGCCACCCCTTTCTGGCATGAGGCCCATCTTCTCGGTGTTAGTCATCGGTCGAACTCGACGGCGCTCCATCGGCGGAGATTGCCTGAGCGCGGGCTCGGGTGGTCGGGCAGAGGCCAGGCTCGGGAGGATCGGCGGTGCGCGAGACCCATGGGTCAGGCGCGGAGGTAGCGGCGTAGCTCGGTGCCCCCCTCGGTGAGACGCTCCCGACGCAGTCGGTAGTAGGTCAGGGAGCCCTCCTCGATGACGGTCACGAGACCCGCGGCACGGAGGAGCGCGAGGTGATGCTTCATGGTGGGCTTGGACAACTCGACCTTGGTGGCCAGCTCGGTCAGGTACCAGTCACGCTCGGTCAGCAGGCGAAGGACCTGGAGCCGCGTGGGGTCGCCCAAGGCCCGGAACAGGCGGACCATCGATGCGGAGGGCGCACCCGCCTCGGTCTCCAGCACCTCGTCGGCGACTGGGTACCAGAACATCCGCCAGTCCGCCCGCTGGTGGACGAAGTTGAAGGGTCGGACGAAGACCGAGGGAGCGAGCAGCACGCGTCGGAGTCGTGGCTCGGGCAGTAGCCGCAGGCCGCCCGTGATGCGCTCCACCAGGTCAGGAGAGGACAGCGTGGCGAGGTCGACCCGACGGATCGCGACGTCGGCGGCGTGGATCCGGGCCAGTCGCTCCTCGATGGGCGCGAACGCCACGAGCCATGCGCAGGCCGTCTCGATCGCGAGTCGCATCCGGTGCTCAAGGTCGGCCGTGAACTCCCGCACGATGGGTCCGAGCTCCGGCGCGCACAAGGCCGGCTCGATGGCGTCGAGGGCGCCCCGGTCGCCGCCAGAGGCGTGCTCGATGACGTCGTCCGGCACGTCCTGGGTGAGACTCTCACGGAGCGTCGCGCCGACGAGCGCCCGGGCAGGAGTGGCCTCGAGGAAGCGCACCACGTCAGCGCCCTTGCGGACATCCGGCCGCTCGACGATGAGCAACGGCAGGCCATCGAGGGCCGTGACGCCATAGGCTCCGAACAGGCTATCGATGCGCTCGCGCTGCTGCTCGCTCAGGGCAGCCCGGGCGGCCACCAGCCAGTCACGGTCGTCTGGGGTCAGGTCATGCTCGGCCGCCTCCCCGAGCCCCAGGCTGACCAGGAAGTCCCACGCGGTCCGGGCATCGAACTCCACGGCGAACTCCGGGGCGCGACCGCCCACGGTGCGCACCGCGCCGGGTCGTCGTCGCTCGATGGTGCCTCGGGCCATGGGTGCCTTGTGGGTCCTCGCTGACGGGTGGGGCAGGTCGCGTTGGGAGAGAAGAGTTCGATGCTTATCTAACACCCGTTCGTGGGTTCGTGTCAACGGGTTGCATCTGAGGCAGATGTCGCCTGCGCCCGGCGGCCAGGGGCCGCGTCAGGTGAGGGTCCCCGGCCTGCGTGACTGGCAGTCACGAGATCGGAGGCGTCGCTTCCCTCGGGACCGTCCTCCCGGGCTCGGGGAGGCCCTCCTGGGCTCGGGGAGGCACTCCCGGCCTGCCGCCCGGCCCTCGCGGCCTGCTCGGGGAGGCCCTTCCGGCCTGCCGCCCGGCCACCGCGTGACTGGCAGGCACGAGATCGGAGGCGTCGCTTCCCTCGGGACCGTCCTCCCGGGCTCGGGGAGGCCCTCCTGGGCTCGGGGAGGCACTCCTGGGCTCGGGGAGGCACTCCCGGCCTGCCGCCCGGCCCTCGCGGCCTGCTCGGGGAGGCCCTTCCGGCCTGCCGCCCGGCCACCGCGTGACTGGCAGGCACGAGATCGGAGGCGTCGCTTCCCTCGGGACCGTCCGCCCGGGCTCGGGGAGGCCCTCCTGGGCTCGGGGAGGCACTCCCGGCCTGCCGCCCGGCCACCGCGTGTCTGACAGGCACGAGATCGGAGGCGTCGCTTCCCTCGGGACCGTCCTCCCGGGCTCGGGACCGTCCTCCCGGGCTCGGGGAGGCACTCCCGGCCTGCCGCCCGGCCACCGCGTGTCTGACAGGCACGAGATCGGAGAGACTGCCCGGCCTCACGAGACGATGACGGCGCCCGTGGCCTCCCAGAGGTGCTCCTTGAGGGCTGCCCCGTCCCCCAGCATGGCGTCACATGACCTCCAGACGGATCTCGTGACTGGTGGGCACGCGGCCCATGGCCGGGCGACGGCCCGCCCTGCGCCGCGCCTCCAGCACCGCCACCTGTCAGGGCGACGCACTCGGCGGGCGCGCTGTCGGGCCGGGCCATGCGGATCTCGTGACTGGTGGGCACGCGGCCCATGGCCGGACGACGGCCCGCGCCGGCGTCGCGCCATCGGTACCGCTGCCTACAATGCAACACACGCAGCGGGCGCTCATGTCGGGCCGCGCCCGGCGGATCTCGTGACTGGTGGACACGCGGCCCATGGCCGGACGCCGGCCCGCCCGCCACCCCGAGGACCAGCGGAGTCCGGCTCCCAAGGCGCCCCCACGCGCTCCGTGCCACCCCTTCCCCGCAATGCGCCTCCGCTCCCGACGGGGTACCAACGAAGGCGGACGACGCTGCGATCGCCTCTCATCGAAGTACGCGTGGCGGCCGCCGCGCCCTCGCCCTCGCCACGGCCGCCACGCCCAGGCCACGGCCGCCACCCTCTCCGCGGCGCCGGTCGCCGCGTCCCCACCCCGGCGCGCCCCGGCCCCGGCCGCTGGTACTCTCCCCCGCATGTCCCATGCACCTGTCAGCGGCCCGGACCTGCCGCACGTCCGGTTCGAGCAGCGCCGGCTGGCCAACGGCCTGCGCGTCATCGTGGCGCCCGACCACCTCGCCCCGGTCGTGGCCATCAACCTGTGGTATGACGTGGGCTCCCGTCACGAGCAGCCCGGCAAGACCGGCTTCGCCCACCTGTTCGAGCATTTCATGTTCCAGGGGAGCAGGCACGTCTCCAAGGCGGAGCACATGTCCCTCATCCAGGGTGCCGGTGGCGTCAACAACGCGACCACCTTCTTCGACCGGACCAACTACTTCGAGACGCTGCCCTCGCATCAGCTCGACCTGGGCCTGTGGCTTGAGGCCGACCGGATGGCCACGCTGCTCGACGCGCTCTCCCAGGAGAACCTGGACAACCAGCGCGAGGTGGTCAAGAACGAGAAGCGCCAGAGCTATGACAACCGACCCTACGGCTCGTTCTACGAGAAGCTGATGGCCGCGGTGTTCCCTCTGGAGCACCCGTACCATCACACGCCCATCGGCTCGATGGAGGACCTGGACGCGGCGAGCCTGGGGGACGTGACCAGCTTCTTCCGCGCGTGGTACGCACCCAACAACGCGGTCCTCACCATCGCCGGTGATGTGACGAGCGATGAGGGGTTCGCGGCAGCCGAGCGCTGGTTCGGGCCCATCCCGGCCAAGGCGGACCTGGCCCGACCCGCGACGCCCTCCGTCCCGGCGACCATGGGCACCGAGCACCGCGAGGTGGTCCCTGACCGGGTGCCGCTGGTCCGCGTCCACGTGGGCTATCGGATCCCCCCGTTCGGGACGCCCGAGTACGACGCGCTGAGCGTGGCCACCCAGATCCTGGCGGGCGGGCGCGGCTCGCGCCTGTACCGGCGCCTCGTGCGTGACGAGCGTGTCGCGCAGGACGTCGCCGCGTTCCCGCTCGACCTCGTGGGTGGTGCCTCGATCCTGGCGGGCTGGGTGACGGCACGCCCCGAGAGCGACGCGGCCACCGTGGAGCGCATGTGGCACGAGGAGACCGACCGTCTTGCCGCGGAGCCCGTGACGGACGACGAACTGGCCCGTGCGCGAGCGCTCATCGAGTCGTCGGAGATGGGCGCCCTCTCCCGCGTCGAGGAGGTCGCCGACCGCCTCAGCCAGTACGCCACCTACTTCGACCGCCCCGAGCTCGTCAACGAGCAACTGGCGCGCTATCTCGCGGTGGACGCCGCCGCCATCCAGGCCACGGCCGCTGCGGTGTTCCGCGCGGACAACCGGGCCGTCATCACGTATGTGCCGGCCGCCGGCGAGGAGCCCACGGAGGCCGCCGCATGATCGAGACGCCGATCGACACCGCATGGCTCGACCAGCGGCCAGGACCGGGTCAGCCGAAGGACTATCGGTTCCCGCGCTTCGAGCGCTCCCGCCTGGCCCATGGGCTGGGTCTCATCACGGCGCACCTCCCGGGACGACCGCTGCTGGTGGGGCATCTGCTGTTCCACGGCCCAGGTGCCGGGGCGACCGGCGAGCCGGCCGCGCAGGCCGGGGCCACCGTGCTGGCGGCACGCGCCATGACCGAGGGCACTCGGCGTCGCGATGCGATCGAGCTCATCGAGGCCTCCGAGCGCCTGGGCGCGGAGATCGCCGCGGACGCGGGCTGGGACAGCTTCGCGGTCTCGGTCGAGGTGCCGCGCACGCGACTGGCGCCCGCGCTCGGGCTGCTCGCGGAGGTCGCCCTTGAGCCCAGCTTCCCTGACGACGAGGTCCGTCGGCTGCGGGACGAGCGCCTCAACGACCTGCTCCAGGCGAGGGCCGAGCCCCGGCGCCGGGCGGAGCGGGCCTTCGCGGACACGCTCTACGCGACCGACGCGGCGTACGCCCGACCCCAGGGCGGCACCGAGGCGACGGTGCCCGGTCTCGACCGGGCCGCGCTGGCGGCGCGCCACGGGGCCATGCTCGACCCCTCGCACGCCACGCTGGTCCTCGCGGGCGACCTCACGGGCATCGACGCCGCCGCGCTCGTGACCGACGTCCTGGGCGAATGGTCGGGCACCGGGACAGGGTCGGAGGCCGGCGTCGGGGTGGGCTCGTCGACCGCCGATGCGTCGGCGCCGGGAGGTCGGGTGGTCGTGGTCCATCGGCCGGGGTCACCCCAGTCGGAGCTCCGCATCGGCCATGTGGGTGTGCGACGCCGCACGGACGACTTCCATGCCATCTCGGTCCTCAACGCGATCCTGGGCGGCCTGTTCGGGTCGCGTCTCAACGCGCTCCTGCGCGAGGAGAAGGGGTACACGTACGGCGTCCACTCCTCGTTCGACATGCGCGTGGGCGCGGGCCCGTTCGCGGTGCGCACCGCGGTCCAGACCGAGTTCACGGTGCCCGCCATCCTGGACACGCTCGCGGAGCTGCGACGCATCGGCGAGGCACCCGTCACGGACGAGGAGCTGACGACGGCGCGCGACTACCTGGTGGGCGTCTTCCCGCTCCGCTACGAGACCTCGGGGCAGGTGGCGGGCGCCATCGCGGGCCTCGTGGCCAACGGTCTGCCCGATGACGAGCTCGACCGCTATCGGCCCGCAGTGGCCGCGGTGTCGGCCGACCAGGTGCTCGGAGCTGCCCGGGCCCACATCCGCCCCGATGAGCTGTCGGTGGTCGTGGTGGGCGATGCGGACGCGTTCCTGCCAGCGCTCGATGCGGCGGGCATCGGTGCCGTGGAGGTGGTCCGCGAGGAGGTCGGCGGGCCGTTGGGGTGACCGAGCCTCACGACCAGCCCCTGGTCGCCTGGTCCGAGGGCATCCGAGCGTATGACTTCGGGCCCTCCCATCCGCTGACGCCACGACGCTTCGGACCGGGCCTCGACCTGCTCCGGGAGGTGGGCGCCACGCGCTTCCTGGCCCCCGAGGAGGCCACGGACGCGGCGATCGGTCGGCTGCATGACGCGCGCTACATCCGCCAGGTGCGCTCGTTCTCGGACGACGCGTGGCAGCCACCCGCGATGGGCATCGGCCCGGGCGACTGCCCGCCCTTCCACGGGATGCACGAGGCGGCCGCGCTGGTCGTGGGCGGCTCGCTCGCCGCCACGGGCGCGGTCCTTGGGGGAGGGGCAGCGCACGCCTTCAGCCCCGGGGGCGGGCTCCATCACGCCATGGCAGCGCGGGCGTCCGGCTTCTGCATCTACAACGACGTCGCGCTCGCGGTGGCGGCGGCACGGGACGCGGGTCATCGGGTGCTCTACGTGGACCTTGACGTCCACCATGGCGACGGCACGCAGGCGCTGTTCTGGGACGACCCGGAGGTGCTCACGCTCTCGATCCACGAGACGGGGCGGTCGCTGTTCCCGGGCACCGGCGACGTGGACGAGGCCGGCGGTCCGGGCGCCCGGGGCAGCGCGGTCAACGTGCCCCTCGAGCCCATGACCGGGAGTGCCAGCTGGTCGGCCATCGTGCGTCTGGTGGTGCCTGCGCTCGCGGAGGCGTTCCGGCCCACGTTCCTGGTGACCCAGCACGGCTGCGACAGCCACGTCCTCGACCCGCTGGCACATCTGCGCCTGACCACCGATGCCTATGCCCACGCGACCCGGCTGCTGGACGAGGTGGCCCATCGATGGTGCGAGGGACGCTGGGTGGCGACCGGTGGCGGCGGCTACGACGCCTATCGGGTGGTGCCGCGCTCGTGGGCGCTGGTGTGGCTGGCCCAGGCCCACGCCCCGATCCCGGACGTGACCCCCGGGCCGTGGCGCGCGCGCTGGGCCGCGGAGGCCGAACGGTATGGCCAGTCCCCCCCGCCCCAGTGCTTCATGGACGAGGAGCGCCTGCATGTGGCCGAGCCGGCAGGAGTGGGGGAGCGCAACCTGCGCACCGCCGAACGAGCGCTCGCCCAGGCACGGGAGCTGCTGGCACAGGCCTGAGGCGACGACCCCAGTCAGGCCCCTGAACCGGCACCCACCACGACGACGCGCTCGCCCCAGGCGCGCCAGCGGGCATCGCCCGTGAGCACCCGGTCGGCGCCCAGGACCTCGGCCGTGCCCAGCACCAGCGCGTCACCCAGGCGCATCGCCGCATGTCGGGCGCGGAGGGATGCCGCGCGGTCGGCCATCGCATCGGTCAGCGGCTCGATACGCACGCCCGCCTGGTCGAGCACCCGGCGGACATCCATGGCGACGCCTCGTCGATGCGGGTTGACCATCGTCTCCGCCAGCGCGGAGGCCGGCAGGACCAGCTCGTCAGTCGTGCTGAGCATCGCCTCGGCTGCCGCCAGATGCAGGGCGTCCGTGTCGTCGAGCATGCCGATGACCACGCTCGCGTCGAGGACGGTCAGGCCCACTCGTCACGCAGCCGCTCGAGGTACCCCGGCTCGTACAGCCCGGAGAACCGGCCAGCCAGCTCCCCAAGCAGACGCCTTCGTCGGGCCGCGAGGTCCTCGACCGGGCTCAGCACCACCTCGTGCCCTCGCGCCTCCACCCGGAGCTCCGCGCCCTGCTCGAGGCCCAGCGCGGTCACCACGGCCTTGGGGAGCGTCACCTGGTTGTTCGCCGACAGCCGCGTGTGACCCGCTCGGCGTTTGAGTCGCATGTCCATGACTCAAGGTTAGCACGTCAGGTCAGACTGGCCCGGCGCGAGCAGGTCATGGACCTCATCGGCGGGCCGGTGCGGCCTGGCACCGCGGGGCAGGTGGGCGGCGGTCCGCTCCGGTGGTCTCCGTGGGGGTCCGGTGGGGCGGGGATGCGACCACCTGCTGGACACGCTGGTACGGAGGGACGACGGTCGGCGCGAGCCACGGCCCCGACCATGGGGACATGCCCGATCCGGCCACCCGCCTTCGCCGCCTCATCGCCATCGTCATGACCGTCGCGCTCGGTGTCGCGAGCCTGCCGGGCGTGGCGTCCGCGGCGTCACCCACCGAGGCCCAGCTGCAGGATGCAGCGACCCTGGTCCTGACACGCATCAACGAGGAGCGCGCGGACCGCGACCTGCGCCCGATCCGGATGGACGGCCGCATCCGTGCGGTCGCGGAGGCCCGATCCCGGGACATGGTGAGCCGGCACTACTTCGCGCACGAGGACCCCGATGGGCTGGAGCCGTGGGATCATCTGGATGCCGCAGGCATCAGCTGGTCGTGGGCGGGCGAGATCATCGCCATGAACGGCCGCTCGCCCATCTCGGATGCTGCGAGGGGCGCCGTGGAGCAGTGGATGGCATCACCCGGTCACCACGACCTGATCGTGTCCACCACGTCCAACTACGCGGGGGTGGGGGTCGCCATGGATGGCGGCCTCAGCTACTGGACGGTCGTGTTCATCCAGGGTCCGGACCGTTCGGACCCGACCGCGAGCATCACGAGCGTGTCGAGCGCGAGCGGCTCCAGGAGCGCGCGTGTCCGTTGGCATGGCGCCGACCGCCTGCTGGCTACCGGCACCAGCGGCATCGCGTCGTTCGACGTCCAGCGCCGTCGCAGTGGGGGCGGGTGGGCGACCGTCCGTACCCGCGTGACGGGCTCCGCGGCCACCATCGGCGGCACCCGAGGTGTCCGATACCAGTTCCGGGTGCGCGCGCGCGACCGCGCGGGCAACGTGGGCGACTGGTCCTCCACCAGGAGCGTCACCATCCGATAGCGGCGCGAAGTGGGACGGGGGAGGCGGATGGTCGCTGCCCCTGACCGAACGCCAGCGTGCTGACGAGCAGCACGTCGACCGCCAAGGGCGCGACACATCGGACGACCCGCGTCCCACCTCAAGCGCCACAGACCGCCTCGCCGATCGATGTCGCGGATCGACCGGTCGCGGTCGTGTGCCAGCGTACGGCGCCCGTCAAGCAGGCGGGTGCGACCCGGCATCCTTGGGCACGCCGGCGCCCGCCGAGTCCTCGTCCGGGCCATGCGGGGCGTCGTGGGCGGCCTGCGGACCCCTGGGGGCCGCCTCGTCGGCGAGGCTCAGGCGTGCGTGCCGGGGTCCCAGCCCAGGACCCGACGTGCGCGCTCGTTGCTCACCGGCCCGCCGTCATCGACCACGTTGTAGAGCCCGGGACCCCCGTGGGTCAGCGCGAGCACGGCGGCGCGCGCCGCGGCCGTGACGTGACAGCTGGTCGGCTGGGTGGGGGTGTCGGTGCTGGTGCCCGGCCCATAGAGGCCGCCGTATCGGAGCACCAGCCCCTCGAGCCCTGGCGTGCCCGTCACCTGTCGCTCCAGCGCGATGACACCGGGGAGGGTGACGTCCCCGGGCGATGCCTCGGGGTCACGGAGCGGGTCGTCCTCGGTGTGGGGCAGGGCGCCCTCCGCGTACAGCCAGGCGATGCTCTGGGCGACCATGCGACCGACCCCGGCCGCCAGGGTCGCGTCGATCAGATTGCGCGTGCCCTCCACCCGGATGCGCGCGTTGCGTCGGAGCGAGGCCGGGTCGAAGCCGCTCGCCAGGTCGGTCAGCTGGTGCACCACGACATCGGGTCGCGACCCGGCCACGGCGGCGCCGACGGCGGCCGCATCGTAGACATCCACGACCGCTGGCGTTGCGCCCTGGCCCGTGAGCCATGCGGCGCGCTCGGTCGAGCGTGTGGTGCCCGTCACCTCGTGACCGGCGGCGAGCAGCATCGGGACCAGCTGACGCCCGATGACGCCCGCGGCCCCGGCAAGGAACACCCGCATCCCATGGCCTCCCTCTGGCAGTCGATGGGACGACCCGACGCTGGCGCGCGCTGGGCGACCCGAGACCACGATACGACCCGCCGCCCTCCGATGCGCCTCGCGCGGCCCACCTTGGTCGACATCATGGGCATGGGGATGGCCAAATCGAACGGGTGTTCCATTCCACCCACGCTTCCGATATACTGCTCGTCCAGTGCCCCATCGCCCGCGGCCCCCGGCCGAGCCCTCTCCCCATGAGCCGACGGCCGCGTTCCACGCAGCCACCCGTGCCTGGTTCGAGGGCGCGTTCGAGGCCCCCACGGCGGCGCAGGCACAAGGCTGGCCGGCCATCGCGGCAGGGGAGCACACGCTCATCTGCGCCCCCACGGGGAGCGGCAAGACCCTCGCCGCGTTCCTGTGGTGTCTCGACCGACTCATGGGCGAGCCTGCGCCCACCGACCCGCTCGCCCGGCTCCGGGTGCTCTATGTCTCGCCGCTCAAGGCGCTCGTCCACGACGTGGACCGGAACCTGAGGGCACCCATGGCCGGCATTCGCCTCGCCGCCCAGCGGCTCGGCCGCGAGGCCACGGACATCAGCGTCGGCATG
>DAOTUX010000332.1:0-2125 GCA_034436475.1 Chloroflexota bacterium | reverse complement strand
CCTCTCGTACTGGGTCCCGGAGCAGAACACCGAGCCGCTCTGGGAGGCCCTGCGGGACGGCACCATCGACCTGGTGTCCACCGATCACGGCCCGCACACGCGCGACGAGAAGGAGCCCGGCTGGACCGACGGTTGGAAGGCCCACACGGGCACCCCGTCCGCCCAGTTCTACGTGCCCCTGCTGCTCGATGCCGCGCGCGAGGGTCGCATCAGCCTGGAGCGGGTGGTGGGTGCCACCGCCACCGAGCCGGCGCGCGTGTTCGCGCTCCGGAGCAAGGGTCGCATCGAGGTCGGCTACGACGCGGACATCGCGATCGTGGACCTGGACCGGGAATGGACCATCACGGACGACGTGGTGCTCTCGCGGATCGGGTGGACGCCCTTCGCGGGCCGCACCGTCCGGGGCGCCATCGAGCGCACTTTGGTCCGGGGCGCGGTGGTCTACGAGGACGGCACGGTCATCGGACAACAGGGCTGGGGCCGCCAGGCCAGCCCCCAGCGCTGACGCGCGGACAGGAGGGAGACGGCACTCATGGGCATGCGATACGGACTGCTGCTGCCGCACTTCGGCGTGGAGGCCGACCAGGACCTGCTCATCGAGGGCGTCCGCCTCGCGGAGCGCCTGGGATTCGATTCCATCTGGGTCCGGGACCACCTGGTGTTCCACCCGCATGGGATGGAGGGCACCGATCGGACGTTCATCGAGCCCTTCGTCACGCTCACGTACCTCGCGGGCGTCACCGAGTCCATCGGTCTGGGGGCGGCCACCATCATCCCGTTCCGACACCCCATCAACCTCGCGTACTCCGTCGCCTCGATGTCCTGGATGACCCGCCGCCGGTTCGACCTGGGCGTGGGCGCGGGCAACTTCCAGCACGAGTTCGATGTCATCGGCCAGGGCGACCTCAAGCGGCCCGACATGATGAAGGAGCAGGTCCTCATCGCCCGGCGGCTGTGGACGGGCGAGAGCGTCGAGTGGCACAGCGACCTCTACGACTTCGAGGACGTGGACATCAAGCCCCAGCCACTGTACCCGGTGCCGGTGTGGTGGGGCGGCGCCACACCCGCGTCCGCGCGGCTCGCGGTGGACTTCTGCGAGGGCTGGCTGCCCGGTCGCATCACGTTCCCCACGTTCGAGGCGCGGGTCGCCAAGATCCGGGAGATGACCGCCGAGCAGGGCAAGCCCATGATCCTGACGGGCGCCGTGCCCGTCACGAGCATCGCGGGGACCCGTGAGCAGGCGCTCGCCGGCCTCAACGTGCCGGGGCTCATCAAGAACGCGAACGCCCAGAAGTTCTGGCTGCGACCCGAGGGCGGCGAGTTCACGACCATCGAGCAGCTTGATGGCTCCATCCTGGCCGGCACGCCCGATGACATCGTGGCGGGCGTGGAGCGCTACGCCGAGCTGGGCGCCGACCTGGTCATCTTCGACTTCCGGATGCGCTTCCCCGACTGGCTCGACCAGATCCGCACGCTGGCCGAGGACGTGTTCCCCAAGGTCTCCGGGGCCACACCCGCACCCGTCGCCGTCCGCTGACCCGACCCTCCGGTCGGTCCCCCGAGGCTCTACGATCGCTCCCTCGCACCGTGTGAGGGTGCGTGCCGATGGGCGACCACCCGTCGGCTCCAGCTCGGGGATGCGAGGCGGGGATGACGACCGATCCGGAAACGCCCGACCGATCGGGTGAGGTGAGGCCAGGGGGCGGCTCGGCCGCCCTGGGCCGTGGCCCCGTGGGCGGCACCCCGTTGGTGCCCCCCTGGCTGGTCGACATGGCCGCCCTCGGCTGGCGTGTGCTCGTCATCGTCGCGCTCCTGGTCGTGCTCGCGCTTGCGGCACGCCAGCTCTGGGTGGTCACCGCGACCATCGTGCTGTCCGTGCTGGTGTCCGCGGTGCTGGCGCCGGCCGTGCTCCGCCTGCGAGCCCGGGGCAGGACTCGCAACTCCGCCGCGCTCATCGTGTGGGCGGTCGCGATGCTCGTGGGCCTTGGGCTCCTGGTGCTCCTCCTGGTCGCGTTCGCGCCGCATATCACCGCGCTGGTGGGGCGCCTCCAGGAGGGTGTCGCGGCCATCCAGGCCGAGCTCGCGGCGCGGCACGTCCCGCCCATCGTGGGCACGCTGCTCCGGG
>DAOTUX010000331.1:0-20139 GCA_034436475.1 Chloroflexota bacterium | reverse complement strand
TCATGCCCGGCTGGCGTGCGAGGCCCGAGGTCACGACGATGACATCCGAGCCCGCGGTGTCCGCATAGTCGTTGGTGCCCGTGACACGACAGTCGTGGCCTAGGACCGGGGCCGCCTCGGCCAGGTCGAGCGCCTTGCCCTGGGGCAGGCCCTCCACGATGTCGACGAGCATCACATCCGCAAGACCGGCCTCGGCGATGCGCTGTGCGGTGGTCGCGCCGACGTTGCCGGCGCCGATGACGGTGACGAGGGGGTGGGACATGGGTCTGCGACGGCTCCTGACATGATGGGGACCGGGCCACACCGGGCCCTCGGGGCGATCTCATCGTATCAGCGGGTGGGGTCTCGATCCCGGTGTGACCCCGGTCGGGGTGGGCGGCCTCGATGGGGGCACGCGCCGCGTACCATCCCCGTCATGTCCTCCGACCCTCACCATCCCCAGCGCCTGCGTCCCGGCACCATCAGCGTCCATGCGGGGCAGGAACCCGATGACCTCACCGGGGCGATCGCCCCTCCGATCTACCAGACGAGCACCTATGCCCAGGAGGGCATAGGTCGGCCGCGCGGCGGCTGGGAGTACGCACGGACTGGCAACCCGACCCGCGCGCGCCTCGAGCGGGCGGTCGCGACCCTGGAGGGCGGCGAGCATGGCCTCGCGTTCGCGAGCGGCTCGGCGACCGCCGCGACCATCGCCCAGCTCGTGCGCACCGGCGAGCAGGTGATCCTGGCGAATGACGTCTATGGCGGCACGTATCGGATGTTCGAGCGGGTGCTGCGTGAGTCGGGCGTTGATGCGCGATGGGTCGACCTGTCGGACGATCCCGCGGCAGCGCTCGCGGAGCACCTGGGCCCAGCCACGCGGATGGTCTGGCTGGAGTCGCCCAGCAACCCGCTCCTCAAGGTCATCGACATCGCCGCGGTCAGCGGGCTGGTCCATGCGCATGCTGGGGCACGAGGGGAACCGCCCATCGTGGTCGTGGACAACACGTTCGCGTCGCCCCTGGCCCAGCAGCCCCTGGGCATGGGGGCCGACATCGTCTATCACAGCGCGACCAAGTACCTCGCGGGTCATTCGGACACCGTCAACGGCGTCCTTGCCACGTCACGCACGGACCTGTTCGAGCGCCTGCGGTTCCTCCAGAACGCCATGGGTGCCGTCCCCGGCCCCTTCGACTGCTGGCTGGTGCTGCGTGGCCTGCGCACCCTCGAGCTGCGCCTGCTGCGACACTCCTCGAACGGCCTGGCGGTGGCCCAGGCGCTGGCAGCACGGGACGACATCGCGGACCTGCGCTATCCCGGCCTCGCCGATGGGCCGCTGGCCCACCCTCACGCCGCCCTCGCGGCCCGCCAGATGCGCCTGTTCGGCGGCATGATCTCGTTCCTGCCGACAGCCAGGGCCGGGCGTGACGCGGAGGAGCGCGCGGTCGCCATCTGCGAGGGGACGCGCATCTTCGCCATCGCGGAGTCGCTGGGGGGCGTCGAGTCGCTCATCGAGATGCCCTTCGGCATGACCCACGGGGCCGTCCAGGGCTCACCGCTCGAGGTGCCGCGCGCCCTCATCCGGCTGTCTGTGGGCATCGAGGACCCCGACGACCTCGTCGCGGACCTGACACAGGCGCTCGACCGCGCCTGAGGGCCTCGCCGGGCGTCCGTCCATCGGTCATGATGCCGGCATCGGCCATGAGAGTGCCGAATCGCCAGTAGCCGGGAGGGGATCCGATGTCACGCAGCGCACGCCTCGGGGCCGGTCTGGTGCTGCTGATGCTGCTCACGGCCTGCTGGGGGGGTGGCAGTGCACCAACACCCACGCGGACTCCCGCCGCGCCTGCCACGGACGCACCCACGGACGAGCCGACGGACGAGCCGACGGACGAGCCGACGGACACGACGGTCGCTGTCCCGGACGTCCGTGGTGAGACCGAGGCGGACGCCCTCGTCGCCATCGGCGCCGCGGGCCTGACCGCCGGCGACCGAAGACGCGCGTACAGCGACTCCGTCCGCTCCGGCCGCGTGATCCGCACCGACCCACGCGCCGGCGTGGTGGTCGAGCGCGGCACCGCGGTCGACTACGTGGTGTCCCGCGGCCCCGAGCCCACACCATCGCCCACGCCGAAGCCGACACGCACGCCCAAGCCGACACGCACGCCGCGCCCGACGGACGAACCGACTGCCCGCCCCACGGATCGGCCGACGGAACGGCCGACGGACGAGCCCACCGCGCCGCCCACCGCGCCGCCCGCGACCGCGGAGCCGACAGCCCCACCGACCGAGCCGCCCACCGCCCCGCCCGCGACCGCGGAGCCGACAGCGGTCGCTGTGCTCCTGCCGGGCACCACGTGGGCCTTGACGACGGCCGTCGACGAGGATGCAACCGACATCGTGTTGCCCGAGGAGCTCCTGGTCACCCTTGCGTTCGGTGATACGGACCTGTCGGGGACCGCCGGCTGCGCGGCATACGCCGCTCCGTACAGCGCGACCACGGATGGTGCCATCGGCGTCGGTGAGATATCGATGACGCTTGAGGGCTGCCCGGATGGCGAAGGGCCCGATGCGACCGCGTACCTCGACACCCTGCGGGCAGCGGCCACATGGGCCGCCTCGTCGACCCACCTGCGGCTCGCCACGGCGGAGGGCGTCCGCCTCGTGTACGCGCCTGCGGAGGCCCAAGCCGCGCCGTCGGTGTCGCCGCCGGCCTGACAGCGCCCGCCGCGCCCCGTCCGGGACGTTCGTCAGCAGGCACAGCGCCGTACACCGACCGACCGGTCGGTTTGTATATCATCACGGCATGGAGCGGCCTGGACGGACCACGAACGAGGAACGCACCCGCAGGCGCCGGGAGCGCATCCTCGACGCGGCCTTCCACGTCTTCAGCCGGTCTGGTTTCCGGGACGCGGCCGTGGACGACATCGCCCGCGAGGCCGAGACCTCGAAGGGCGGCATCTACTTCCACTTTCCCACCAAGGAGTCGATCCTCCTGGAGCTCATGGGCTCCACCGCGGACCGCCTCATCGCGAAGGTCCAGGGAGTCGTGGAGTCGGCTCCCGCGTCCGACCCGGTCGCCCGCGCCGGCGTCGCGATCGATGCCGTCCTCGCGATCTTCGCGGGTCACCGATCGATGGCTCGCCTCCTGCTCATCGATGGCCTGGGTGCGGGCAGCCTGTTCCGGACCGAGACGCTCCGGCTGCATGACCGGTTCGTGCGTCTCATCGGCTCCTACCTCGATGGGGCCGTGGCGGCTGGGGCAATCCCACCGATCGACACGAGGGTGGCCGCCGTCGCCTGGTTCGGGGCGCTGCACGAGCTGGTCATGGGCTGGCTGGTCGCCGACCACCCGGAGCCCCTGGAGGCGAGCGGCGTCGCGCTCCGATCGCTCCTGCTGCGAAGCGTGGAGGTCCCGGAGGCGCGCATCGCAGCCCTCACGGCGCAGCGCCGATGACGGTCGTCGCCCAGCCAGCCGCACCGGCTCGCTCGCTGGTCGCGACCGCGACCGAAGGCTGGCCCGTCGACCCCATCGGCGTCTTTGGGGCGGCCCGGGCCAAGGGCCTCGACGCATGGCTATGGCACGTCCCGGCAGAGGGGCGGTGGCTCGTGGGGATCGATGTCGTGGCGCGCCTCACACCCGCTGGTCCGGGGCGGTTCGAGCGCCTTGCGGCGGAGTGGCGCTCGCTCGCGACCGACATCCGGGTCACGGGGCCAGCGTCCGACTCACCGCTGGCCGGCCCCATCCTCATGGGCGGTGCCACGTTCCGGGACCAGCCGTCCACGGACCCGCGCTGGGCCGGCTTGCGCACCGCCGTGTTTGGCCTGCCTCGCCTGCTCCTCACGTCCGACCGCGACCACACGGTCCTCACCGAGGTCACCGCCGCGCACGAGCCACCGACCGGCACGCAGTTCATCGAGGGGCTCGTCCATGGGTGGCGGGAGCACGATGCCCCGTCATCACCCTCGCTCACGGTGACCGGCTTGGAGCCCGACCAGCGCGCGTGGGCGGTGTCGGTCGCCCGCATCGCCGGTGCGGTCGGTCGCGGGCGGCTCGACAAGGTGGTGCTCGCACGTCGTGTGGACCTGACGGCGGACCGGCCGATCGACGTGGTGACGGTGCTGCGCCGACTGGTCCGCGACGACACCGGCGACCCCAGCCCGGGTGAGCGCCTCCCCTCCACCGTGTTCGCATGCGGTCTGGGCGATCGCACGTTCCTGGGGTCATCACCCGAGCTGGCCGCGTCCGTGCGCGGGAGCGACCTCCGGACGATGGGGCTCGCGGGAACCGCTCCCCGTGACGTCGGCCCGACCGAGGACGCCGCGCTAGCCGCGGCGCTCCTGGCATCCGAGAAGGACCGAGAGGAGCACCTCGTGGTCACCACGATGCTCCGTGAGACGCTCACACCCCTGACCACGGAGCTCTCCGTGCCCCGCACCCCACGGGTGGTGCGCAGCGCACGACTCCACCACCTGCTCACCGACGTGACCGGGACGCTGCGACCCGGGATCGGTCTGCTCGACGTGCTCGGGCAGGTCCATCCGACCCCGGCGGTGGCCGGCTGGCCGACGCATGCGGCGCTCGAGCTGCTCGACGAGGAGACCACGCTCGATCGGGGCTGGTACGCCGGTCCGGTGGGCTGGGTCGACCGGCATGGTGACGGTGCCCTCACGGTGGCCATCCGCTCGGGTCTGGTCCACGGTCATCACGCCAGCCTGTTCGCCGGGTGCGGCATCGTCGCCGACTCGGAGGTGGACCTGGAGTGGTCGGAGTCGGCGCTCAAGCTGCGGGTCATGGGCGAGGCCCTCGGCTGGGACGGCACGTGAGCTCGCCGCCCGTGAGCCCCGGAACGGCGGCGAGCCCGCTCCGCGCCTTCACCGAGGAGCTGGTCGGCGCGGGAGTCCGCGATGTGGTCGTGTGTCCCGGCTCGCGCTCCACGCCCATGGCGCTGGCGCTCGCGGCGCACCCCGCGCTCCGGACCATCGTGGACCTCGACGAGCGGGGAGGCGGGTACCTGGCGCTCGGATTGGCGAAGGCGACCAGTCGGCCGGTGGCGGTGCTGGTCACCTCCGGCACCGCAGCTGCCAACCTGACGCCGGCGGTGGTGGAGGCGCATCACGGGCGCGTGCCCCTGCTGGTCCTGACCGCGGACCGGCCGGCAGAGCTGCGTGATCGGGGCGCGTCACAGACGATCGATCAGGTCCGGATGTTCGGACGGTTCGTGCGCTGGGACGTCGAGCTGCCGGTCCCCTCCGAGGACCCTGCGGAGGTCGCGCACGTGCGCCACGTGGTTGGTCGGGCGGTGGCCATGGCCACGGGAGCGCCGGCCGGACCGGTGCACCTGGACCTCCCGTATCGTGAGCCCCTGCTGCCCGACGGACCGCTGTTCCCTGGTGGGCCCTCGGCACCCTCCGGGTCACCGGTCCCGTTCACCCGCGTCCTGCGCCCCGAGGAGACCCGCTGGGCGGTTGCCGCGCCCGTCGTGGAGCTCCTGGCGCAGGCACGCCGTCCGGCCATCTGGTGCGGCCCCATGGACGACGCCATGTTCCCGGACGCCGTGGCGCGACTCGCCGAGCGGCTGGGGGCGCCCATCCTCGAGGATGGGCTCGCCAACCTGCGGACAGGGGCGCACGACCGGAGCCGGGTCATCTCCCGCACCGCCACCATCCTGCGCGCTCCGGGCTTCACGGCTGCCCATCGCCCGGACGTGGTCGTCCGCTTCGGTGGCACGCCCACGTCACGGGCCACGCTCGAGTGGCTCGCCGCCTCGGACGCCGAGCAGGTGCTGGTGGACGACGGGGGCTGGAACGAGCCCACCCTGCGGGCGTCCATGCTGGTGCAGGCCCCACCCGCCGGCTTCGCCCAGATGCTTGCCGAAGCGCACGAGATCGCGAGCCCCGCGAGCGAGCCGGGCTGGACCGATGCGTGGCTGGACGCCGACGCGCGTGCCGACCGCGCCATCCGTGACCAGCTCGGGGTGATCACCGCGTCCGGCGAGTCGTTCGAGGGCGCCGTGTTCGCGGAACTGGGCGACGCGCTCCCGGGCCGCATCACCCTGTGGGTGGGCAGCTCGATGCCGGTCCGGGACCTCGACACGTTCCTGCCGGCCGGTTCGAGGCCGCTCCGCTGTCTCGCGAACCGGGGGGCCAACGGGATCGATGGCGTGGTGTCGTCCGCGTTGGGGGCGGCGGTGGCAGACCGAGGGCCGGTGGTGCTGGTCCTGGGGGACGTGTCGTTCCTGCACGACATCAACGCCCTCGCCGCCGCGCGCGTCCCGAGCGTGCGGCTCACGATCGTGCTCATCGACAACGATGGCGGCGGCATCTTCTCGTTCCTGCCACAGGCCACCGCGGACCGGCCTGAGCTGGGCCTCCCTGATCGCTTCGAGCAGTTGCTGGGCACCCCTCACGGCACCGACCTTGCGGCGGTGGCACGAGCCCTCGGGGCGCAGGTGAGCGAGGTGCGCGCGGGCGAGATCGGCGATGCCGTCGCAGAGGCGGTGGGGCGACCCGGGATCCAGGTGCTCCGTCTGCGCACCCATCGGCGGCGGAACGTGGAGCTCCATGCGCGGGTCCTCGCCGCGGCGATCGAGGCGGTCGGATGACCCGCGTCGCGACTCGTGATGGCGTGGCCTATGACGTCCACGACCGTGGCCGCGGCCCGGTCCTGGTCCTGCTCCACGGCTTCGCGGGGAGCAGCCGCACCTGGGAGGGGGTCGCCGCGACGCTGGGCCAAGGCAGGCGGCTCCTCGCCATCGACCTCCTGGGCCACGGGGGCTCCGACGGCCCGCCAGCCGCGCGCCAGGACGTCGCGCGCCAGGCGGCGGACATCGCATGGCTCATCGATGGCCTGGCGGATGGGGAAGCCGACGTGGTCGGATACTCGTTCGGCTCGCGGGTCGCCCTGCGACTCGCCATCGACGCACCACCCCGGGTGCGCCGGCTCGTGCTCCAGTCACCCTCCGCTGGCATCGGCGACATGGGGGCGCGTGCCGCGCGCGCCGCTGCGGACGAGCGATGGGCCGGCCTGCTTGACGGCGGCGACATGGTGGCCTTCCATGACGCCTGGGAGGCACAGCCCGTGTTCGTCAGCCGCGCATCCCTGCCTTCGAGCGTCCGGGAGGCCATCCGTCAGGAGCATTTGGGCGCGAGCGGGCGTGGCCTCGCGGCGAGTCTGCGGGGCGCTGGGCAGGGGGTCATGGAGCCGCTGCATGGGAGCCTCCATGCGGTGCGCGCACCCACGCTGGTCCTGGCCGGTGGTCTCGACCCCGTGGGCCGCGACCGGGCCGCGGAAGTGGCCGGCCTCACCCCGGGCGCCCATCTGGTGGTGCTCGAGGATGTCGGTCATGCGCCCTATCTGGAGCGACCTGATGCCTTCCTTCGTATCACGAACGAGTTCCTGAGCAGGCGAGGAGAGCCATGAGCGTCACCTGGACGTCGGTCCGAGACTATGGGGATATCCGCTACGAGCATTCCGGCACGGGCATCGCCCGGGTGACCATCGATCGCCAGCAGGTGCGCAACGCGTTCCGACCGCATACGGTGCGCGAGATGCTGGACGCGTTCCGGCATGTCCGGGATGACCCGACCATCGGCGTGGCACTGCTCACGGGTGCCGGCGACGTGGCGTTCTGCTCCGGGGGTGACCAGGCGTACAAGGTCCAGGGCGGCTATCAGGACAGTGACGGGGTCGCTCGTCTCAACGTCCTGGACCTCCAGCGTCTCATCCGCTCCCTGCCCATCCCGGTCATCGCGCTCGTCAACGGCTATGCCATCGGTGGCGGCCATGTGCTGCACGTGGTGTGCGACCTCTCCATCGCGTCCCAGAACGCGGTGTTCGGCCAGACCGGGCCCAGGGTCGGCTCGTTCGACGCGGGCTACGGGGCGACCATGCTGGCCCGCATCGTGGGTCACAAGCGGGCGCGCGAGATCTGGTACCTGTGCCGCCAGTACACGGCGCAGCAGGCGCTGGAGATGGGTCTCGTCAACGCGGTCGTCCCCCTGGCGGACCTCGAGGCCGAGGGGGTCCGATGGGCGGACGAGATCCTCGCCAAGAGCCCCACCGCGATCAGGTTCCTCAAGCGCGCCTTCAACGCGGACGTCGATGGCCTCGCGGGGCTCCAGGAGCTCGCGGGTGATGCCACGATGCTGTTCTACGAGACCGAGGAGGCGCACGAGGGGAGTCGCGCCTTCCTGGAGAAGCGGGCGCCGGACTTCTCGCGGTTCCCGCGCAGACCCTGAGCGTGAAAGCGGCACAGCCCGTCTCGCGGACGCAGGCATGGGTCCTGGCATGCCGGCCTCGAACCCTGCCTGCCGCCGTCGGCCCGGTGCTCGTGGGTGTCGGGGTGGGCCTGGCGGATCGCGCGTTCGACCCGCGCCTGGCCCTCGCCTGCCTGCTCGTGGCGCTCCTGCTCCAGGTCGCCGCGAACCTGTCGAACGACCTGTTCGACCATCGCTCGGGCGCGGATTCGACCGATCGGCTGGGCCCCACGCGTGCCGCCGCGAGCGGGCTGCTCTCGGAGCGCGCGCTCGCCGCGGCCACGGTGCTGTGCCTGGCCGCGGCCGCGATCCTCGGCCTGGTGCTGGTCGCCAAGGGTGGCCTCGTGCTGCTGGTGCTGGGCGGGCTGTGCATGGTCGCCGCGGTCGCCTACACCGGCGGCCCGTTCCCGTATGGCTACCGAGGCCTGGGAGAGGTGGCCGTGTTCCTCACCTTCGGGGTGCTCGCGGTCGCGGGCACCGCGTATCTCATGACAGGCATCTGGGGCCGGCTCGCGTTCGCCGCCGCGGTGCCACCTGGTGCGCTGGTCACCGCGATCCTGGTCGTCAACAACCTCCGGGACATCGGTCCCGACGCACGAGCGGGCAAGGTGACCCTCGCGGTGCGCTTCGGCGCCCGGTTCGCCCGGTTCGAGTTCCTCGCCCTGCTGGTCGTCGCCTGCATGGTGCCACCGGCCCTCATCGTCACCGGCGCCGCCCACGTGCCCGTGCTGCTGCCGCTGCTCAGCATCCCCCTCATGACTCCGCTCGTCCGCGGGGTGTTGGACGAAGGGGACCCGCGACGTCTCAACACGGTGCTCGCGGGGACCGCACGCCTGGGCCTGGTCTTCTGCGTCCTGTTCGCGACCGGCCTCGCGCTGGACGGCGTGGTCCGCTGGCCGTGAGCGCGGTCGCGGAGCTTGGGGCGCGTCCGATCCGTGTGGCATACCGCGAGCGCGTGCGCCTGGGCCGCGCGTGGGCCGTGACGCGGGATGCCACGATCGTGCGGGTCGTGGACGCCGCCGGACGAGTGGGTCTCGGCGAGACGTGGGGGAGCGTGGAAGAGCCCGTGGTCGCGGCGGCACGGGCGTGGGCGTGTGGTCGGACTCCGGCGGACCTGCTCGGCGCAGGCGTCCCGTGGCCGCTCGTCGGCGCGTGGGTGGGGCTGTCCGGGGCGATCGAGGGCGCGCTCATCGACCTGGACGCCCGTCAGGGGAACGTCACCGTGGCGCAGCGTCTGGCGGGCCACGAGCACCGCGATGCCGTCCCGGTGAACGCGCTCCTCGTCGCGCTGCCCGATGATCGGGGCGACGCGATCGACGCGGCCGTTGCTCATGTCCGCGGAGGGTATCGGACCATCAAGGTCAAGCTCGAGGGTGGCGACGAGGGGACCGCACCAGCCTGGTGGCGGAGGACGCTGCGTGCCATCCGGGATGCGGTCGGGTCGGAGGTGGACCTCAGGGTGGACCTCAACGGCGTGCTCACGCCGGAGGGGGCGACAGCCTGGCTGCCGAGCGTCGCCGACCTGGGGCTGGCGTATGTCGAGCAGCCGATCGCACCCGGGCATGGGGTGGCCGCGCTCGCGCGACTGCGATCGAGCGGGGTCCCGATCGCGGCGGACGAGGCGGTCGTGGACCTCGCGGCCGCAGCGGCATTGCTCGAGACCGGGGCCTGTGACGCGCTCGTGGTGAAACCGGCACGGGTCGGCGGGCCGCTGCGGGCGCGCGCCATCATCGAGGCCGCGCGCGCGCGCGACGTGCCCGTCACCGTCTCCACGCTCCACGAGACAGGCGTGGGCATCGCGACCGCGCTGCACGTCGCGGCGACCGTGCCCGGGGATCAGGCGCATGGCCTGGCTTCAGCGAGCCTCCTCGCCGACGACCCCGTGCGCGGGCTGCCGCGCGTGCTCGCTGGGGGCATGGCGGTCCGTGGGCCAGGTCTCGGGGTGACCCTCGGGTGATCGACCCGCTCCTGAGCGCGGCCGCGCGTTGGCCCGACGCCCCCGCCCTCACCGACGCCCACGGGACGCTGACATGGGCGTCAGTGCTCAAGGAGGCGACCACGCTCGCCAGTTCGCTCCCGATGGTGCCGGGCGCCCGGGTCGCGCTCCTTGCCCGTGAGTCCGCGGCGACTGTGGTCGCCATCCACGCCATCCGCCTCGCGGGCGGCGTGATCGTGCCGCTCCATCGACGTCTGGCCCCCCCGGAGCTCGCGGACCAGATGGCTCGCTCGGGGACGCGCGTGCTAGCACACGACCAGGCACATGCGGATATCGCCGCCACCCTGCGCGCCGAGGTCGACCTGACGGGGGTCATGGAGCTGGGTCGGCCCATCGGCGCGCGTGGACGGCCCACGGCGACCACCCTGGACCCCAGCACGCTCGGGGCGGTCCTGTTCACCTCGGGCACCACGGCCACCCCGCGCGGGGTCCTGCTGTCCCACGGCGCCCTCCTCGCCAGCGCCAGCGCCTGGAACGCGTTCCTCGGGAGCGGCCCGATCGACCATTGGCTCAGCACGCTCTCGACGGCGCACGTGGCTGGTCTGGGCATGGTCCTCCGACCGCTGCTCTCGGGGGCGCGTCTCACGGTCCACGAGGGCTTCGACGAGACGGCGGTGCGGGATGCCTTGCTGCACGACGGCATCACCCTGGCATCGCTCGTTCCGGTCCAGGTGACCCGTCTGCTCGATGGGGGACCGATGCGCTTCGAGCGGCTCCGCAGCCTGCTCGTGGGCGGGGCACCCGTGGCCCCATCGCTCGTCCGTCGGGCGACCGTCGCCGGCCTGCCGGTCGTCACGACGTACGGGCTGACCGAGGCCGCATCAGGCGTGACAGCCCTCCCAGCCACCGAGTCAGCCGTGGCGCCGGGCAGCGTCGGCCGGCCCCTGCCGGATGTCCGGGTCCGGGTCGTGGACGATGAGGGGGTGGATGTCGGTCCCGACACCGCGGGCACCATCCTAGTGGGCGGACCGACCCTGGCGACCGGCTATGACCGCGACCCCGACGCGAGCGAACGGACGTTCGAGGGCGGCTGGCTGCGCACGCGGGATGTCGGAAGGCTGGACGAGGAGGGACGTCTGTGGGTCCTGGACCGCCTGGACTCCCTGATCATCTCGGGTGGCGAGAACATCTCGCCGGCCGAGGTGGAAGCCGCGCTGGCCCCACACCCGGGCGTCGCGGATGTCGCGGTGTTCGGGCGACCTGATGACGTCTGGGGCGCGGTCCCGGTGGCCGCGGTGGTGCCACGGGCCCACCGCCGCGTCCCGAGCATGGACGAACTGCGCCTGTTCGCACGCGGCCGCATCGCCGCCCACAAGCTGCCCCGGGACGTCCTGGTGGTGTCGAGCATCCCCAGGACGCCGACGGGCAAGGTCCGGCGGCACGAGCTCATGACACGGCTCATGACTGGACCGCCAATCGCATCGGGTGATCCGGGGGACCACGTCGCGCACGACGTCACGCGCCCGGATGGCGCGCTGATCCATGTCGAGGACCATGGGGCGGGACCCGATGTCATCGTCCTGCTGCACGCGACGCTCTCGAACGCGCGGGAGCTGCGGGGCCTCGCCGCCAGGCTCGCGAACGCCCACCGCGTGCTGTCCATCGACCGCCGCTCGTCGGGAGCGAGTCGGATGCCGCCCAACGACCCCGGGGGTGCGGTGGACGTGGGGGTCCACGTCGAGGACGTCCTCGCGGTGCTCGAGGCGGTCGCGCCCGGACAGCGGGCGGTCATGGTCGGCCACTCCTTCGGGGGTTGCGTCGCCCTCGAGGCGGCTGCCCGCCACCCCGAGCGCGTGGTCGGCGTCTGGCTGTTCGAGCCGCCGTACCTGCCGGTGGTCGGGAGCTTGGACGCGTTCGACCTCGCCACGCTGGGCGACCGCATCGACACGATCGCCCGAGCGGAGGGCATGACCGCGGCCGCGCTCGCCTTCCTGGACGCGGTGCGTGGCCCGGGCACCGCCGCACGGCTGCCTGCCGCGGCCAGGCAGCGCCTCGCCACCGAGGGACGTGCCGCCATCGCCGATGCCGCCCTGGAGGGTCTTGATCCCGACGGCCTGGGTCGTATCGCGGCACCGGTGGTCCTGGGACTGGGCGGTCGGAGCGTCGGCCCCTACGCAGAGGTCGCCGACGGGCTGACCAGGCGGTTGTCCGCGCTGACGGTCGAGCGGTTCCCGGGGCTTGGGCATGGCGGGCCGGTCAGCCAGCCAGGTCGGGTCGCCCCGTCCATCATCGGCCTCGCGCGACATATCGCGTCACTCGAGCGTCAGGGTCGGACGGAGGGGTCACGGTGAGCGAGGGCAATCGGGCCGCGCCCGAGCGGGTCCGGGAGATGTTCGACACCATCAGCGGCGTCTACGACCCCATGAACACGCTCATCAGCGGCCTCCAGGAGCCTCGCTGGCGACGTCGCGCCATCAGGGCCGCCGAGCTGCGGTCGGGGATGCGCGTGCTCGATGTCGCGACCGGCACGGGCAAGGTCGCCCATGGCGCGTGGCGGGCGGTCCAGCCCGGTGGCGAGGTCGTCGGCGTCGACTTCGCGGAGGGCATGCTGGCGGTCGCCCGTGCGCGATACGCCGGGGTCCACGGTCTGCGGTTCGTCCAGGGTGATGCGCTACGCCTACCTGTGGATGAGGGGTCGTTTGATGCGGCAACCATCGCGTTCGGCATGCGCAACCTCGCCGACTATCACCGTGGCTTCGCGCAGATGCGCGAAGCCGTCCGCCCGGGGGGTCGCGTCGTGTGCCTGGAGATCGCCCGCCCCACGAGCCTGGCCGCACGTGCCGCCCAGGCCTGGTTCGACCGCGCGGTGCCCATCATCGGGCGTGCGGCCGGCCAGCGCGCCGCCTACTCGTATCTCGTGTCCAGCACCCAGGATTACCCGGCTCCGGAGCGCGTCGCGGAGATCATGCGCGAGGCGGGCCTCGAGGCGGTCCGCTGGGAGCCCCTCACCCTGGGCATCGTGACCCTGCACGTGGGTCGGCGACCGGCGTGACGGGCCGGGCGCGCGCGGGACGCTGGCGCGCTCCGTCCGTGCCAGCCCAGATAGCGCACCGGCACCAGGCGCACCGCTTGGCTGTAGGTGCGCACGTACTCCTCGCGGGTGAGCCCGATCGAGGCGAGGTCCCGAGCGTACTTGACCCAGTGGGACTCGGGCAGGAACGCCTCCACGGGGGTCTCCGGGAGCTCGGCGCGCGCCTCGATGAGACCGACATCGAAGTCGTCCTCCGCATCGCCCAGGGCGATCATGACCCGCGGCGTGGCACGCATGTCACCCACCTTCTCCGCGTGTGGCTTGCTGGCGATGAGGATGGCCGCGCCGTCCCAGCTGAACCAGATGGGCACGAGGCCGGGGAAGCCGTCCGTCCCGAAGGTGGACAGCCAGAGCACCTCCTCGGCGCGCAGGAGGCGCTCGACACGGTCAGGGGGTCGGGGCGTGGTCGCGATGTCCATGACGCCATGCTCGCCGGTCGACGGCGGGCCCCCAACGGCCGTGCGTCGCCTTCGAGCCCGGCGTGATGACGTAGCCCGCGCACGGCGCCGGTCGCGCGGCTCAGAGCGCGACCATGTCCTCATACACCCTGTGGGACGACCCTTGGTCACGGTGCGAGAACACCGTCGCGGCATGCTCGGTGTACACCGGCTCGCGTTCGCATCCCGTGGCGAGGTAGTGCTCGATCGCGTCGAGCAGCTGGTCCACGGTTCGCGCGACCGGCCCGAAGCCGATCGTGTCCACATCCACCCAGCCGCGCTCGTAGTGCCCTCGGTAGAACTCCTCCTCGTCGAACGGGGCATGGATGAGGGCCCTGCCCAGGTAGGCCGCGTCGAACATCACCGACGACCAGTCCGTGATGAACAGGCCGCAATCGAGGAGCGCGTCCTTCACCTCGCGCCGTTGGAAGGACGAGACCACGATCCGAGGATGCGGGGACCGCAGGCTGCGGTAGTGTCGGTCGATGTTGTAGTGCGGGTAGAACTCCAGGACATGGTCGTGACGCTCGAGGGCGGCGTGCAGCCGCGGGTGGCCGAGCAGCTCCCGGAAGAACGCCTCGTAGTGCGAGCCGGTGAAGGTGTCGGGCGCACCTGGATCGTTGCGTGGCGGCACCAGGTACTGCCGCCAGGTGGGCATCAGGACCACGACCCGCTTGGGTGCCTGGGGCACCAGCAGGTCGTAGCGCGGCAGGCCCGTGGTGCGGACCTGGTCCGTGTAGCCGGTGATGGACCGGATGAACGCGGCCTCGGGCGGGCCCACCACCACGCAGATGTCGAGCCCCTGCTTGCGCAGCTCGAACGCGAGCGACCTGGACACCAGCACCCCGTGCTTGAGATACACCCGCTTGCTGCCGATGCGCCACTGGAGGTGGAGTCGGTGCTCCCGGGTGGCCCAGTCGCTGGGCAGCAGGTAGCGATCGAGGTTGTGGCTCCCAACAAGGGCATCGGCATGGAGCGCCAGCAGCCGATGACGCAGGCCACCGTGCCAGATCACGTTGCCGAACGGCAGGACCTTCTCCCGGTTCGGGGCGCCGCGGCGTATGACGTAGTAGGCGCGACGCTCGGGGTGCTCGGTCCGGAGGTAGCGGAAGAAGGCACGACCGTTGTCCTGGGCCGTGTCGGTGCGCTCGCCCACGAGCCAGATCGGACCCCCCAGCCGGAGCGGCCATGTGAGCTGTCGGAGCACCCACTCCCGCCACACGTGGCGGACCCGATAGCTCCGCACGAGGTCCGCCACGACCACCGCCGGACGCCTGGGCCGGAGCGCGAAGACGACGTCCGAGACCACCTGGCGCACGTTCCAGGCGACACGCGCACCCATGCCGCCCGACCTCGCGCGCAGGACCACCATGCTCCCTTGGCCCGGCCGGACCTGGACCCATGTGTCACCCGCCCGGCGACGGCGTCCGCCGCGCAGCACGCCATCACTCGGCCACATGGCCAGGGTCACGGCACGCCCACCCACGGGCAGTCGGACCGTGAGCGCCCGGATCCCGAGCGGCACCTCGTCGAGCGGAACGGTCACGTGGAACGCGAACTCGCGCCGCGACCCCATGCCAGGCAGCCACACACCCTGCTCGACCGGGAACGAGCGGCGACCCAGCCGGAGCGCCAGTTCCGGGGCGGGTAGCGGGGTCGGGCCCGGGAACGGCTCGAACAGGAACATCCGACCACCGAAGGCGATCCCCGTCTCCCGGATGACGGCGGACGAGAGCTCCGCCCGGAGCCCGCCGGGTCCCACCTGGAGCATGCCTCGACGCGGCGGCGCGAGGGTCGCCCCGCGGAGGGCACCGGAGGTCTTGGCGCGCCGGATCAGCGCATCGAGCACGCGCCGCTCCGAACTCCCTCGCTGCGCGCCGCGGATGCTCTGCCGTGGGCGCTGGGCCATGAGCGCACGCCGTGATACCTCGTGTCGGGGGTCGTGACGGTCGCGGACGATAGCACAGGGTGCCGCGGCGCGCGATCGCGGCGGTGGCTCCCTAGACGAGGGGTCAGGCGCGCGGTCCCGCGGCAGCGACCTGCGAGCCGACACGGCCCGTGAACCGCTCGAAGTTCTCCACGAACATGCCCGCGAGGCGTCGAGCCTGCTCGTCGTAGGCATCCTGGTCCGCCCACGTCCCGCGGGGCCTGAGCACCTCGGCGGGCACATCCGGGACGGCCGTCGGGACCTCCACCCCGAAGACGGGGTCGGTGACCGTGGGCACGCCCTCGAGGAGACCGTCGAGCGCGGCGCGGACCATGTCACGTGTCTGGGTGATGTTCATGCGATGCCCCACGCCGTAGGGCCCTCCCGTCCAGCCAGTGTTGATGAGCCACACCGGGACGCCGTGACGGTCCAGCCGCTCGCCCAGCATCGAGGCGTACTCAGCCGGATGTCGGGGCATGAACGGGGCACCGAAGCATGTCGAGAAGGTCGCCTGCGGCTCGGCGACGCCCACCTCGGTGCCCGCCAGCTTCGCGGTGTAGCCGCTGATGAAGTGGTACAGCGCCTGGTCGCGCGACAGTCGCGAGATGGGGGGCAGCACTCCGAAGGCGTCGGCGGTGAGCAGGATGACCGCCGACGGGTGTCCGGTCATGCCCGTGTCGGAGCTGTTGCTGATGAAATGGAGCGGGAAGGCCCCGCGCGTGTTCTCCGTGAACCGCTCCGAGTCAAGATCCAGCGCTCGGGTCGCGGGGTCGAGGTCGACGTTCTCCAGGATGGTCCCGAAGCGGCGCGTGGTGGACCAGATGTCCGGCTCGTAGATGTGCGACAGCCGGATGGTCTTGGCGTAGCAGCCACCCTCGAAGTTGAACACCCCGTCAGGGCCCCAGCCGTGCTCATCGTCGCCGATGAGTGTCCGATGCGGGTCCGCGGACAGCGTCGTCTTGCCGGTCCCCGAGAGGCCGAAGAAGACCGCGGAGCGACCGTCCGCGCCCACGTTGACCGAGGAGTGCATGGGCAGCACCCCCTCCGCGGGCAGTCGGTAGTTCAGGATCCCGAATGCGCCCTTCTTGATCTCGCCCGCGTACTCGGTCCCCCCGATGAGGATCTCCTGACGCCCCAGGTGCACCAGGATCACCGTCTCGGAGCGCACCCCATCCCGCTCGGGGTCCGCTCGGAAGGACGGCGCATCGACGATGGTGAAGTCCGGGCTGAAGCCCTCCAGCTCCTCGTCCGGGGGCACCCGGAACAGGTTGGAGCAGAAGATGCTGGCCCACGCCGTCTCGGTGAAGGCACGCACCCGTCGGCGCCACCGGGGGTCCGCGCCCACATGACAATCGCGGACGTACACGCGCCGGGTGGCCAGGTGGTCCACCATCCGTTGGCGGAGGGCGTCGTATCGGTCCTCGGTGATGGGTCGGTTGAAGCCGCCCCACCAGACTCCCTCATGGGCATCGCCTGCGTCGACGATGTACTTGTCGCGTGGTGAGCGCCCGGTATGAGCCCCGGTCCGGACCACGAGCGGCCCGCCCTCGGACAGGACACCCTCACCATCCCGGATGGCGTGCTCCACGAGCTCGGGGACTGACAGGTTCGCGCGTCGCTCGCGGCCGAGCGCGGTGAGCGGGGTCGGCGCGGCGGAGGTGGGGATCGCGGTCATCGGCTGTCTCCTGTGCGCGGCGCAAGGCCGCACGTCGAGCACCGGACCGGCCGCGCGTGGGACATCGTCACCGATGTCGAAGTCGGCTTTCTCAGCCCGAACCTGGTCGTGGACGGAGACGATCCACATGTGATCGGCTACGTCTCTCACGGACGATGCTACACCACGCTGTCATCCCCGAGCGTCCGACTCCCGGTCAGTCCGTGCGGGCCCGACCGGCATGCGCGAGATGCTCCAGCAGGTCCAGCTTGGTGATCACACCCGCGGGTCGACCATCCCGCACCGCGATGAGTGCGGACGCGCCACTCGCGAGCACCTCGAACGCCTCGTCGAGCGAGGCGTCGAGATCGATCGTGGGCAGCGGGCGGGCCATGACCTCGCCCACGGTGCGGTCCACCGTGCCGGGGTCCCGAAACACCCGATCGAGCAGCTGCCGCTCGTCCACCGATCCCACGATGCCCTCGATCGCGTCGTCGTCGCGCTCGGTGACGGGCATCTGGCTGATGCCCCATTGCTGGAGCGTCTCGATGACCTGCGCGACCCGCTCGGTGGTCCGGGCGAGCACAACTGGAGGCAACTCCGGACCGTGATGGCGACCCGTGAGCACGGCACGCACACGCTCCCGGCCAGCGCCACTGCCCAGGAGCCCGTTCTTGCGCATCCACTCGTCGTCGTACAGCTTCGAGAGGTACGAACGCCCGCCATCGGGCAGCACCACCACCATCAGCGCACCACGGCCGCCGGGCGCCGCCGTCAGTTCGCGCCCCACCGCGAGCGCCCCCACGAGCGCGGTGCCGCACGACTCACCAGCCAGGATGCCCTCCTCCCGGGTCAGGCGACGCGCGGCGGCGAACGCGTCCGCGTCGCTGACACGCACCCACCGGTCGACCACGGTCGGGTCGAAGGTGCCGGGGAAGAAGTCCTCGCCGACACCCTCGGTGAGGTACGGGCGCGGCGTGTCGCCCGACAGCACGCTGCCCTCCGGGTCAGCACCGATGACCGTGATGGACGGGTCCTGGGCCTTGAGGTAGCGACCGACGCCGCTGATGGTGCCACCGGTGCCGGCCGCGATGACCACGTGGGTGACACGACCCTCGGTCTGGCGCCAGATCTCCGGGCCCGTGGTGGCCTCATGGGCGCCGGGGTTCTCGAGGTTGTGGTACTGGTCGGGCTGGAACGCGCCAGGGATGTCCCGTGCCAGGCGACGCGCCACGGAGTAGTAGCTCTCCGGCGAATCGGGTGGCACGTTCGTGGGACACAGCACGACCTCAGCGCCGTATGCCCGCAGCAGGTCCTGCTTCTCCCTCGACTGTTTGTCGGCCATCACGAAGATGCACCGATACCCCTTGCGCACGGCCGCGATGACGAGGCCGTGGCCGGTGTTGCCGGAGGTGGGCTCGATGATGGTGCCACCGGGCCGCAGCAGTCCCGCACGCTCCGCGGCCTCGATCATGGGCAGCCCGATGCGATCCTTGACCGACCCGCCCGGGTTGAGCATCTCGAGCTTGGCAAGGATGAGCGGCTGGCGGTCGGCCGGGCCCAGGTCACGGGTGACGCGGGACAGGCGGACGAGGGGCGTGTCGCCCACCAGGTCCAGGACCGAATCCACGAATGCCATCCGCGCGGGCAGTATAGGACCGGACCCCGAAGCGTCCGGACCGGGTGTCCGGCCCGCCCACACGCGGAGGGTCCGGGTCGGGTATCGTGCGTCTCCGTGCCCACCCTCCCGACGCGGTCGCGCGTCCTGGGCCTCGCGCTGGTGCTGTGCCTCGCGGGCCCGACGCCCGGGATCCGCGCCAGCCAGGCCGTCCCGCCGTCCGCGCTGCCGCCTGCCCGAGTCGCGGACCAGGGTGGCAATGTGACGCCAGCCGAGTGCGTGCCGCGTGCCATCGAGCGGGTCTGGTCACGCACGATGCTGACCTCGATCACACGGCGCGGCAGTCAGGCGTGGGCCGTTGGTATGACGAACACGGGCCCGGAGGCCGCCCGCATTCCGATTGCGCTCGCGTGGCGCGATGGGTCATGGACCAGGATGACCATCGCGCATCAGGTCGGAGAGCATGCCCTGCTGGGTGTCGATCGCTCGACGTCGGGCCGCCTGTGGGCGGTGGGCTATCGTCAGACGGCCGGCGGCTATCGTCCCGTGCTCATGGCCTGGCAGGGCGGACGCTGGCAGGCTCGGTCGCTAGGCACAGTCGGAAGACATGGTGGTGCCCTGACCGGCATCCGCGCACGCAGCGACGGCGCCACCTTCGCCGTGGGGTACGGCATCTCCCGGGCGGGTCAGCGACCGTTGGTGGTCCGACGCACCGCCAAGGGCTGGCGCGCCAGTCCCCTGCCGCTCGCGTCGAACGCGTCCGGGGTGCTGATCGCGGTCGACGCACGCTCCGGCTCAGATGCGTGGGCCGTCGGCTGGCTCGCCATCAAGGGCCAGCCGCAGCCGTGGGTCGTTCGCTGGGACGGCACCCGCTGGAGGAGCGTCACCGCCGCGCGGTCGGGCTCGGAGGGTGTGCTCACATCGGTCGCCATCGGTCGAGGCGCTGACGTCTGGGCCGCGGGCTACCGGATCGCGGGAGGGCGTTACCGACCGTTCGTCCAGCGGTGGGACGGACGTGCCTGGCACCAGGTCGCCTTCCCGTCCAGTGGCATGACGGTGGGCATCCTGCGCAGCATCGCGGTCCAGCACGACGGGCAGCCCGTGGTGGCCGGGACGCGGTGGGACGCGGGGGCGGGGCGTTGGCGAGGCTTCATCGGATGGCGGACTGCCGGTGGTTGGCAGGTGGACGACCTCGTGGGGTCGGGTTCGACCGATCTCCATGCGCTCGCACTGCGGCC
>DAOTUX010000330.1:0-1643 GCA_034436475.1 Chloroflexota bacterium | reverse complement strand
AGCTGCTCCACGATCGGCTTGCCGCGCGGCTTGCCCGCGATCACCAGCCGTGCCGCCGGAGCGTCCAGGCCGCGGAACGCCCGCACCAGCGCATCGAGGCCCTTGTAGTCTCGGATGGCACCGAGGGCGAGGAACACGGTGGTATCGGCGCCAAGCTTCAGCCGCTCCTTGGCCGGGCCCCGGTCGAGCCAGTCCGGGTACACCCCCTCGTAGCTGCCGTGGGGGATGACCCGGAACCGCGAGCGCTCGGCAGGTCCCAGTCCATAGGCGGCGGATGCGAGGTGCACCGCCGCACTGCAGTGGGCGATGACCGTGTGGCACCGCTGGACCAAGGCCCGATGGCGCCGGTACCGGGTGGCAGCATCGACACCGCCGCTGCCGTCGTCGGATTCATGGCCCTCCAGGTTGTGGAGGGTCCACACGACGCGCACCCCGAGCGCCCGAAGCACGTCGAGCTGCGCCAGGAACGTCCGAGCCTCCAAGGCTCCCAGCCCACCGCCCCGCTCCAGGAAGTGGTGCGTCCAGTGGAGATGGAGGACGCGCGGCGCGCCGGCCCGCAGCCACGCACGCACGATCGACAGGCGTGCGCTACGTCCCTCCTCGAGGCGTGCGCGGACGCCGCGCTGGTTCAGTGCCACGGCCAGCAGCTCCTGGTACGGGTTCGACCGGAGATGCGGCACGATCACGACCGACGTCCGTCCGCCCGCCCGCCCGGCGTCGGCGTCAGGCATACGTGAGCAGGACCAGGTCCGTCAACGTGACGCCCGACGTGCTCGGGCCCGCTTCCACCGAGAGGGACACGCGCTCCACACACGCGGGGTCCGGGTCCACCTGGACGATGCCCAGGTAGCCACCGGCCTCGGCCAGTCGGACCACGGCGGTCCGAGGTGGCGCGGTCGCGGCCGGCGACGCGTCGATGCGCAGGCTCACCGGACCGTCCACGACGGCACCGAACACGATCGCCTGGCAGCGCGCTGTCGATCCTTCCTGGGTATCCAGCACGAGCGGCCATGCCGGGCCACTCACCCCATGGCCTGGATCGCCGCTCTCCGGCAGCGTCCAGGCGACGCGCGCCCGGAGGCGCTCCACGAACACCGCCACGTGGACCGATGTTGCGAGCTCGCCGGCGGCCGGCGGGCCATCGCTGCGCGCGACCGCACCGCGACCATCCGGCAGGCCCGGCACGCGACGCGCGACATTCGGGCTGGGCTCCGGCAGACCGGCCAGGTGATTACCCAGCGCACGCGCCGCGTCCGGACCGAACCCGTCGTGCGGCCGCAAGGGGATGGCCAGCCGGCTGCCGTAACGGAACGGATCGGGATCCAGGGCTCGCAGGGACGCCAGCATGGCCCGTGTCCCGGCCACATGGCGCAGTGCCGCCAGGTCCTGCGTCCCGCCGGGCAGATCGAAGGGCACCTCAGGGCGGGTGATTCTGCCCGAGGCGCTGCCCCGCTTGCGCTTCTGTTCCCACTCCGACCACGACTTGGTGTAGTAGTGGTTGACCTGGGCGACCGCGAAGGGATCGACCAGGACAACCACTACTACACCAAGTCGTGGTCGGAGTGGGAACAGAAGCGCAAGCGGGGCAGCGCCTCGGGCAGAATCACCCGCCCTGAGGTGCCCTTCGATCTGCCCGGCGGGAC
>DAOTUX010000329.1:0-2812 GCA_034436475.1 Chloroflexota bacterium | reverse complement strand
CCATCGAGTCACTGGTTGCCGAACTCGAAGCACTCCTGGGTGACAACGCTTGGTAGTCGGCCGCACAATCGGGCCTCCAGGTCGCTCGGCGGACGCGACGCAGCGCGGAAGCGTCTGAGGCGCTGGAAGCCTCGTATCGTTTCGATTCCCCGGCCTTCCTGCCCGAGGTGGCGGCCGCCACCGGCGAGACGGCAGGTTCGCCCGCCCAGGACCGTGTTGACCTCAGAACCCCGTCAGTCGTCGAGCGCACGCAGGGCCGCTATGGCCGAAGCTCGGTCATCGAAGTAGCGAACATCGCGCGCTACCCGCTGACCATCGAGATTGAAGCGCCGCTTAAGCAGCGCGACCTCTCGATCTGCTTCCCACCTGTCGTATGCGACCAGCGTGTCGAAGAAGTAGTCGTACTGGCCGGTCCCACGGGGCCATGACCCGAATGGACCATCAGGTGACCGCGGCCCCGTATTGTGGGGAGCACGGCGCCGCCGTAGTCAAGTAGGAAGTAGTGGTGTAACGACATCGTCGACGGTGGTCAGGCTGCGGTGAGCTGCTTCACCTCCTCGGGCTCGGTGTCACGGTCCCCCAGCACGAGGGCCAGGGACTCCTCGGACAGGTAGCGGCGCCCGACCAGCCGCTCGTCGTTCTGCTCGATGAGCAGGGCGCCCGAGAGCCGCAGCGCGGAGGCGTCGTTGGGGAAGATGCCCACGACGTCGGCACGCCGCCCGATCTCGCGGTTGACCCGCTCGAGCGGGTTCGTCGAGCGCAGCCTCGACCAGTGGGCGGCCGGGAAGGCGCAGGACGCGAGCAGGTCCTCCTCGGCGTCGGCGAGCAGCTCCGTCACCCTGGGCACGGGACCCGCGAGGCGCTCGATCACCGCAGCGCTCACGGGCGGCGGCAGGTCCTCGGCGTCGAGGGTCTCGCGCAGGGCGGCCGACACCATGCCCCGCTGGGCGGGCCGGCAGTGGCGGTGCATGTCGCGCACGAAGTGGACGGTGCAGCGCTGCCAGGGGCAGGCGAGGACCCGGGCGATGGCGTTCCGCAGGCCCGTGTGGTCGTCCGACACGCACAGCCGGACGCCCGCCAGGCCGCGCTCCCGGAGCGAGCGCAGGAAGCCGGCCCAGGACGCCTCCGACTCGATCTCCCCGATGCCCGGGCCGATCACCTCCCGCCGTCCGCTCCCGTGGACGCCGTAGGCGATGACGAGCTGATGGGGAGGCTCCGGGGGGGCTGAGCGCCACATTCGCCGGCTGGCAGCGGACTACTGCGCGGTCTCCAGGATGCGGAACCCGACGGTGCGCATGACCCGGGCCACGTCATCGGGATAGGGAAGGCCGTCCAACAGGACGCCGCGCCGCCGAGGCGAGAGGATCTCGATCCCCAGCACGGTGCCGTCACGTGCGTAGTTGATGCCACGCGCGTCGTCGAGCCGCTCCTGGTGGTCCCAGGTCCCGTCCGCGGCCACGAGATAGGCGGCATCGACGGATTCGTCGTACTCGAGCAGGAGGTCCTTCATGGCTTCCACCCCTGGCGCCAGACGGTCACGACCCGACCATCCACCAGGTCGACCACCACGGCGACACCATGGTCGCCGAACCAGCGCGACCTGATCTGGCGGCCATCGTCATGGTCCGATGGGCGGCGGTCATCGGGGTCGTCGTAGGCGAGGGCGATCATCGCGGTGGGTATCCTCTCACGCCTCGCTTCCCGGACCGCATGTCGACTCATGAGCCTTGGCCGGAAGTGCATGGGTGCCGACGATACCCACCGGTCCTCACCGCGAGCTTACGTCCCGGTTGCGTCGCCATCGGAAGGGCGCCCGCCAGGACCATGGGGCTACCGCTCCGGACCCCACCGACCGGGTGCGGCTGGGGCGATCGATGTGCTGCCATCGGCAAATCACACGGAGGTGCAGATGGCGGGACGGCGGCGTCGTCGGCGAGGGGTCAATCCGGACGACCTGGCGATGGTGGTCGTGGCGGTCGCGGTGGTGGCCCTGGCTCGAGCCGGGGACTGGGTTCGGGAGAACCTCGCCATCGCGGTCGGCGCCGCGGTCGTCCTGCTCGCTCTCATGCTCTTCGCCGTGCGCTGGCACGTGGGACGGCGCCGGCGGTTCGCGACGACGCTCGCGGGCTTCCTGACGCTCGACCCGACGGCCTTCGAGCATGCCGTCGCGAACGTGTATCGGGCATCCGGCTTCCGGGACATGCGCGTCGTCGGCGGCAGCGGCGACCTGGCCATCGACATCGCCGGGCGCGATCCGAGCGGGCAGCCGGTCCTCGTCCAGTGCAAGCGCTACGCGCCGGACAGGCGCATCGGCTCGCCCGAGGTCCAGAAGTTCCTGGGGATGGCACGATACCGGGACGAGTCTGCGCGGCAGATCCTCGTGACGACCTCAGACTTCACGGGGCCGGCACTCGAGGTCGGACGGCGCGCAGGCGTGGAGCTGGTGTCCGGGGCCGCCCTCGTGAACCTTGCGCTCCGAGCGGCCGGATCAGCAAAGCTCGGGGAGTTGCGCGATGCCGGCGCGGCCGTCCCGAGGCGACGCACCGATCTCGCGTCAACCTGGCCCGGCGGACCGAGCGGCCCGGACGAGCGACTCGATGTCGCCGCCGACCCCATCGATTCGCCACAGCCGAATGCGGTTCCGCAACGCTATCTGGAGGGCCGGGCTGACCCGACGGTCGTGACGGTCCAGCGGTCCGGCCAGCAGCTCGACCGGCAGGTAGTGGCCATAGCCGTAGATGGGCTGCGGGATCTCGAACCGGTAGCAGTCGGTAACTCGTGCGACGACGCACGCCACTGCTCGGGCACCGCG
>DAOTUX010000328.1:0-3984 GCA_034436475.1 Chloroflexota bacterium | reverse complement strand
GGCGCGTGCTCGCCATCGGGCACGAGAGCCCCGATGCCGATGCGTTCGGTTCGGCCCTCGGTGTCGCGCTCGCGGTGGAGTGGCTGGGGGGCCGTGCCACGCCCATGAGCTCCGACCCCGTGCCCGACATGTACCGCTTCATGCCCTGCATCGAGCGCATCGCATCGACGCCCGACAAGAACCTCGACTACGACCTCATCGTGGTGACCGACTCCGGCGAGCTGTCACGGGTGGGCCGGGTGGCCCGGGAGCACGCGGAGCTGTTCGGACGCGTGCCCATCCTGGTCGTGGACCACCACGCCTCGAACACGGGCTTTGGCGCGGCGGCCTACGTCGACCCCGGTGCCGCCGCCGCGTGCGAGCAGGTGGCGCTCCTCGTGGCGCGCTTGGGCGTGCCACTCGACGCGTTCGACGGGGCGATCGCCGGCAACCTGATGGCGGGCATCATCGGAGACACGGCCTCGTTCCAGCATCCCAACGTCACGCCGCGCACGATGCGTGTCTCGTCCGAGCTGCTGGCCGCGGGCGCGCCCATGGCCGAGGTCACGCGGCGGATCTACCGCAGCAAGCCCAACGAGCAACTGCGGCTGTTCGGCATCGTCCTGTCGCGACTGGAGACCGCCTGTGACGGGCGTCTGCTGTGGGCCACGCTGCTGCCCGCCGACCTGGAGCGTGCCGGAGCTGTCGCCGAGCAGTCGGAGGGGATCATCGACCTGCTCGCCCAGTCGGCCACGGCCGAGGTGTCCATCCTGTTCCGGGACCAGGGCGACACGACGCGGGTCAGCACCCGCACGCGGGAGGGCGGCGTGGACGCCATCGCCCTCACGAGCGCCTTCGGCGGGGGTGGCCACCCGCGCGCGGCCGGGGCCACGGTGCGTCTGCCCATCGAGCAGGCGCAGGCCGCCGTGATCGCGCACGCGACCGCCCTGGTGGGCGCGCTCGGCCCCCGCTGACCCGATGCGACAGGCAGCCCGGGCGCGCGAGCAGCGCCCGCCACGCAGGGACGTCGATGGCATCCTGGTCATCGACAAGCCCGTCGGCCCGACCTCCCATGACGTCGTGGCCATCGTGCGCCGCCTGTCGGGGGCGAGGCGCGTCGGCCACGGGGGGACGCTCGACCCGTTCGCAGCGGGCGTCCTGCCGGTGTTCGTGGGACGTGCGACGCGCATGGTGGAGTACCACCTCCGGGACGACAAGGCCTATCGCGCGGTGATGGTGTTCGGCGCACGCTCCACGACCGATGACCTGGATGGGGAGTTGACCCCGTCGGGGGTGACGCCACCGACCCGCGAGGCCGTGGAGGCGGCACTGGACCGGTTCGTGGGCACCATCGAGCAGCGGCCGCCCGACTACTCGGCGGTGCGCGTCGCGGGGCGCCATGCCTACGAGCTGGCCCGTCATGGGCAGACGCCCGAGCTCAAGGCCCGCACCGTGACGTTCCACGCGATCACGGTGGTGGACTGGGATCCGCGTGACCCGGAGCGCCCGGCAGCGACGGTCGAGCTCCGCTGCTCGGCGGGCACGTACGTCCGCGCGTTGGCCCGCGACTGCGGTGAGGCGCTGGGCACGGGGGCGTATCTGGGTGCCCTGGTGCGCACCGCGAGCGGGCCCTTCCGACGCGAGGACGCCACGCCGCTGGATCGGGTGCGTGACCTGCTGGGAGTCGGCCGGATCGAGGAGCTGCTGCTCCCCGTGGACACCGGTCTCGACGCATGGCCGCGTCTCGTGCTGGCTCCCGATGACCTGCGGGCCTTGCTGCGTGGCCAGGTCGTCCGGGCACGGGGCGGCAAGCTGCCATCGCCAGGGCCGGGCGGGCTCGTGCGCGTCGTGGGTGCCGACGGGTCGGTGGCCGCGATGGCCCGGGTCGAGGGTTCGCGGCTGCACCCCGAGAAGGTGCTCTCGGAGCCCGGTGCCGGCGAGGGGCCCGCCTGATCGTGTCGGCATCCGTGCTCCGGGGCATCGACGAGCTGCCGCCGGGTCTTCGGTTCGTGGCGACGGTGGGCGTGTTCGACGGCGTCCACCTGGGCCATGTGCATGTGCTCGAGCGGCTCCGCGACCTGGCCTTGGAGGTGGGCGCCATCCCGGTCGCCATCACGTTCGACCCACACCCGCAGACGATCATCACCGGGCGCGCCCCGGAGCTCATCTGCGACACACGGGAGAGGCTCGCCCGGGTCGCGGCCGGAGGTGCCACGGTGGTCGTGGTCCAGCGCTTCGACGAGGCGTTCCGGGCTCAGACGGCCGAGGAGTTCCTGGAGCGGCTGGCACGCGGCCGGGACCTCGCGGGGCTCGTGATGTCGCACGAATCCGCCTTCGGGCGCGACCGCCAGGGGACCGTGGACACGGTCCGCAGGCTGGCGACCCGGGATGGCTTCCGGCTGGTCGAGGTGGACACGCTCACGGTCGGTGGCGAGCCCGTGTCAAGCTCGCGCATCCGTGACTCCGTGGCCACCGGCGACCTCCCGGCTGCGGAGCGGCTCCTGGGCCGAAGATACGCGGTGATGGGGCAGGTGGCGCAGGATGGGGCCGGACAGTGGACGCTGACCCCGGAGGGCCGGGTCGTCCTCCCACCAGTTGGCGCCTATGCCGTCAAGGCCTCGTGGCACGTGGAACCGGATGTCGTGAACGACAAGGCCGTCGTGCCGAGCCGTGGTGGCGGGTCGATCCCGCCTGCCGAGGACCCGATGCTGCCCGACGAGGTCGCGCTGGGACGCGCGATCGTCGGCGCCGCCGGGACGGTGGTGATGGATGTGCGACCCGACCCCCACGAGGCGCGTGACGGCATGGTCCGATCGCAGTTCGTGGCGCGCGTCGCGGACGGGGCCCCAGCGGCAGCATCGGTTGAGCAGGCGCTGCGAGTTGCGCGCGAGGGCCAGATGCATGTGCGCCTGGGCTGGGAGGAAGGCGCCCCGGGCTCATCGGACGGGTGGCGGGTTCCGGCCAGCCTCATGCCCCCCGCGGGTGGGTCAGTGGCGGCCCCTGAGCCGGTTGGACCGCTGCTGCCCGGGACCGTCACTGCCACCCGGTACCTGGCGTCGTGGGACATGGGGGACACCCCCGCCGGCCTCCAGGGGTGCAGCGTCCGGGCGTTCGAGACGCTTGACCGCGCACTCGACTGGGCCCGCCAGCGCGCGACGCGGGTGGCGCTGTCCCTGCCGAGTGCCTGGCCGCCCGTGCCCGTGGTCCGGGACGACGGTGCCGCATGGGTCGACTTCCACGACTGGTCCGCCGGTGATGAGCCTATCGAGGGGCTGCCCCAATGGGATGGCCGGCGACCGGGTCGCGAGCAGACACCCCCGGACGGTGGCGTATGGTGGTCCGATGACCGCACCTGACCTCGACGTCTCGGTCCTGCCCGGTGGGGATCTCGTCGCCGCCGGCCTCGATGACCTGGCGGCCGGTCGTGTGACCATCGAGTCGATGCTCGTAGCGTGCGCGCCAGAGCGCCTGCGCGAGCTGGGCCTCAGGGTCGCGTCCGGGCCAGTCGCGACCCCCGAGCGTCGACTCTACGAGCTGATCGAGATGCAGGTTGGGCCTGAGGGGGCCCACGCCCGATACAACGCTCTCCGCAGGAGGCTCGTGAGCTTCCTGGACAGCGCGCGACTCGATGCGGCCGCCGGTCGACGCTGATCGGGTTCTCACGCTCCTTCGAGAGCTCGCCCGATCGACACGTCGCCCTCTCACGGTGTATCCCGTGGGTGGCGCGACGGCGGTGACCCAAGGCTGGCGCGCGAGCACCATCGACGTCGACCTGACCTCGAGCCAGAGGATGATGAGGCCATGCGGGCAATCCCCGCGCTCAAGGAGCGGCTCGCCATCAACATCGGGTTCGCCTCGCCGCTCGACTTCCTGCCCGAGCTGCCGGGATGGCGCGACCGCAGCCCGTTGGTCGAGCAGGTCGGCTCGCTCACGGTCCGCCAGTTCGATCTGTATGCCCAGGCCTTGGCCAAGCTGGAGCGCGGCTTCGCTCAGGACGAGAACGAC
>DAOTUX010000327.1:0-6069 GCA_034436475.1 Chloroflexota bacterium | reverse complement strand
CCACATCCGCGTCGCTCGTGCCACCCGCGATCGCCTGGAGCAGGATCCAGAGCCAGGCGGCGAGGCCCACCACCCGGAGCGAGGTCCGCAGCCACGTCGGGACCGTCCTCGGGACGGGCGTCGGGCCAACCACCGGCGGAGCCGGGTCTCCGATGGCCACGATCGCGAACGAGGCACCGACCGCGATGGCAGCGCCCAGGATGTACGCGACGAAGGGCAGCGGCGAGTCGATTCGGCCACTGATGCTGTGCGCCTGGGCGACCGCCGGGACCCCGAGGAGCAGCGATGGGAGGACGACCCCGACACGCCGGGCGCGCGAGGCGACGTGGCGCGGCCCGACGCGCATGCTGTCCCTGTCCGACACGACCAGAGGATACGATGCGCGACGCCCCGGCATGACGGCCCGTCGCCTCCTTCGACCAGCGATGGAACCCCCATCGTGACATCCGGGCCAATCGATCACGCGATCGGGGGCCAGACGGCTCCCACGATGATCGGAACGGGCGGTCCCGGCATGTGGAAGCATCGCGCTAGAATGCGCACGCTTCTGTTGTCGGATGTCGTGGCGAGGGAGCGGACGATCGGGGGGATCACACATGGCCAGGTTCCGGAGAGTGGACGCATCGGTTCTCGCAAAGCCAGCCAAGCGTCCCGCAGGACGCCAGCCAAGCCCGGAGCAGCTCGCGCTGATCGCCAAGATCAAGACGATCACCGACCCATCGATCGTCTACGAGGTGATCCTGGACAGTGACGAAAAGCCCCTGACCGTGCGACAGCAGCTGCTGCGTGCCTCGAAGGCCGCCGGGGTGCCGATCGTGATTCGCAAGGCGGAGCGCGGGTTCTATGTGGCGCAGGAGACACCGGACCGGAAGTCCCGCCGAGGTCGCAAGCCCGCCGCCTGATATCGTACCGGCCTCGTCGGGTCGCGCCTCGCACCATGGGCGCCGCTCTCGCGACCGTGCAGATATTCGGTCGGAAGGACTCCCGACCCACGCAGGCTGCGATCCGGTTCTTCCGTGAGCGACGCGTCGCGATCTCGCTGGTCGATGTGAGCGTGCGCCCGCCAGCGCCCACCGAGCTCCGACGCTTCGCGCAGCGGTTGGGCCCACGCGCCCTCCTGGACGTCGAGTCCAGGGCCTACCGGGATCAGGGGCTCGGGTATCTGTCCATGAGCGATGACGAGGTGCTGGAGCGGCTCCTCGCCGATGCGCGGTTGCTCCGGCTGCCCTTGGTGCGTGCCGGCGAGCGGTTCAGCGCCGGACCGGCGGAGGCGACCTGGCGATCGTGGCTGGTGCCGTGACGCGACGCGGGACGTCGCGGAGACCCGGTCCGCGAGATGGCTGGGGTACCCTTCGCGGATGCTGATCAGCGTCCTTGGGGCCGGCTACGTCGGCCTCGTCACCGGAGCGTGCCTCGCGCACCTGGGCAACCATGTCCGCGTCGTGGATGTCGATGCCGCGCGCGTCGCGCGCCTGCGCGCGGGTGACGTCCCGATCCACGAGCCGGGGCTGGACGACCTGGTCGAGGAGGGGCTCGCCAACGGGCGCCTCGAGTTCCACGCGGAGCAGGCGGCCACCCATGGGTCGCGCCTGGTGATCGTCGCGGTCGGCACGCTCGATCGGGACGGGGAATGGACCGGCGCACTGGTCGAGGAGGCGGTCAGGGGACTCGCCGGCGACTTCCGGGCCCCCCGGCACCTGGTGGTCCGGAGCACGCTCATGCCCGGCACCGCGGTGCGCCTGGAGCGCCTCGCGCAGGACCTCGACCCGTCGGTGCGCCTGTGCTTCAACCCCGAGTTCACCCGGGAGGCGGTCGCCGTCCGTGACTTCTTGGAGCCCGACCGGGTGGTGGTGGGCGCGGGGTCGGACGCGCAGGAGTTGGTGACCGAGCTCCACGAGCTGTACGCCCCCTTGGAGCGGCCCATCCTGGACACGGACCTGACGTCCGCCGAGACCATCAAGGTCGCCTCGAACGTCTTCCTGGCGGCCAAGATCAGCTTTGCCAACGAGCTCGCCCGGCTGTGCGCGGCCACGGGAGCGGACGTCCACGCGGTGGTCGATGGCATGGGCCTCGACCTGCGTATCGGACGGTCGTTCCTGTCCCCCGGCCCCGGCTTCGGTGGGTCGTGCTTCCCGTCGCAGGTGCGGGCGCTGCCGGAGATGGCGCGCGCGCTTGGTATCGAGACGCCCGTCATCTCGTCGGTGGACGTCTCGAACATGGGCCAGGCGGACTGGGTCATCGATGGCCTCGAGCGCGCTCGCGGGGAGTCTGTGTCCGGAGCGCGTGTCGCGGTCCTGGGGCTCACCTTCAAGGCCAACACGGACGACCTGCGGGAGTCACCGGCGGTGCGCCTCGTGGAGCGCCTGGTGGCGCGAGGCGCGCAGGTGGTCGGGTTCGACCCCGTGGCCACCGAGCGCGCGGTCGCGCAGCTGGCGGGGTCGGGCATCCACCTGGAGGGCGCCGCGTCAGCGGAGGCCGCGGTCGCTGGCGCTGACGCGGTCGTGGTGGGCACCGAGTGGCCGGAGTTCCGCCAGATCGAGTGGGCCGCCGTGGCGCACACGATGCGCGGCCGGGTCATCGCGGACGGCCGGCGGGTGGTGGACATCGATGCGGCCACCGCCGCGGGGCTCACGGTCGTGACCCTGGGCGTGGAGCACGCGCCGGACGAGCTGCGGACGTCGCCCATCGCCGTCCCGATCGCGGCCGCGGCGCTGGTCGGCTAGCGGGACTTGCTGGCGGTGTGCCCAGTCTCCTGGAGGTGCTCGGTCGAGCCAGCCGGCCCAGGGTCGTCCGCATGGGCATCCCATCCGGTTACAGCGACCCGCCAGGACAGGCCGCCCGCCGTCAGGGTAGCGGGCGCGTGGGCACAGTGACCCGCGCACGCGGTGCTGCTCGGAGTCGCTCCACGGAGGCGCTCGATCCACCTTGGCACGGGGTTCGACCATGAGTGAGGTCGCCATCGGCGGTCCCGCGATGGTGCTCGACCACATCGGCATCGTCGTACCGTCGATTGCTTCGGCTGTGGAGCACTGGTCACGTGTATTCGGATACTCCCCTCGGACGACGGTGGTGGCCAACACCCGCCAGAGGGTGCGTGTCCAGTTCCTGTCTCGTCCTGGGTCGCTCGAGGTGAAACTGATCGAGCCCGCTGACGAGACCTCGCCAATCCACGCCTTCGCGCGTCGCGGTGGAGGCTTGCACCACCTGTGCTTCAGGGTCGCGTCTCTCGAATCCGAGCTGGACCGCCTCCGGGCGCTCGGACTGCGTGTCATCACCGAGCCAGAGCCAGGTGAGGCGTTCAACGACCGGCTCATCGCGTTCGTCTATGCCGGGGATGGCCTCAATGTGGAGCTCGTGGACACCACCGAGCGGGCGGGCCTCCTGGGGGATCGCACCCCATGACCTCGGACGACCCACCATGCTCCGCGTGGTACCGTGAGGGTCGCAAGAGTGAGTGGGGCCGTGATTGTGGCTGCGCGCCGCCGGGTCAGGATGGAGGATCGTTGTGTCGCGACGACGGTTGGGTCGTGTCCCAGAGGCCGGACGATCCCTGAGGGCTGACCTGGCACGGTACTGGGATGCCTCGCATGGGGGCAGGCTGCGCAGGGCGCTGGTCCTTGCGATGTCGCCGGGTGTGCACGCGTGTGTCGTGCTGCGACTCGGGCACTGGTCTGACACCCTGCCCATGCCGGCACGGCTGCTCATCGAGCCGGTCTATCAGTTGGATTCCGTCCTGCTCCAAGCGGTCTGGGGCATCCAGATCGACCGGTGGCCCCTCATTGGCCCCGGTCTGCGGATTCTGCACTCGGGCGGCATCTTCGTCGGCGGGAGCATCGGTGCGAACATGGATATCGCTCATGATGTGACCATCGGCATTGCCGGCGTGGGCGCCCGGCAGGGTGTCCCGACCATCGGCGACAACGTGCACATCGCGGCAGGTGCTCGCGTGTTCGGCAAGATCCGGATCGGCAACAACGTCAAGATCGGACCCAACGCCGTGGTTCACCGAGACATCCCGGACAACGCAATCGTGGCCGCCGCCCCTGGCTATCGGATTGTGGCGTATGCAACTGCCCAGGCATCACCCCTTGCCACGCCCGATACGCTGGCCACAGGCGACAGCCCGGAGACCTGACCCGAGCAGGTCGCCCTCAGGGCTGTGCCACGATGGCGTCCGTGACATCATCTAGGCGGACCAAAGGACCCGCGCTCAGCGGTTGGGTATTCCCGGACACCCGTAGCCCATCCACATGCTTGAACGTCAGCACGGGACCAATAGCCTCCTGCTGGGACGTGTTGTCTGAGACCTCGATCGAGCGGCGGGTGCGCTGGCCGTCCCAGCCCGTGTACTCGTCACCGACCGACGTTCGGAGGCTACCGCCCGTGACGACGTTGCCGCTGACCAGGACTCGGTCCACGGGTGCGTCGAGCGACCCGTTCGCCCCAAAGAAGAAGCCTGTGTACGCGTCACTGTGACCATATGTCCCGATCTCGTTGTCGAGGAACAGCACGTCACGGGCACCGCCTGAACCGTCGTTGGGCTCGATGTCGAGCGCATGCATGGCAAGCTGGTCCATGCTCACCCGTTGGGTGCTGATCCGCTCGCCCGCAACCACCGATACGGCCTGACGGCCGTTCGCGATGCACGAGGAGTCGCGATACGTGACATCCGTCGTCCAAGTGCCCGACCGCGCGATGCCCACGTAGAGGCAGTCACCCCGCATGCCGGACATCTCGATGTCGTGGATCTCCACGCGTGATGCCCCATACAGGGCGATGCCGGCCTGGAACTGACAGTCCCCATCGAAGGCATCGGGCGTGCCGGCGCGGTCATTCCCGCCTTCCATCTGGAAGCCTTGGATCGTGATGTCCGTACTGGGCTCGAGCAAGCCGACCGAGATGAGCGAGCTCTCGCGGCCACAGCCGTCCGTGACGAGGGTGGCATCGTTGCCGTCGAGGATGATGTCCCGGCGTCCGTCGACCACGAGGCCAACGTCAAGCCGCAGTCTGGCACCGTGCGGGAGCACGATGTGCGACCCATCCGGCGAAGCGTCAATGATGGCCTGGAGTGCCGCGCTGGCATCGGATGCGCCGGTCAGGTCAAGGCCATCGACCGCATCAACCCGAAGCTGGCTCGCTGAGCGATGTCGCGGTGGCTCAGGCGAAGCCGGACGCGGAAGCGGCGAAGGCTCGGGCGCAAGCGACGTTCCTGGTCCCTGCACGTTCGTGGTGCATCCGACCACCAATCCCGTGACGGCCAGCAGGAAGACACTCCAGATGGATCTGCACACCCACGAGGCCATGCCGGCGTCCGCGCTCACACCCAAAGGATGACGCAGCGTACAGGATCTCGCTCGGGCGTCGCCCGAGCGAGATCCGGGCACCGCTAGATGGCGCCGAGGACGGTGTCAGCGCGCGCCTTGGCCGGTTCAGGGCGAACCGCGATGGTCGCAACCGCACCCATGCCAGGCTGAGTGTCTGCCGTGGCTTCCCCGACCGTGGGTGACTTGATACCCCCCACGATGCAGGCGAGCTCCGTCCTCAGGTCGGCGTCATGCTCGCCAGTGGCGTAGTCGCCGAGCCTAGCCACCTGCGCCCGAATGTCAATGGGCGGTGAGTCCGCCACGGCCCGCATCACCTTGGGCGTGCTGGTGGGTCTCACGTGCTCCGCGTCGTAGAACAGTTCCTCGTGAAGCTTCTCACCGGGGCGCAGTCCGATGAACTGGATGGGTTGGCTCTCGGGGTCGCGGCCCGCGAGACGAACGACGTCGCGCGCCAGATCGAGGATCCTGATTGGCTGGCCCATGTCGAGGACGAACAGGTCGCCCGCACGACCAATCGCCGCGGCGTCGAGGATGAGCCAGGACGCCTCGGGGATGGTCATGAAGTAGCGGGTCATGTCGGGATGCGTGATGGTGAGCGGCCGGCCGCGCTCAAGCTGGTCGGTGAAGATCGGGACCACCGAGCCATTGGAGCCGAGCACGTTCCCGAACCGCACCGACACGTAGGAGCGGCCCGTGCGTCGGGCAGCATCAGCGACGAGCATCTCCGCGACCCGCTTGCTCGCTC
>DAOTUX010000326.1:0-7270 GCA_034436475.1 Chloroflexota bacterium | reverse complement strand
GCGAGGGCCTTGATGTCATCGGGGATCACGAAGTCGCGACCTGACAGCGCCGCGAACGCCTGGCCCGCCCGATACAGCGCCAGCGAGCCGCGGGGGGACGCCCCCAGGTACACGTCGGGGTGGTTCCGAGTGGCGTTGACCAGACGCACGATGTAATCCGAGATTGCCGAGTCGACGTAGATCTCGCGCACCCCAGCCTGCATCTCGAGCAGGTCGTCCACGGTGGCCACGACCGGCAGTTGGTCCAGCGGATGACTGCGCTTCTGCTCGTCGAGGATCACGATCTCCTGGAGAGGCGCCGGGTACCCCAGGCGGATGCGGAGCATGAACCGGTCCAGCTGCGCCTCCGGCAGCGAGAAGGTGCCCTCGTACTCCACCGGGTTCTGGGTGGCGATGACCAGGAACGGGACGGGCATGGGCCACGTGACCCCATCCACCGTCATGTGACGCTCCTCCATGCACTCGAGGAGCGCAGACTGCGTCTTGGGGGTCGCTCGGTTGATCTCGTCCGCGAGCACGATCTGGCTGACGATGGGGCCGGGGCGGAACTCGAACTCCTGGGTCCTCTGGTTGTAGATGGAGAGGCCCGTCACATCGGTGGGAAGCAGGTCAGGCGTGAACTGGATGCGCCGGAAGGTGCAGTCGAGCGAGCGTGCGATGGCCTTGGCAAGCACCGTCTTGCCGGTGCCCGGCACGTCCTCGATAAGCAGGTGCCCCTGGCACAGCAGCGCCACCAAGGCCAACCGGACCTCGGCGTGCTTGCCCACGATGACCCGCTCGACGTTGGCGGCGACACGTTCGCCCGATGCCTGGATCCTGGACACTCACCGTCCTCTGGGTAACGGCCCCCAGACGCGCCCATGTGCGGCTGGCGTGCGGCCACGTGCCGGGCATGGTACGCCGTGCCCCGTGGTGGGCCGAGATCTGGGCATGGTACGCCGTGCCCCGACGTGGGCCGAGCTCAGGGAATGCACCACGCACCCTCACTTGCGCTCCGGGTCGAACCTCTGCAGCCAGGCTCGCATGAGACGACCACCGATGGGCACCGCGGCAGCGGCGCCTGACCCGGCGTTCTCCACCACCACGGCGATCGCAATGCTGGGACTGCGAGCGGGCGCGAAGCCCACGAACCAGCTGTGGGGCGACTCGCCATCGGCCAGCTCGGCCGTCCCGCTCTTGCCCGCCGTCCGGACCCCGGGGACCTTGGCACCCCCCGCATAGGGGTTGGCGAACCTCCCCTCCACTGCCCGGGTCATGGCATCACGGATGACATCGGCGACCTCGGGGGACACCACCCGCCCAAGGGTCCTGGGGCCCTGCTCCCACCGACGACCGCCGTCGTCCTCCATGCGGTCGACCAGGCTCGGCGCCATGAGCACCCCGTCGTTGGCGATCGCCGCCGCCACGAGGGCCATGTGGAGTGGCGTCACGAGCACCTCACCCTGCCCAAAGCCTGCGCTGGCAAGCTCCGCCTCGGAGCCGAAGCCGGCGCTCGTGCCGTCCCCACCGTTGACCTGCCCCGCGAGCATGGGCAGGCCGATGTCGAAGGTCCGATCGAGGCCCAGGCGACGTGCCGCATCCAGCATCGCCTGCGGCCCGGCCTCGAGCGCCGCGTGGGCGAACCACACGTTGCTGGACACCTCCATCGCCTCGGCGAGGTCGAGCGGGTGGTCGAGCTGCACCTCGCGTGGCGAGTCATGGAGCCGCACGCCGTCGACACGCAGCCCGCGAACCGATTCGCGAGGCTGGTCCTCGAAGGTGGTGTCCGCGTCCACGGCGCCCGAGCCCAGTGCCGCCACGGCCGTCACCAGCTTGAACACCGAGCCGGGCACATACAGACCCTGCGTCGCACGGTCCAGGAGCGGCGCGTCCGCGTCGCGCCGCAGACGCGCGAGATACGCGCGGGCCGTCTGCAGGTCCGACAGTCGCGCCGGGTCATACCCGGGCGTGCTCACGAGGGCGAGGATCCGCCCCGTGGACGGCTCGATGGCCACGACGGCCCCACGACGCCCGCCCAGGAGACGCGAGGCGAGCTGCTGGAAGCGCGCGTCGACCGACAGCACGAGGTCCACGGGCCGGTACGGGTCGTCGCGGAGCTTGCGGAGCGCCCCGCCACCCGCGGTCAGGCCATCCATGCCCGATAGCTGGAGGTCGAAGGAGCGTTCGAGGCCGGCCGTCCCGAGGAGGGCACTCGTGTACCCGGTGATGGTGGCCATCGCCGGGTAGCGGTAGCGCCTGGCCCGTCGGCCATCCTCACCGGACGCGTTCCCTGCGACCACGGTCCCGCGCGCGTCGAGGATCCGTCCACGGGCCACCGTCCGGTCCACCCAGGCGCGGAGCGGGTCACGGGGGTCGTCTGTGAGCGGGCCGGCCTGGGCGAACTGCCACCAGCCGGCCCCGACCACGACAGCGAGGTAGCCTGCGAACAGGACGGCCGCCACCCGCATGAGACCCGTCCCGATGCCCGGGGCCTCACGGTGCCCGCCGCGGGTAGGACTGCTCACACGAGGGCTCGCCGTAACCCGGTCGAGGACGCATGGTCCTCCGCGATGCCCGACCGCGCGACCCGGGATGCGCGAGCGGGCGCCCCACTGGTGGCCTGTCGATCGCTGAGCGAGAGCAGCAGACCCACAACGAGGCCGTTGGTGATGACCGATGAGCCACCGTAGCTCATGAGCGGCAGGGTCACGCCGGTCAACGGGACCAGCCGCAGGTTGGCGGCCATGATGAGCGCGGCCTGGACCACGATCACCAGCGTCAGGCCCGCGGCGAGCAGGGCCTGGAACTCATCGGGGGCACGAGCCGCGATGCGCAGGCCGCGCTCGGTGATCACCAGGTAGCAGCCCACGATGGCCACGACGCCCAAGAGCCCCAGTTCCTCGCCGAGCGCGGCGAACACGAAGTCACTGTGCATGAGCGGGATGGCGGGCGCGCTGCCTACCTGGGGCAGGCCCGCACCCAGGCCAGTGCCCATCACCCCACCCCGCGCGAACGCGTAGAGCGCCCGCACCACCTGGTAGCCGGCACCCGATGGGTCGGCCCAGGGGTCGAGCCACACGTCGATCCGGGCATGGACGTGTGGCACCGCCTGGTACAGGAGGAGCCCACCGATCGCGGCGAGCGCCACGCCCATGACCACGTACGAGATGCGGCGGGTGGCGATGTAGAGGAGGGCGAGGAACACCCCGAACAGCAGCGATGCTGCCCCCAGGTCGCGCTGGACGATGACGAGGCCCACCGCGATGCCCCACATCGCAAGCATGGGCAGCAGATACGGCAGCGGCGGCAGAGCCAGCGGCCCGATGCGAAGGCTCGCGCGAGCCAGGAGCAGCCGATTGTCCGCGAGATAGGCCGCCAGGAACACCACGAGGATCACCTTGAGCAACTCCGATGGCTGCCCACTGACGGGTCCCAGGCGGATGGACAGGCGAGCCCCGTTCACCTCGTCGCCCAGCGCGAACACCAGCAGCAGCAGGCCGATGCCCAGGAGCGCCCAGGTGTAGCGGTAGTCCCGAAGCCACCGCACGCCGCGGACGCTGATGGCCACGAGTGCCAGCACGCCCAGCCCCAGGATCAGCCAGAGCAGCTGGGACTCGGCGAGGCCAAGGGCCCTGTCGCCCAGCCGTTGCTGGACCAGGCCCTGCGGCAGTCGCGCCATCATGAGGAGCGACATCGTGCCCAGCAGCCCCACGACAGGCAGCAGCACCTGGTCGAGGCTCCGCCCACTGACCACGAACGCGAGGTGGGCGCCCGCCAGGGCGAGCATCCAGCAGATGATGGGCAGCGGCTCGCCGATGCTGAGCCTCCCAGCGAGCGTGGAGGCCATGCCCACCCAGCCCAGGAAGGCTGCGGCGGCCACGACCAGGAGCAGTCGGGCCTCCAACGGACGAGTCGCGGGTCGCACCGTCAGGCGCAGCGTGGGACTCATCCGTCCGCGGCGATGATGGGTCGCTCCAGCCGAAGCCGCACCCGACCCAGGGCGATCTCATCGCCGAAGCGGACCGGGGCACCGCCCGCCACCGGCTGGCCGTTGACGAGCATCGGGCGCATGCCCTCCTCGCGCTCCTCCAGATACCAGGCCAGCCCTCGGTATGTCAGCACGCCGTGCTCGGCCGCCACTGACGGGTCCTCCACCAGGACCGTGTTGTTGACGTCCCCGCCGAGGCTGGTGACGGCGTCGATGGGGATCGACGCGCCGGGCGCCGGACGACCGAGCGGTGACGCGAGCACGATGAGCCGACCCACCGACGGCGCCGCACTGGCCACCGCGCTCCGGAGATCGCGCCACAGGCTCCTGACCACGATGACCAGGAACAGGAAGAGGCAGAGCACGAACCCCAGGCGGAGGACCCACAGGACGGCCGTGAACGCGTCCACGCGCGTCGCGAGCCCGTCAGGGGCGCGGCCGGACGGTCAGGGCGGCACGACCCAGCCGGACGACGTCGCCTGCCCCCAGGGCGACCTCCCGCACGCGGACGCCGCCCACGTGGGAGCCGTTGGTGCTGCCGAGGTCCGTGTACACGAGCGTGCCGTGGCGGGCGGTGAACCGGCCATGATGCCGTGAGACCCGCTCGTCGGCGATGACGATATCGTTGTCGGTGCCACGCCCCACGGTCAGGGTGCCGCCATCGAACGCCACCTCGCGGAGGGAGCCTCCCGGCAGCAGGACCTCGATGGTCGCGCGGGGCCCCACGAGCGGCGGGGGCAGGAGCGGCCGGGGAATCATCGCCTCAGGTACCGCGAGCGGATCGGCCGGCACGTCAGATGCCGCCCTGGGCGGGGGCGGCATGGCCGTCGCGGGTGTCACCGGTGCGTGGGCCAACGTGGAGCCTGCGACAGGCGCCGGCGGGGGCGACACGAGCCCAGCCGGGTAGGGCGCCGGGCCGACGGGTGGAGCCGGTGCCGGGCCGACGGGCGGAGCCGGTGCCGGGCCGACGGGCGGAGCCAGCGATGGCGGCGGTGCCGGCAGGATCGGCAGCACCGGCGGCGGTGTGTCCGCCTCGGCCACGACCGGGATCGCTGCCCGCGCGGTGTCGCGTGGCTTCGGGGGGGCGCTCGGCCCGGGGGCAGCGAGCGCCCCTGGGGGTTGGACCACGTCCTCGTCGTCAATGACGCCCGTGCCCGGGATCGGGGCTCGCGGGGGCCTAGGCCCCCCAAGCTCCACGGGTCGGAGACCCGTGGCAGCTGCCGCGACCAGGCTGGGGTCGAGCGGCTCCGCATCCACCTCAAGGTCGCCCTGAGCGATGCGCGGGGACGCCACCAGCGAGACGTCGGGTTGACGCAACAGCCAGCGGCCCTGCTCGCGCGCCCGGACCAGGATCGCGTCGGCGAGGAGGCTCGGGAGGTCCTCGTCACTCGCCTGGAGCGCCTCGAGGTCCGCCGGGTGGAGCAGGATCCGATAGCGACTGGGGACATACGTCTGCCCGGACGCGACCAGGCGCATCGCACCCATGGCGCGCTCGATCCGCCGCTCCAGCTGTACCGGCTGTGGATGCGCACGGAACAGTCGCGCCGCGGGACGCTCCAAGACCCGCTCGAAGAAGCTCTCGACTGCGGCGAACGGTCGGGACATCGGGGGCCAGACTACCAAGATCGGCCGTCAGGGCCTCCAGGGCATCGAACTGACAGGACCTTCGCGACCGGGGACCGGTACCGATGCCCCGGATGCACCGGGCCGAACGGCACCCTACCGTCGTATCCCTATCCGGAGGGAAGCCCAACCATGTCCACGGCGAGCCAGGTCGAGTCGTTCTGCGAGAGTTGCGGCACGCGCTACGCGTTCGAGCCGCGCCGCTCGGCGAAGCGACATCTGGTCAAGGTCGGACGCCTCGTCGGGATCCTGGCTGATGAGCCCGAAGTTGACGACAGCGCGCTGATCGCGTCACGTGACCCGTTCCATGGCGCGTTCCATTTCTGCCTCGAATGCCGCCGCTTCACCTGCCCCACCTGCTGGGACGCCACGGCGGGCTTCTGTCGCGCCTGCTCCGCGGTGCTCTCGGGCGGGGCGGACGCCGACGAACCCGAGTACGTGCTCGACGCCGATACCCAGGCCCTCCTGCGCGCGGCGCTCCAAGACCTCGCGGGCCTAGGCTCAGGCGACGCATGGCGCGATCTCCAGCCTCCGCCCGAGGCTCGCCCGGCGATCGTCGCCGTGACCTCGGACATCGGCGAGGCGCCCGCGGACGATCTGGCGCACATCATCGAGGCCGGGGTCGCCGCCAAGGCGGCCCGAGAGGCGCGCGAGGCGCGCGAGGCCGCCGAGGCCGCCGAGTTGGAGCAGGTGCGCCTCGAGGCGGAGCGCCAACAGCAGGCGGAGGCGGAACGGGTCGCCGCGGAACAGGCCGAGGCACAGCGGCTCGCGTGGCAGGAGTACGAGGCTCAGAAGGCCCAGTACGAGGCGGACCTTGCCGCGTGGGAGGCCGCCGAGGCACGACGCCTCAGGGAGCCAGCGGCGGAGCCCCCGATGGACGAGCCAAGTGAGACCGGGCCGATCGCGGCCGTGGCCGGCGCGCCCATGACAGACGCGGCCCAGACGGGCCCCTGGACCGGCGAGCCCGCCCTGGGCGCCGGCGCGTACGTGGCAGACGCGACCGAGGCAGACGCCGTCGAGGTCGACCAAGCGACAGCCGAGCCCATCGCGGGCGCGGCGCCCACGCTCATGGCGGAGGGGGCCGATATCACTCAGACACCCGACGTGGCGCTGGGGCTCGAGGCGCAGGAGCCCGATGAGTCAGTCTGGGACACCCTCGTCGGCGCACTGGGTCCTGACATCGCCGCCGAGGCTGGCCTCGAGCCCCCGCCGACCCGACCACAACTCCCGCCCGTCCCGCAGGTTCCGCCACCGCCGGCCCCCAATGGTGCCTGGCAGATGGGGGGACCGCCGGCCGGGATGCCGGGCTGGGCACCGCCGGCGGCTCGCGGGTTCGGACCGCCTGCCGCGCACTGGGCCGGGGGCAGACAGCCGGTCGGTCATGGCATCGACGCACCGCTCCGGAGCGGCGTCCGACCCTGCCCGCGTTGTGAGCTGGCGCTCTCCGCGAACGCACGCTTCTGCCGCCGCTGCGGCCTCCCGCAGGGCTGACTCGGCGCCCTCAGAAGACCCGCGACACTGGCTGCTGGGAGCTGGCCTGGACATCACGCGCCCGGGCGTAGGCTGCGCCGAGCAACAGGAACTGGAACAGCCAGTTCAGCCACACCAGCGCGATGAACACCGAGGCGATGAGACCCAGCCCGGTGAACCCCGCGACCAGCAGTGGGGCGAGCGCCCCGA
>DAOTUX010000325.1:0-3379 GCA_034436475.1 Chloroflexota bacterium | reverse complement strand
CGAGGCCGCCCCCGCACGCGAGGGCCCGAGGCTCTCGCCAGGCCCGCCCCCGCACGCGAGGGCCCGAGGCTCTCGCCAGGCCCGCCCCCGCACGCGAGGGCCCGAGGCTCCCGCGAGGCCGCCCCCGCACGCGAGGGCCCGAGGCTCTCGCGAGGCCCGCCCTCGCACGCGAGGGCCCGAGGCTCCCGCCAGGCCACCCTCGCACGCGAGGGCCCGAGGTTCTCGCGAGGCCGACCGTTCGTCGCGCTCCCGCCGGGTGCGCTGCGTCGCCGGCGCGCTCAGGCGAGCTCGAGCCTCGCCAGGCCTCCCATGCGACGCTCCACCTCGTGCAGGAACTCGGCGTCGTAGGCGACGCCCGTCCGGAGCGGCATCGGCTGCTCCCGGCCGCCGCCAGCCGGGACGTGCAGCACCACCGGTGTCTCGCCCGGATGCCTCGCGAACACCTCCTTGAGCACACCGAAGGCCTCCGCGACCCGCTCCATGGGGGCACCCCCGAAGCGGACGTGCATGGTTCTCCCGCTCCCCGCCTCCACGGGTGCGGTGGGTCGCTCCGCGGCCGCGGCCTCGCGACGCTGTGTCTCCTCGGGCCAGGGCGGCTCATCCTCGTCCGACGGTGGGGCGACCACGGCCGCAGGCACCGGGGCGGCGGGTGCGGGGCGGGCGGGCGGGGATGACGAGGGGGCGGACCCGGCACGTACCGTCACATCAACGGTGCCCGTGACGCCGCCACCCCGCAGGGGCGACACCAGCGGCACCGTCCGCACGACCGGCTCGACGGCGACCGCCACCGTCTGGGCTCGCACCGGGAGCGCCGCCCGCGGCTGGGGCGGGGCCGGGAGCGGCGGGCGCGTCTGCGGACCGGACGACCGCTCCCAACGCGATCCGTTGGTGCCGCCGTTCGCCGCGCTGCCGTTGTTGCCCCAGCGACCAGCGTCGGGGCGCCCTCGCCGGCCCCGCTCGCCGGCCGCCACGGCGGCCCCGAACCCGTCGGGCCCCAGTGCCTGGACCTGCTCCCAGGTCCACACCGAGTCGGCCAGGAGCACCGTCTCCTCGCCCTTGTGGTCGATGCGCCCGGCCACCAGGACCACCGCGTCATCGACCCAGGTCTCGCTCGTCTCCTCATACGTCTTGGGGAACACGATGACCTCCGTGGAGCCCTGGAGGTCCTCGATGGTCGCCACGGCCATGGTCTGGCGGGCGCGCGTGATGACCTTGCGCAGCCCGGTCACGACACCACCCAGGACCACGCGCTGCTGGTCGAGCTCCTCGGTGACGTCGGTGGACCAGGCGTTGACGAACGTCCCCATCTCGGCGGCGAGGTCGCCCAGCGGATGGTCCGAGAGATACAGCCCCAGGAGCTCCTTCTCCCAGCGCGAGCGCTCTCGGGACGGCGCCTCTGTGGCCGAGGGGAGCGGTCGCTCGAGCACCCCATCGTCACCGCCCAGGTCATCGAACAGCGAGCCCTGCCCGGACACCCGGTCACGCTGCTCGGCCTGGCCAAACGCGATCGCATCATCGAGCGCCAGCAGCAGCTGCGCCGGATGCCCGAACGCGGACAGCGCACCCACCTTGACCAGCGACTCGAGCACCCGCTTGTTGACGAGGCGCAGGTCCACGCGCGCGCACAAGTCCGCGAGCGAGCGGAAGGGCCCGTCCGACTCCCGCGCGCCCACGATCGATTCGATGGCCCCCTGCCCCACGTTCTTGATGGCCAGGAGCCCGAACCGGATGGCGTGACCCTCCACGGTGAAGTGGAGGCCGCTGGCGTGGATGTCCGGTGGCAGCACCGGGATCGCCAGGCGTCGGCACTCGGCGACCGCCCCCGCGACCTTGTCCGTGTTGTCCCGGAACGCCGTGAGCACCGCGGTCATGTACTCGACCGGGTGGTTGGCCTTGAGATACGCGGTCTGGTAGGCGATGAGGCCGTAGCAGGTGGCGTGGGCCTTGTTGAAGCCATAGCGCTCGAACGGCTCAAAGGCCTTGAACACGGCATCGATGGTCTGGGCTGGGACGCCGCGCTCGGCCGCCTGGCTCACGAACTTGCCGCGCTGCGCCTGGAGCACGTCCGACTTCTTCTTGCGGATGGCGTAGCCCAGGGTGTCCGCCTCGGGTCCGGTGAAGCCGCCCAGCGCGATGGCGGCGGCCATGATGTCCTCCTGGTACACGAAGATCCCGTAGGTCTTCTCGAGATAGGGCTCCAGCAGCGGGTGGAGGTAGGTCACCGGCTCCTGGCCGTGCTTGCGCCGGATGTACGCGGGGATGTTGTCCATGGGGCCGGGTCGGAAGAGGGCGACCATGGCCGCCAGGTCATAGACGGAGGTTGGCCGCAGCTCGCGGATGTAGCGGCGCATGCCCGCGGACTCCAGCTGGAACACGCCGGTCGTCTCGCCCGAGCTGAGCAGCTCGAAGGTCCTCGCATCGTCGAGCGGGATGCGGTCGAGGTCGATGCGGGGTTCGCCCGTCTGCTCCGCGATGAGGTCCACCGCCTGGCGCAGGATGGTCAGGTTGGACAGGCCCAGGAAGTCGAACTTGAGCAGGCCCAGCGCCTCGACGCCGTGCATCTCGTACTGGGTCATGAGCGCGTCCGAGTTGGTGGCCTTCTGGAGGGGCATGAGCTCGGTGAGCGGCTCGCGGCTGATGACCACGCCCGCCGCGTGGGTCGATGCGTTGCGGGCGACGCCCTCCACCTGCTGGGCGAGGTCGATGAGCCGATGCACGGTGGCGTCCGTGTCGTACATCTCCTTGAGGGGCGGCGCCATCTGGAGCGCCTCCTCGAGCTTGATGCCCAACTGGTTGGGGACAGCCTTGGCGATGCGGTCCACCTCGCCGTATCCCAGGCCGAGCACGCGGCCCACGTCCCGGATGGCCGCCCGCGCGAGCATCGTGCCGAACGTGATGATCTGGGCCACGTGGTCGGAGCCGTACTTGCGGGTGACGTAGGCGATGACCTCGTCCCGTCGGCTGTCCTCGAAGTCGACGTCGATGTCGGGCATCGTCACGCGGTCGGGGTTGAGGAAGCGCTCGAAGGGCAGCGCGTAGGCGATCGGGTCGACGGGGGTGATGCCCAGGGTGTACGTCACGATGCTGCCGGGTGCGCTGCCTCGGCACGTGGTCGCGATGCGCTGCTCGCGGGCGAACCGGACGAAGTCGGCGACGATGAGGAAGTAGCCCGCGTAGCCCATGGTGATGATCACGCCCAGCTCGTAGTCGAGCCGGCGCTGGAGCTCCTCGGTGACCGTGCCGTAGCGCTGCTCGAGGCCGCGCTGGCATTCCTCGCGCAGCCAGCTCTCCACGGTGTGGCCGTCGGGGACCGGGAAGTGCGGGATGAGCGTCTTGCCCAGCGGCAGCTGGAGGTCCGTCATCTCCGCGATCAGCCGCG
>DAOTUX010000324.1:0-1836 GCA_034436475.1 Chloroflexota bacterium | reverse complement strand
GAACAGGTTGAGCGGACCACCGGGCGCACAGCCAGAGGCGGGTGCGCTCGCCGACTGCGCGAGCGTGCGTCCCGCCAGCATCCCCCCTGCCGCCACCGCCACCGCACCCGCAGCGCCGATGCGCAGGAAGTCCCGGCGTGTCACGACCCCTGTCAGGCGACTGGGCTCCAGGTGACTGGACATCGAGCGACCTCCCCATCCTGTAGCGACCGTCGGACTACCGGTCCACCTCGCCACGGTAGCGACGTGCCGCGCCGATCGTCAAGACATTGGCACACCGGTGCGCCGGACCCGCCGTTTGCACGAGACCGTCTGCACGCTGGCGCGGGGGATCTCGGATCCCGCCGTCTCGGTCCTAATGGCTGCTTGAGGGCCCAGAGCACAGACGTCACCCGCTCCTGTGCCGCGCCCTGTCACTCCTGCGGGAGGGTCGCCTCGAGACGGGTGAGGGCACTCAGGAGATGGAGTCGCATGGCCTTGGATGCCGCGGCTGAGCCACCCTTCTCCAGAGCCTCCAGGATCCGACGGTGCTCCTCGATGGTCGGCGTGAAGGTGGTCGCCGCATGGATCACGCGCGAGATCCAGACCTGGAGGAGCGACCACATGCTCGTCATGATTTGGAGCAGCGTCTCGTTGCCCGCGGCCTCGGCGATGCGGAGGTGGAAGGCGATGTCAGCGGCGATGAACGCGTCGGGCGTGGTGGCGCGCACCATGTCGTCGAACCGCCCGCGGATGTCCGCGAGCGCGGCCTCGTCGCGGCGCTTGGCGGCAAGCCCGGCGACCGACACCTCGATGATCCGACGGGCTTCCACGAGATCGCGCGTGCGCTTGGCACCGAGCAACAGGCCCCACTCGATGACCTGCGGGAGGAACGCCGACTCGGTCGCGCGCAGGTAGTTGCCATCGCCCTGTCGCACCTCGACCAGACCCAGGATGGTCAGTGACTTGAGCGCCTCCCGCACCACCGTGCGTCCGACCCCCAACGACTCGGCGAGCTTCCGCTCGGGAGGGAGCCGCTGTCCGGGCTTGACCTCGCCGGCCAGCACGTAGTCGAGAAGCCGCCGTGTCACCTCGGTCGAGACGGTCCCTCGTTCGCCGTAGTCCACGGGGGCCAGCCCGCGCGCGCTCTCCGCCAACGCCTTCACACCTCCTGATATCGGTCAACCTGATACCGACCGATGGACGACCCGGCCGAAACGGACCAGTGGGGACCGCTCGCCTTCGCTGGCGGTTCCTCCGCGCGACCGGTCGACAGGTCCGCCGATGATACCCGTTCCGGCGCCGCGGCAACCGTTGCTCGCCACCTCCGCCCATGGCGCACCGGTGTACCATCGTGGCATCGGACGTCCGCGTGAGCCCGACAGGGATCGGGCCCCTGCGCCGGGGGCATGATCAGCTCGCCGGATGACACCCCCGTTCGTTGTCTTCATCGCGATGAGGTCGTGACCATGCAGGAAGCCCGAACCATGGCCCGGAGGGTCGTCCGGTGGCAGGAAGCCCCCGAGCCGGACGGGCCGGGTCCGGGCGAGGCCCTGCTCGCCGTCGCGTCCGTGGGAATCTGCGGCTCGGACGTCGGGATGTGGGACGGCACCGATCCCTATACCCGCTATCCCTTCCGGCAGGGACACGAGTTCTCAGCGCGCATCCTGCGCTTCGGCCCAGGCTACGCGGGCCCGCTGCGAGAGGGTCAGCTGGTAGCCGTCGAGCCGCTGCTGCCGGACGGGACGTGCATCGCGTGTCGCCGTGGGCGCCCGAACTGCTGCGCGGAGCTCCGCGTGATCGGCGGGCACATCGACGGCGCCTTCGCGGAGCGGGTCGTGGCCCCGGTCGGGAACC
>DAOTUX010000323.1:0-7717 GCA_034436475.1 Chloroflexota bacterium | reverse complement strand
CCGGGGCAAGGAGGAGGCGATTCTCCTGCCATATCACCAGCTCGTGGACCTGGTCGCGGCCGAGCTCCGGGAGCGGCCGATGGGGGAGCCCATCCTGGACTCGCTGGAGGGGCTCGCGATCCGACTCGTGTCCCACGCCATCGAGCCACCGGACCATGCGTCGGCGGACGTCGAGGCGCTCTGGCGGAGCCCCTGGATGGCGGCGTATCGGCCCAGCCTGATCGCCGACCTCGCGCGTCGGCTGGTGGGGGTGGTCGCAGACCGGACGGGCAACGCCGCCCGCGTGTTCAACGCGATGGATGGGTACGTGGTCGACCGCCTGCGGGGCTTGCTCGTCAAGCGCCACGGACGGCATCTGCGCGCCGGTCGGTCGCGTGAGTGGACCCGTGCATGGTTCGAGGGCCACGGTCTTCATCGTCTCCGTGGGACCGTCCGATATCCGGGGGTCGCGTAGCATGGTTCGAAGACCATCGGTGAGCCGTGTGCGGGAGAACCGCACGCACGGTTCGAACGGGGGATGGGGAGACGGGTCCGCTCCGCGGACACCGCGCCCCTGACTACCAATGAGCACCGCCCCGGGCCTGCGCGAGCGCAAGAAGTCGGAGACCCGCACCGCTCTGAGCCTCGCGGCCATGCGGCTCGCGACCGAGCGCGGCGTGGACGGCGTGACCACCGAGGACATCGCCGCCGCGGCCAACGTGTCCGTGCGCACCTTCCACAACTACTTCCGGGGCAAGGAGGAGGCGATTCTCCTGCCATATCACCAGCTCGTGGACCTGGTCGCGGCCGAGCTCCGGGAGCGGCCGATGGGGGAGCCCATCCTGGACTCGCTGGAGGGGCTCGCGATCCGACTCGTGTCCCACGCCATCGAGCCACCGGACCATGCGTCGGCGGACGTCGAGGCGCTCTGGCGGAGCCCCCGGATGGCGGCGTATCGGCCCAGCCTGATCGCCGACCTCGCGCGTCGGCTGGTGGGGGTGGTCGCAGACCGGACGGGCACGGACCCTGCGACCGACCTGTACCCACGCCTCCTGACCGCGGTCGCGGCCGCGGTGATGCTGACCGTCCTCGATCGCGACGAAGTCCTCGATCGGGAGGCGCATGTCCATGACGTGAGCGAGGCGTTCGCGCTGCTGCGCGCGGGCCTCCCCGCGCCCCCCACCACCACCTGAGGGTCATCGTCCCGTGGCTTCGTTCCTCGACCGACTCGGTCGCTCCTCGCTCGCGCGTCGCCGGCTCGTGACGGCCGTCTGGCTGGCCGTGCTGGTCGCCTTCGGGATCGGGGCGATCACGCTCTCGAAGCCCCCCGTCACCACGTTCTCGGTGCCCGGGACCGAGTCCCAGGCCGCCCTCGAGGTCCTTGCCCAGCGGTTCCCCTCGCTCGGGGTCGCGGGCGCCTCAGCGCGGGTCGTGGTCGCGGCTCCCCAGGGCGAGACGCTGGGCGCCGACGACTGGGCGACCATCCAGGGCATGGTCACGGACCTCCAGGGCGCGCCGCAGGTGGCCATGGCTGTCAACCCCATGCTCCTGGGCGCGGTCGACCCGAGTGGCCGCATGGCCTACATCCAGGTGAGCTACAGGGTGCCGCTCACGGGCGTCACGGACGAGGCACGTGCCGCGCTGCTGGCAGTGGCGGACAAGGGCCGTGCCACCGGGCTGATGGTCGAGGTCGGCGGCGATGCCCTGACGACCATTCCCACCGTGGGCGGCGAGGAGGTCGTGGGCGTGCTGGTCGCGGCGGTCGTGCTCGTGCTCACCCTCGGCTCGCTCCTCGCGGCGGGCCTGCCGCTGGCGATGGCCCTCGTGGGCGTCGGCATCGGCGTGTGCGCGGTCGCCATCGCGACCCACTTCGTGGAGCTCACCTCGTTCACCACGACCCTCGCACTGATGCTGGGCCTGGCGGTCGCCATCGACTACTCGCTGTTCATCGTGTCCCGGTATCGCCATGAGCTGTCCGTGGGCCATGACGGGCCGAGCGCCGTCGGGCGCGCCCTCGCCACGGCGGGGAGCGCGGTCGTGTTCGCCGGCTCGACGGTGGTGATCGCGCTCCTCGCACTCGCCGTCACGGGGCTCCCCATCCTGTTCCAGGTGGGAGCCGCCGCCGCCTTCACCGTGGTCGTGTCGGTGCTGGTGGCGCTGACCCTCCTGCCGGCCCTGCTGGGCTTCCTGGGCGAGCGGCTGCGACCGGCGCACGACCCGGAGAGTGACAGCCACGGCAGCGGGCCCATCGCCCGCTGGGCACGGTTCGTCACGCGGCACGCCGTGGTCGTGGGCGGGGTGGCGACCGCGGCGCTCCTCGTCCTGGCGATCCCGGCGGCCAGCATGCGTCTCGGATTGCCCGATGACGGGATGTCGGCCGCGGACACCACGCAGCGCAAGGCATACGACCTGCTGAGCGCGGGGTTCGGACCGGGTGTCAACGGCCCGCTGGTGGTGGTGCTCGACGTGCGGGAGGCCACCGACCCGAAGGCCGCGCTCAAGGACGCCACCACCACCGTGGCCGCGCTGCCCGGTGTCACGTCCACGACCATGTCGTTCCTTGATACCGCCGGTGAGTACGCGCTGTTCCAGGTCATCCCCGCGGGTGGCCCCAACTCGGTCGAGACCGAGCGCCTGGTGGGCGAGATCAGGGACGCCAGCCGTGACCTTCGGGCCCGCACCGGCGCCGCCATGGCGGTGACCGGGCGGACCGCGCTCAACATCGATGTCTCCGAGCGCCTGGCCGGGGCCCTGGTGTTCTATCTGGCGGTCGTGGTGGGTCTCTCGCTGCTCCTGCTGGGCGTCGTGTTCCGTTCGGTGTGGGTGCCCATCAAGGCGACCCTGGGGTTCGTGCTGTCGCTGGTCGCGACCCTGGGCGTGGTGGTCGCGGTGTTCCAATGGGGCTGGCTCGCCGATCTCGTGGGCGTGCCCGAGGCGGGACCGATTCTGAGCCTGCTGCCCATCCTCATCATCGGCGTCGTGTTCGGGCTCGCCATGGACTACGAGGTGTTCCTGGTGACGCGGATGCGCGAGGAGCACACGCGCGGCGCCGGGCCCACCGAGGCGGTCGTGTCGGGCTTTGGCCACGGCGGCCGGGTGGTGGCGGCGGCCGCCATCATCATGATCTCGGTGTTCGCGGGCTTCATCGTCTCGGAGGACCCGATGGTCAAGGTCATGGGCCTCGCGCTCTCCGTGGCAATCCTGCTCGACGCGTTCGTGGTGCGCATGACCATCGTGCCCGCCTTCATGGCGATCCTGGGTGAGCGCGCCTGGTGGCTGCCGCGCTGGCTGGACCGGCTCCTGCCGACCATCCACATCGAGGGTGAGCCGGAGCCGGCGGCCTGACCAGCGACGGCTGACGACGCCCTCACGCCCGGCTAAACGCTACGCTACAGTAGCGTATCGTTAGCGGGTGGCCAACCCATCCGCATGAGTCGCGCCCTGCGGAGGACACGCCTGGATGGATCGAGCGGACGGAGCCGTGATTGGCTCCACGGCATACCGGCGACGCTGGTGGACGCTGGCAGTCCTGGTGCTCAGCCTCGTCATCATCGGCCTGGACAACACGATCCTCAACGTGGCCCTGCCCACGCTCCAGGAGGAGTTCGGCGCGACGGCCGCCGAGCTGCAGTGGATGGTCGACGCCTACGTCCTGGTCTTCGCCGGCCTGCTGCTGGTGATGGGCACGCTGGGCGACCGGTTCGGCCGGGCGCTCGCCCTGCGCGTCGGCCTGCTGGTGTTTGGTGGTGCCTCTATCGCCGCCATGGCCGCCACCGATGCGACCCAGCTCATCGTCGCGCGCGGGGTGATGGGTGTCGGCGGCGCGCTCATCATGCCGTCCACCCTGTCGATCATCGTCGCGGTGTTCCCACGTCGCGAGCGTGGGCGGGCGATCGCCATCTGGGCCGGCATGTCCGGTCTGGGGATCGGCCTCGGGCCGGTCGTGGGCGGCCTGCTCATCGAGCGCTTCGCTTGGAGCGCCGTGTTCTTCGTCAACGTGCCCATCGTCATCGTGGCGCTCGTGGCCGGCTGGTGGCTGGTGCCGGAGAGCCGTGACCCGGCGGCACCCCGCCTCGACCTGGTCGGTGCCGTGCTCTCGATCGGTGCGGTGCTGGGCCTGGTCTACGGGATCATCGAGGCGCCGTCCGCAGGGTGGACCGACCCGGTCGTCCTTGCCAGCCTCGCCCTCGCGGCGGTCCTGGGCGTCGCGTTCGCATGGTGGGAGGCGCACACGGACCATCCGATGCTGGACCTCGGGCTGCTCCGGGTGCCGCGCTTCACGGCGGGTGCGAGCGCCATCGGGGTCGCGTTCTTCGCGCTGTTCGCCGTCATCTTCGGACTGACCCAGTACCTGCAGGCGGTGCTCGGCCTGTCGGCCCTGGAGGCTGGCCTGGCCATGGTCACGGTCGCGCTGGGCGTGCCCATCGGCGCACAGGTGAGCATCCGCGCGGTCGCGCATGCGGGGACCGCGCGAGTGATCGCGGGCGCGCTCGTGGCCCTGGGCCTGCTGCTCGCGACACTGGTGGCCTGGACGCCGAGCACGCCCGTGTGGGTCGTGTCCCTCACCCTGTTCGTGACCGCCATCGCCATGGCGAATGTCATGGCCCCCGCCACGGCTGCTGTGATGGGTGCGGTGCCGGAGGCCAAGGCCGGGGTGGGGTCCGCCATGAACGACCTGGTCCGCCAGTTGGGTGGGGCCCTGGGCGTCGCCGTGCTGGGCTCGGTCATGAACTCGGTGTATCGGAGCCGGATGACCGATGCCGTGGCGAGCCTCCCCGAGCGGCTCGCGGACGTCGCGGGCGACTCGGTGGGCGCGGCGGTGGTCATCGGCGCCCGCATCGGGGGCCCAGCCGGTGATGCGCTCGCCGACGCCGCGCGAGTCGCGTTCACGGACGGTCTGGGCGTCGCCGCCATCGTGGCCGCGCTGGTCGCCTTCGGGGCGGCCGTCCTGACCATCCGACGGATGCCCAGTCGGGACCCGCGCCCGGTCGAGCCGGATGCGCTCGCGACCCCGGCCCGGTAGGCTGGGGGACCATGTCCCCAGATGTCGCGGCAGCCCCTGGCCGCCACCATCCGTCGCGCTCGGCCGGGTCACGGGGTCGTCCGCGGAGCCCCAGGGCCGACGCGGACATCCTGTCCGCCGCGCTGCACGTCCTGGTCGCGGATGGCTATGACGGTCTGTCGATGGAGCGGGTCGCCACGCGGGCGGCCGTGGCCAAGAGCACCGTGTATCGCCGCTACCCGACGAAGCGAGACCTGGTGCTCGCTGCGCTGGGGGCCGGCACCGACGTCCTGTCGCCCATGGACCCGGCGAGTGACACGCGCACCGCGCTCGCGTCCCTGGTGCGGGACGTGGTGCACGGGCTGGTGGACAGCGGGGCGATCCGGGTGCTCGCGACCCTCCTCGTCGCGGACGCCCGGGAGCCGGGACTCATGGATGAGTTCCGCTCGCGCATCATCACACCCCGACGCCTCGCCATAGCCGCCATGCTCGAGCGCGGGATCGAGCGCGGCGAATTGCGGCCGGACCTGGACCCGCTGGTGGTCACGGAGATGCTGGCGGGCGCGGTCGTGGCCCATCACCTGGTGCTGGGGAGGACCTCAGATCCGTCGTGGGTCGAGGCACTCACGGACACGCTCTGGCGCGCCATGGCCACGAGCACCGGATGACGCGCGGCTGATGGCCTGGTCTGCCCTGGGGCCGAGTCCGCTGAGTTGATGGGCCGGGTCAGCCGATAGACTGGCAGGGCGTCGCCAGGGTCGGCATCGGTCGGCGCATCGGGCCACGCGCGATCGGCCTCGCGCGCGGGCCCAGTGGCTACGGGGCCAGCGGATGGTGGTGACATGGGCAGTCACTCGCGGGGTACGCTGCTGGTCGGTGCGCTGCTGCTGACGCTCGCGCTGCCTGCGCAGGCGCAGGATGGGACGAGCAGGGTGCGCCTGGACGACGTGGGCTTCAGCTTCGACCACAGCCTCGGGGGGAGCGTCAACATCCTGCGCGTGCCGCGCCAGCGCCAGAGGGACGCCCTGCTGGGGGAGGCGACACCGGCGCACATCCTGTTCACGCTCTACCCGCGGCAGGGCGAGGATGCACCCATCCCCGCACCCTGGGACGTGCCGGGTGCCGTGCGCTTCTACCGGACCGGCTGGCTCGAGGGTCATCCGCGCGCCTCCCAGCAGCTCCAGCGACTCCAGCGCGTGCTCGCCGAGCGACCCGACCCATCCAGCCTCGAGGCGGTCACCCAGGACGGTGTCGCCGAGGTGCCCTACCTGCCGGTCGTGGAGGAGGCCGCGCAGCTGCTCGTCGCGCGCGCGCAGTACATCGAGACGCCCGAGGTGACCGGTGTCGCCTATGTCACGGGCTTTGGCCAGGACACGTTCCCATTCACGCGGGACGGCCTCTGGTACACGTTCCAGGGTGTCAGCACGAACGGGCGCTGGTATGTCGCGGTCTCGTGGAGCCTGCGCGCCGACATGCTCCCGACACGGATCTCCCAGGCGGACGCCGAGCGGGTCGGCCGGAACGGCCGCACCTGGGCGCGCTATGTCCGGCAGACCGTGGCCACGCTCGATGCGGCGGAGCCCACGGCCTTCACGCCCTCCCTGGACACGCTCGACGCGCTCGTCCGCTCCATCGACTTCGACAGCGTGGTCCAGCCGACGGCGTCGCCCGCCCTCGTCCCCACGCCGTCGGGCCCAGTCGTCCCATCGGAGGCCCCCACAGGGTCCATCTCGTCCACGACGCCGTAGCCGTCGTCGCCCTCCCGCGCGACGAGTCCAGGCCGAGCGCGGACAGGCGCCGGACGAGGCCTGGCCCTGGGCCCTTGTCGTGCTTGGAAGTATGGCTGGCGAGGAAGGATTCGAACCTTCGGTCTCCTGATCCAGAGTCAGGCGCCTTACCGCTTGGCCACTCGCCAGTGATGCCCGCAGGCGGACGTGAGTCTACCGCGCCTCCCGCGATCCTTCACGTGCGGTCCCAGGGCCACCGGCCCGGACCTCTGCCGCCTCGGCCCGGCGAGGCCGTCCATGATGGCGCCAGCTCCCCACCGCAGCACGCGTCGTGTGTTCATGCGCGGTTCACGGAGGTACGCCCATCCGTTCAGCCTCCAGCGTCAGGATGGCCACCATGAGCCAAGCCAGCGTGTCCCAGGCACCCGCCCGAGCCCCGGTCGTGCGCACGTGCGCATCCTGCGAGGTGGCGATCGTCGGGCGGCCCGTGCTCCACCACGGCCTGCCGTTCTGCTGCTCCGGCTGCGTGGCCGGGGGCCCGTGCATCTGCTCGTACGACCGTGACGGGGACGCCGACGGGGAGGCCCCCGTCATCACGAACGTCCGCTACTGCCTCGACGTCCGAGATCTGATGGCCGCGCCCACGACACCCGGACGGTCGTCACGGCGGGGTCGCACGGGTATGCTCGCCCAGGAGTGACCGACCCGCCGACGCCCTCCCCGCTCGTCACCGCCGCCCTCGCGCTGGTGGGCGAGGGCGTCACGGCGACGGCGCTGGTGGGGCGGTTCGCAGAGGCAGGCGCGGTCGTCGAGGCCGACACGGCGGAGCGGCTGCTGGGGCAGCTGGCCGCGTTGGGGCTCGTCCGGGTGACCCACGCCAACGGCTCGCGCGTTTTCGTGGTCACGAGCCTCGGGGCCCGGTCCGGTGGGTCGCCCGTCGACCGCCCCGAGACGGCCCGCCTGCTCCACGATCTCGAGGAGATGCGCACCGACCTCCTGTCGACCATCG
>DAOTUX010000322.1:0-1765 GCA_034436475.1 Chloroflexota bacterium | reverse complement strand
CCGTCCGCGACGTGGTCATCCGAGGTGGCGGCACGGGCATCGTGGTCGGGCGCAAGTCGGACGCGACGACGATCCCGGTGATGCGCCTCACCCGGGTGCGGATCACCGACAACGCGGCAGGCATGGACATCGACCTCGCGGACGTCCGCATCCGGGACAGCAGCATCTACGACAACGGCGACGGAGTCTCTGCTGATGGATGGGAGACGACCCTCAGCCTCCTGCGGAGCTCGATCCATGACAATGGCGGCACCGGGGTCGTAGCGCTCTTTGGACCCGCGGTCACCCTCACGGACAGCGCGATCCACCACAACACTGGCAACGGGATGACTCAGACTGACACCGCCGGGGTGACCATGCGGGGCCGGTCATCCATCCATCACAACTCTGATCGGGGCGTGTCCCTCGATGGCTCGCGGCTGCGGCTGTACGATGACTCCTCCATCTACAGGAACGCGGGGGCCGGGGCCAGCGGCAACACTGGCTACATCACGTGCTCGGACCGCAGCAGCATCCACCACAACCGGGGATATGGCGTCCGCTTCGGTCAGCGGGGCGGCAGGCTCACCGGCTGTGTCGGCCGGCGTGTGCACGACAACGACCCCAATGACCTCTACCTCGCCCCTGGCACGCTGGTGGTCATTGACGGGGTGGTCGTCGAGGTTCCCGTCGACTGGTAGTCGAGTGTAGGCTCCAACGGAGATGGCCGCCAACCTTGCCGACAAGACCGCGCCTGCCCTCCCCGCCTGGCTCAGCAGGTACCACGCGACGCGAGGACACGGCGGCACCTTCGGTACCTAGGCATCGGAACCTCTCTGGCCGAGTGAGAGCCTGCCAGGCCTGGGTCACCTGCGACCCATCGACGCATTCTCGAGGGCAACCTGCCCCGCTACCCGGGCGAGACGCAAGGCTGGCGGGTACGAGCACAGACGGGTTCGCTGTTGCGCGCGCCCGCAGGCCGTGGCCAGTTGGGTCTCGCGCGACGCGCAGGCGCGGCAGTACCGGCGAGGGCGGCCCGTGCCTGGTACGGTGGGAGCGCGAACCCGCAGGTGCCGCATGCCACGGAGTGTCTCGTGAAACCGGACCGGGGTCATCCCTGCCCTCAGTCGGGTCCTAGGCGTCATATCGCCCCGTAGTCCACGTCACGAGGCGGTGGACCTTCGCGGGGTCGATGGGGTCGAGTGCGACCTGCGGCCGCTTCTCGCGTCGTGGGAGTTTCCTGCTGGGGTCTCCTTCCGAAGCGGGTTGACGATGGCGAGGAACTCCTCGGCGGACAAGACGTGGCGCACGAGCCGGGCCTGAGCGCTCGGTCGATGCGGCACCACTGGCGCCCAACGACGCTCCGCGACCCGGCGCGGTTGCCCGTTGAGGGACATGCGGTTGGCCGTGATGTCGCCTCCTGCGATAGCATGCGCGGGCGCCTGGCACCGTGGCGTGCATGGGCGCGGCTCGGCGGCGGAGTAGCTCAGTGGCAGAGCAGGGGACTCATAAGCCCTTGGTCGGTGGTTCGAATCCGCCCTCCGCTACCACAACCTTGATTTGGGAGCAGCCCGTGACTTCGGACGCATCGTCATCGGGGCCCGGCGGTCAGCCGGGACAGTGGGGTCAGCAGCAGCCACAGGCGCCGCAGCCCGGCTCCCAGTGGGGCCAGCAGCCGCAGCCCGGCTCCCAGTGGGGCCAGCAGCAGCCACAGGCGCCGCAGCCCGGCTCCCAGTGGGGCCAGCAGCAGCCACAGACGCCGCAGCCCGGCTCCCAGTGGGGCCAG
>DAOTUX010000321.1:0-2888 GCA_034436475.1 Chloroflexota bacterium | reverse complement strand
ATCGACCAGCCCTACGCGATACGGAGCGGGGGCCTAGAGGTCATCGTCGGCCCACCGTCGATCGTCAGTGCGGGCGGGTCCACGAGGCCGCGGACGCCATCCTGACTGGCACATGAGTCGCAGGGAGCGCGCGTCAGGCGCAGCATGGGTTCGCCAACGACATGGAGTCCATCCCAGCCTCGGTGGGCAGGGACCCTGCGGACCCGTGGTCCGTGCCCTGACGTGGGGACCCTCCTGGACACGACGGTCTTCATCGAGCTGGAGCGGGCGCTCCGCGGCGTCGAGCCAGCCACGGCCATGGCGACGGTCGGGCGACGTCTGGAGGCTCGGCTCGGTGGCCGCGAGGACGTGGCCGTCGCCGCGATCACGGCATCCGAGCTGCTCCATGGCGTCCACCGTGCGACTCCCGAGGTCCGGGGCAGGCGAGAAGCCTTCGTGGAATCGGTCCTGACCGCGTTCCCGCCCGTGGCCTTCGACCTTCGGTGCGCTCGGGTCCACGCTGGCCTGTGGGCCGAGCTCGCCATCCGTGGTCGGGCTGTCGGACCTCACGACCGGATCGTCGCGGCCACGGCGGTCGCGCTGGGCTGGCGGGTCGGCACCGCGAACGTGGGTGATTTCGAGCTGGTGCCAGGCCTGGATGTCATCGAACTCCGGCTGTCCGAGGCAACCCCACCCGCCTGACTCTGCCCGAGCCGAGGTGATCGGTCGACCCTCAGCGATGCTCGCCTGATGGCAGCCACGGGTCGGCGATGTGGTCGGTGGTCTCAGTGAGGACGTCGGCAAGGTCATGTCGCAGCCCCGGGTCGGCTTGCTTCAGCCCGCTCAGCAGTTCGTGGGTGGACAGGCTGGTGGGACGGACCGGGCGCGAGCCCGGGCCCCGGAAGCGGGCGATGTAGGCGCCGATGGCGGCGAGTGAGATCGGGTCGGGAGGCCGATCGTGCCCGTAGGCTGGCACGGGCTCACTGATCGTCCGCGGATGGTCGTTGCCGTAGCGGAGGCCGTGATGCGCCGCGGCGGTCCCCAGGTCCGTGTCGAGAGTGGCCAGTCGGGCATCCAGGTCCACCGCGAGCGCGAGGTAGACCGCGTCATACGTGGTGAGCCGATGGCGGAGCGCCAACTCGAGCGACCGGAGCCGCATCGGCCTGTCCAGTTCCACGTCCGCGATGCCCATCGACTCGAGGCGCACCAGGCCCTCGATCATCTGGTCGTGCGACATGCCGCGCTGGCGGACCAGGATGTTGCCCACCTCCAGCCAGAACGCGGTCGGCACCCGGATGTCCACACCGGCACCCCCAGCCTGCTCGTGGAGGCGTCGCGCCCAGTCGGGCTGCGGCTCCTCCAGCACCCAGGCGAGGGCGAGGGAGGCGTCGATGACGAGCGGGCCGACCATCACTCGTCGTCGTATCGGATGGACGCGCTGAGGTCCCCTGCGGCGCGGCGCCGGTCGCGCCGATCCCGCGCGTCCCGGTCCTGACGGACCATCTCCGCCACGCTCGGACGGTCGGGATCGAGGAACGGGCGGACGCGCGTCGCGTAGTCGTGGATGGCGTCCCACGCCTCCTTTCGCCGACGGGCGGCATCCTCCTCCGGTTCGTCCAGCCGCGCCGCGTCCTCCACCGAGATGAGCACCGCCAGCGGCCGATGGTCACGCTCGATGAGGAACCGGCGTCCCGCGGACGCCTCGTCGAGGATGCGGCCGAGCGACCGCCGCAGGTCGAGGGGCGTGATGCTCTCCATGCTGGCAATCATACCGGACCATCAGAGTGACATATGAAAGTCGCACTCTCGGGTCGTCAGACGGGGACCAGGTCCACGTGCGTGCCGGCAGCCTGAGCCAGCTGGACGAGGTCGCCCGGGTCGCTCGTCAGGATGACGTCGCCATCGGCGGCGAGCAGCACCAGCGCGGCATCGATGACATCGGACGCGAGAGCGGCCCCCAGCAGGACGCCTGCCTGCCGGCCCAGCGCGTCATCGAGCGCGACGACCTCCACACCGGGCAGGAGGCGTGCGAGGTTCGCCTGACGGCCCCGGCCGCCGCGCCACACCTGCCCGACCACACCGCCATGGGTCACGGGCGCGCGTCCAGCGAGTCGCTCGCCCTTGATGATGGCGATCGTGTCCCGATCCCCGCGCTCCACGGCCACGAGTGCCCCGGCGTCGAGGACGAGGCTCACGGATGGCGCGCGCGGGTACGCGCTGGGGCTGCCGGGTCGGCTGGCCGGAGCACGGTCGCTCGTGACCGTGCGCGACGCGTTGCCTCGCGGATCTCGTCCTCGGTGACAGGGCCGTGTCGTGCCTCGTACGCTGCCAGGAACGCGTCGAGTGCCCGCAGGCGGCGGTCGTGCTCGACCTGGCGTCGCAGGGCCACGTTGACCCACGCGCTCACGCTCGAGGCGCGACCTTCCGCGACGGCGGTGCGCCCGGCATCCAGTAGCTCGCTCTCCACGCTTGCGGAGAGGCGCTCGCGCGTTCCATGCATACATACAGCCTACATGAGACATACGAACATGCTACTGACCGCCCGGGTGGAGGGCCGCCCCAGGCGACACCGTCGCCAATCCGGGATCGTGCTCACGAACCCCGTCGCCAACTCCGCCGCCGCGTTGATGTTCCCCATCGCGACGGGGATCGCCGCATCGAATGGGCGCACCCTGGCAGCCGTTCACTGTTGGTGGCAGCTGACCCGAGACCCAGCGCACGCGAGGATGACGTAGGGCTCCCAGTCGATGGATGCGGTGGCCGCACGGAAGCTCAGGCAGCCCGTGGCGATCGAGCACCGCGCCTCCCATCGGCCACGCTCATTGCGCCCGGGCCATGTCGGGCCCTCGATGTCGATCACACGCGGGGCGGCCTGACGCTAGTATCCGCGCCCGGGAGACTGCGGAGCG
>DAOTUX010000320.1:0-7151 GCA_034436475.1 Chloroflexota bacterium | reverse complement strand
CATGGCCGGGTCGCCCCAGATGGGGAGCGGCTTCACGAGCGTCAGCAGCATCGACGCGGTGCGTGAGGCAGCGCTGGCCCTCGAGACCGCACGTGACCTCGGCTGGGAGAACCTCAGCACCCTGGGGGACGGCGGGTTCTATGAGACGCTCCTGGCGCTCGACGAGCCGGTCGGTGCCCACGCGGCCAATGCGGTCGAGCTGACCGCGAGGGCGCTCGACCTCGCGCCCGAGCTGCCGGTGGTCCGCTACAACCACGGTGCTGCGCTCCTGGTGGCGGGGCACATCGACGAGGCCCGCGAGGCCTATCGACAGGGGGTCGACGTGTCCATGGCCAGCGACGCCGACGGTCAACCGGTGTTCAGCGACGCCCAGCGGTGGCAGGTCGCGGCTGGCGCGCTGACGGACCTCCACCTCATCGAGGCATCGTTGGGCGCGGACCCGGTCGTAGGGCCCGCGATCGACGAGTTCCGACAACTGGTCGTGGCTGGCCTGAGCGACCCGGTCACGAACATCGACCCGGCGACCCAGCCGGTGGTCAGCGAACTGCGCATCCAGTCGAGCGCCAGTGAGTTGTGGTGGGAGGCGCGCATCGAGGGATACGAACCCGAGCGCGACGTGATGTCGGTGGTCTGGTCCTACGAGGACCCGGTGATCCCCGGACGGCACGTCCTGGACACGCACTCGGGACCGTTGCGTCTGGGAAGCGTCACTGATGCCGGGTCGTTCTACATCGATGGCGAGGCGCCGAACTACTGGTCGGGCCGATCCTACCTGATTGGGAGCACGCCCCATCGATGCGTCCCGGACGGCAGCTACCAAGTCAGCCTCTACGTCAATGGGCGCCTGGCGGCCGACCCGGTGACCAGGGACATCGACCAGCCGAACCTGGTCGCGGTCAGTCGCCGGGACATGGGGCTGCTGTTCTGTCGTCCGGCCGACTGGGTCGAGGACGGGCAGGAGGACGGGATGAGGGCGTCCTTCCGGAGTCCCGATGGCACGCTCGGGCTGATGGTGGTGCGAGCCTTCCGACCATCGGTCGAGGATGGCGACACGCCCCAGTCCCTCCAGGTCATGGGCGAGCTCGTGGCCGACTTGCCCGGCGCCCCCGAGGCCGTCTCGGCCGAGCCCGTCGAGAACTACCTCATGGGCCTGAGCGACTCGTACGCGCAGTGGTACGACACGGCGTCGACACGCGTGAAGGTGCTCGCGGGCGTCGACGGTCTGGGCACCGTCTTCGCGGTCGTGATCCGCGGCCCGGCCGACTGGGTCGACAGCGACATCCCCGATGGCATCCTCGGGTCGTTCGCCACCCAGTGAGACCCGCCACCTCTGGCTCAGGGACCGCCGCCTCCGGCCCCACGATCAGCCCACGCCCAGCCCCCTCGCGATCGCTACGATCGCCACTGCTAGGAGCAGGCCCGGCAGCAGCGAGCGTTTCCAGACGACCACGGCCACGCACACGAGCACGGCGATGAGCTCGATGCCGGCCTCAAGATGCGCTGTGCCGTCCGAACCGACCACGACGAGCACGTTGACCGCCGCGAGCGCCGCCAGGACGCCCGGGCCGATGAGTCGCAGGTAGTCATCGAGGATGCGTGGCAGTCGGTCGAACCCGGGCAGCAGCAGCGGGACGGCGCGAGCGGGGTAGGTCACCGCGGCCATGAGGAGGGCGAGGCCCACGAGCTCCAGGCTCACTCGGGCATCCCGGTCGTGGGCGGTGGCGGGATGGGTGCCCCGGTCGTCGGGTCGCCCGACTCCTGGTCGTCCGCCGGGCGCGGACTGGACGGGATCGCGAGCGCGATGGCTGGCCCCACGAGGCCTCCGAGGAGCACGCCCATCGACGGTTGTGAGATGAGGGCGACGGCCACGCCCAGCGATGCGCCGCTGACGGCCGCGACGACCGAGCGGCGGTCCGTCAGGAGGGCCACGGCGAGACCGCCCATGGCTGCCGGGAAGACCACGTCGATGCCCAGGGCACCCGGGTCAGGGAGGAAGCTGCCTCCCACGAGCCCAGTGGTCGTCGCCAGCATCCAGGGGACAGCCGGGATGGCCGCCGCGATGACGAACGTGGTGCGATCGTGGCGTCCGAGGGCACGGAACGCCGGGAGGGCGAGTGCGAACGCCTCGTCGGTGAGCACGTGCGCCGATGCCGCCCGCTCGATTCGGGAACGTTGCGCGAACCAGGGCGCGAGTGCCGCGCTGTAGAGGAGGTGGCGTGCGTTGAGCAGGGCGGTCAGCACCACGATGCCCAGCCAGGGCACCCCCTGGGCCACCAGCCCCACGGCCGCGAACTGCGCGGCGCCTGCGAACACGAACACGCTCATCGCGACACCCTCGACGAGCGAGAAGCCGGCTTGGCGTGCCGCGAGGCCGTAGACCACTCCGAACGCCGCGGCAGAGAGGCCGATGCCGGCCCCGTCCAGCCACAGCCGGCGTCGCACGTCCGAAGGCGAAGGCCTGGGGGTCTCCGCGGTGCCTGGGGTCTCCGTCATCGCGGGACCGTGTCTGGTGCCATCGGGCGTAGGTGACCTGATGCCGGTCCGCAGGGCCGCCGTGACGCCACCGCCCAGCACCCCACGTCGGCACCGGACCCGTACATCAGCGCCCGCCGGTATGATCGTCGCATGCTCACAGAGTCTGACGTCTACGACGTCCTGCGCCAGGTCCGCGATCCCGAGCTGGGACGTGACATCGTGACCCTCGAGATGGTCAAGCGCGTGACGGTCGAGGCGGACCGCATCGCGTTGTCCATCGACCTGACCACGCCCGCGTGCCCGCTCAAGGACGACATCGAGCGTGACGTCCGTACCGCCCTCGCGGGCGCGGGCGCGCCCGCCACCATCGACATCACATGGGGCGCCACGGTGCGGCGGGCGGTCGCCGGCGGCGGCGGACAGCTGGTGCCGGGGGTCAAGAACATCATCGCGGTCGCCTCGGGCAAGGGGGGCGTGGGCAAGAGCACCGTGTCCACCAACCTCGCGGTGGCGCTCGCCCTCGATGGTGCCATGGTGGGGCTGCTCGACGCGGACATCACGGGCCCCAACATCCCGCTCATGATGGGTGTCGAGGGCAGCCCCGCGGCCAGTGCCGAGGGTCGGATCCTGCCGCTCGAGCGGTACGGCGTGAAGGTCATCTCGATCCAGCTGTTCGTGCCCCAGGGCCAGCCCATCGTATGGCGCGGGCCCCTCGTGGGTGGTGCCATCCAGCAGTTCCTGCGGGACGTCGACTGGGGGGACCTGGACTACCTCGTCATCGACCTGCCCCCCGGGACCTCGGACGCCCAGCTGACGCTGGCCCAGTCGGTGCCCATCAGTGGGGCGCTCATGGTGACCACGCCGCAGCAGGTCGCGCTCCTCGATGTCGACAAGGCCGTGTCCATGTTCCGCCGTCTGTCGGTGCCCATCATCGGGCTGGTCGAGAACATGAGCGCCTTCGTGTGTCCCCATTGCGGCGAGGCGACCGAGATCTTCGGGCGCGGTGGTGGCGAGCGGTTCTGTCGGGAGCAGGGTCTCGAGTTCCTCGGTGGCATCCCCCTTGATGTCAAGGTGCGCCAGGGCGCCGACGTGGGCGTGCCTGCGGTCGCCCAGCGCGAGCCCGGAGCGGCGGCGCAGACCATGCGTGCGCTGGCCCGCACGGTGGCCGCGCGCATGAGCGTGCGTGCCGCCCAGCAGGCACCGGTCCTGAGCATCAGCTGAGATCGCGTCACCTGGGATCGCCTCTCGCGTCGATCTCAGACGATCGTCAGGAACCTCTGATACACCGAGCGTGCCGGGCCCGGCGTGCAGGATCCCGGCGGTTCTGGTACACCATGGCGCGCGGTCGCGGCTACGGTGGCACTGGGAAGACCCCCGGTGCGCCCCGTGGGCGACCGGCATCCGATCGCAGCGCCATGCCCGGCCGGCCCGCCGTGGTCCGGAGCGACGTGCGCGGTCCGAAGACATCCGGAGGCGTTCCGCACGGACGCCGATAGCAGGTAGCGGAGAGGTCGCACATCCCATGCGTCTACGCTCAAGTGGCGTCCGTCGTTCGGTCGTCGCGATCGCCCTCGCGGGCTTGACAGCCACCCTTGGGAGCGGCGCGGCCTTCGCGCAGACCGCGACCCCCACCCCCGGGGCGCCGCCGGCGCAACTGACCGTCACCACCACGTACCCGTCGATCTCGGTCGATCCCGGTGGCACCGCCAAGTTCCCCATCCAGGTCACGTCGCCGTCCGTGGAGCGTGTCGACCTCACCGTGTCAGGGGCGCCCGAGGGCTTCGAGACCAACCTCAAGGGCGGCGGTCTCATCGTGGGCAGCGTCACCACGACCGGCACGAGCGCCTCGCCCGCGCTCGAGCTCGACGTCAAGGTCCCCGAGGGCACGGCGCCCGGCACCAGCCAGTTGACGGTCCATGCCGCCGCGCCCAGCGGTCAGGCGGACCTCACGGTGGACGTCGTGGTGGAGGACACGTCGGGTGGCGACGTGGCGCTCACATCGGATGTCGTGGGGCAGCGAGGCAGCTCCACGACCACCTTCACGTTCAACCTGCGCCTCGCCAACGACACCGCGCAGGAGCTGACCTTCACCTTCGAGGGCCAGGGCCCCGAGGGCTGGACGGTGACCGCGCAGCCCAGCGGCCAGGCACAGGCCGCGAGCGTGGTCGTGGGCGCCGGTGACACCGAGAACCTGACCGCGACCGTCAAGCCCGACCCCATGGCGGTCGCCGGCGACTACCCCATCGTGGTCACCGCGACATCCGGTGACTACAGCGCACAGGCGCAGCTCATCGTGCAGATCACGGGCTCCTACTCGTTCACCATGACACCGGTCACGGGTCGGCTCAACACGAGCGCCACGGCCGGGCAGCCCACCACCTACCAGGTCCAGGTCACCAACACGGGCTCGGCGGACCTCGCCAACGTGGCTCTCACGGCCAGCCCGCCTGCCGGCTGGACGGCGACCTGGGACACCCCCGCCATCGATGTCATCCCCGTGGGCCAGAGCGCGACCGCGTCGGTGACCATCACCCCGGCCAGCAACGCCATCGCGGGCGACTACATCGTGACGCTCACCGGCCGCGCGGACCAGGCCACCGGTAGCCAGACCATCCAGCTCCGGACCACCGTGGAGACCTCGACCATCTGGGGCTACGTGGGCATCGCGATCATCGTGCTGGTGCTCATCGGCCTGTTCCTGGTCTTCCGTCGATACGGGAGGCGATGACCGTGTCCGGCACACCGGTGGTCATCCGCACCCGGGGGCTGGAGAAGCGGTATCCGCAGGAGGGAGCGGACGACAAGGTCGCCGTCCGCTCGCTCGACCTGGACATCCACCAGGGCGAGGTGTTCGGCCTGCTGGGCCCCAACGGTGCGGGCAAGACCACGACCATCCTGATGCTGCTCGGGCTGTCCGAGCCGACGGGGGGGACGGCCGAGGTGCTGGGCCTCGACCCCCTGCGCGACCCGCTCCAGGTGAAGCGACACGTGGGATACCTGCCTGACAACGTGGGCTTCTACGGGGCCATGACGGGTCGTGAGAACCTGCGCTACACGGCACGCCTGAACGGCATCCCTCAGGACGAGGCTGAGGACCGCATCGACGAGCTTCTGGCGCGCGTGGGCCTGCCCGACGCGGGCGACCGGCCCGTGGAGACGTACTCGCGGGGTATGCGCCAGCGTCTCGGTCTCGCCGACGTCCTGGTCAAGGACCCGTCGGTGGTCATCCTCGACGAGCCCACCACGAGCATCGACCCGGTGGGCGTGCTGGAGGTCCTGGAGCTGGTCAGGAGCCTCGCGAGCGACCACGGCGTGTCGGTGCTCCTGTCGAGCCACCTGCTCCACCAGGTGCAGCAGGTGTGCGATCGGATCGCCATCTTCGTGGAGGGCGAGGTCGTGGCCATGGGGACGGTGGGCGAGATCGCGGCCCGCCAGCAGCGCGGGGCCAACGTGACCGTGGACATCGGCGCAGACGGCGACCTCGGCGCGGTCGGTGACCTGCTCCGAGGCGTGCCAGGCGTGCTGTCGGTCCGGCAGGAGGCCACGGACCACCGGCTGTGGAGCGTGACGGGCACCCCGGAGGCTCGCGGGTCGATGCTGTCCGCGCTGGTCGCCGCGGGTCACGTGCCGTGGTTGGTGCGTGACCGGGGCATGGAGCTCGATGAGGTCTACCAGCGCTACTTCGCCGTCGGCGAGGACGCGTCCGATGAGGTGGCGGCATGACGGCTCCCGCGACCACGCTCGAGGGTCCCTCAGTGGACGCCTCGGGGATGCTCACCCTGCCGGCGACTCGCGCCATCCCTGCGGGCTGGCGGGTCATCGGTGGCAGGGAGTTCACGGAGCACCTGCTCAGCGTGCGCTTCATCGCGCTGCTGCTGGTGCTGGGGCTTGCCGGCCTCCTGGCGATCTACGCAGTCGCGGGCACGTTCCGTGACGTCGCCAGCGAGATCGCGCGCCAGACCACCATCACCGGCCAGCAGATCCCGGTGTTCACCCTGCTGTTCACCACCTCGCCCGCGATCCCGGGCATCACCGGGCAGTCATTCCCGTCCTTCGCGGGCCTGGTGGCCCTGCTGGGGCCGGTGCTGGGCATCGCCTTCGGGTTCGACGCCATCAGCTCCGAGCGGTCCGAGGGCACGCTGCCGCGCCTGGTGTCACAGCCCATCCATCGCGACGACGTCATCAACGGGAAGTTCGTGGCCGGTCTCGCGGTCATCGTGATGATCCTGTGCGCGGTCATCCTGATGCTCGCGGGCGTGGGCATCGTGCGGCTGGGCGTGGTGCCCGACGGCGATGTCGCATCGAGGCTGGTGGCCTGGTTCGGGGTGACCGTGCTGTACGTGGCGTTCTGGCTGGCGCTCTCCACGCTCGCGTCCGTGGTGTTCCGACGCGCGGCCACCGCGGCGCTCGTGGTCATCGCCTTCTGGCTGGTGCTCACGTTCTTTGGCAACCAGATCATCAGCACGGTGGCCAACGCGCTCCGGCCCGTGCCCGCGAGCCCGACCGCGAACGAGGTTCTGGCGAACGCCCAGATGATCACCGAGTTGCGCCGCCTCAACCCGATCATCCTGTTCCAGCAGGCGACGCAGGCCTTGCTCGACCCCACCATCCAATCGTTCGACATCGCGGCGCTCGCCCAGACCGACCAGACGCGCGCCGCCGTCACGATCCTGCCG
>DAOTUX010000319.1:0-4939 GCA_034436475.1 Chloroflexota bacterium | reverse complement strand
GGACCCGAACTGGCCACCATCGACCATCGTCGCGGATGTGCTACGGTCGTCGCATGATCGAGGTGGCGTCGAGGGAATTGCGCAACAACACTCGGAAGGTGCTCGCGCTCGTCGAGGCCGGCGAGTCGGTGACCATCACGGTCGGCGGCCGCGTCGTGGCCACGCTGGTCCCCGCCGATCGTCGCGTCCGGTGGATGACGCGCGAGGAGCTCGCACGACGTGTCCTGGCCCATCCCGCCGACCGGGCGCTGCTGGCGGACCTGCGGGACCTGACGCCGGAGACCACGGACGACCTGCCGCTGTGACCCGCGGCCTCGCGGACACGAGCGTGTTCGTCGCGCTCGAGAACGGGCGACGGCTGGCGGCCGACCGCCTGCCGGATGAGCTCGCCGTGTCGGTCATCACCATCGCGGAGCTCCGTGTGGGCGTCCTCGCAGCGACCGATACGGAGACGCGTGCCCGGCGCCTCGGGACCCTGACCAGTGCGATGGGGTTCGATCCGGTGCCCATCGATGAGCCGGTCACGGAGGCCTGGGCGAGTCTTCGCATCCGACTGCGCGACCACGGTCTGCGGATGCCGGTCAACGACTCGTGGATCGCGGCCACGGCCATCGCGCTGCGGATCCCGGTCGTCACCCAGGACGCCGCCTACGTCGAGCTCGAGGGCCTCGACATCGTCCGACTCTGAGCGACCCGCCGGCCTGGGTAGTCACCAAAGGTTCTGGAGGGCCCGAGCTGAGCGCGACGTAAGCCCGAGTCCACCGAGACTCCGGCTGGGTCGAGGCTCGACCACCGTGTCGCCACCGCGTCATGAACTCGTGACATCTGGGCCTTGGTGACAAGTTGTCACGAATGATTGACATGTGACTTCGTTGGTGCGAATGTCATGAATTCATGATTGATGACACCCGATCTGGCACCGACAGCCGTGTGGCGCGAGATGCCCACGAGCTAGGTCTTGCGGTCCGTGCCATGCGCCGAGCTCGGGGCTGGACCCAGGCCGACCTTGCGCGGATCGCGGGTGTCAGTCGTCCCGCGCTCATCCGTCTCGAGCGGGGTGAGTCCGTGCGCGTCTCGACCCTGATGGATGTGCTCGCGTTCCTCGGTGCGCGGCTCCGGGTGGAGCGGCGATGAGCGAGACCCTGCTCGACGTCCACCTTGGCGGCCGGCTGATCGGTGTCATCGAGGGGACGGGCAGGCGCTCGGCGGCGTTCCGGCCGCTCGGCGGGGTCAGTGACCTTGGCCTCGGCAGCCGCTTGTCGTTCGCACGACGGGCTGACGAGTCTTGGGAGCCCGAGCTCACGCACGCCTGGTTCGAGAACCTGCTCCCGGAGTCCGAGACCCGGGATCGCATCGCCGGCCGCTTCGGGCTGTGGCGCGACGACACGTACGGGCTGCTCGACCGGATCGGCTGGGAGTGCGCGGGGGCGGTCGCGGTGCTGCCGCCGGGCCAGACGCCGGTGACCGGCACGTATCAGGAGCTCTCCCAGGAGGAGCTCCTCGCTCGGCTGGATGCGCTGCCTCGTCGGCCCCTGGACGAGGACCGCGCGATCCGGATGTCACTGGGCGGCGGGCAGTCGAAGATGGTCGTCCGGCGGGATGGCGAGCGATGGCTCCTGCCCATCGACGGCTCCTCGAGCACCCACATCCTCAAGCCCGAGCCGCCCGAGTTCCCGGGCCTCGTCCGGGCCGAGGCCTGGTCGCTGGCCCTCGCGGCTACGGCCGCCCCCAGCGCCGCTGCGGAGGTCCTCGACGTCCCGGGTCATGTCACCACCCTGGTGGTCGAGCGATATGACCGGGCGGTCATGCCCGACGGGTCGGTCATGCGTGGGCATCAGGAAGACGGGTGCCAGATCCTCGGCGTCGAGCCGATCGCCAAGTACGCCGACCATCCGCCGAACCCTCGACAGCCGTCCTATGCCCGCATGGCCGCGATCCTGTTGCGCGAGGCGCGTGACCCGCTGCGCGAGCTCTCGGCCCTGCTCCGCTTCGTCACCGTCAACGTGGCGCTTGGGAACACGGACGCGCACGCCAAGAACGTGTCGTTCCTTCATGACGAGGATCGGTTGATGGCCGTGGCCCCGCTCTACGACATCGCGCCCACGACCGCCTTCATCGACCAGGCACACCTGGCGATGCCGGTCGCAGGCCGGCATCGGATTGCCGAGGTCGGTGTCGAGCAACTGGTGGCCGAGGCCCGGGCCTGGCGGCTCGACGAGGCGACGGCACGCTCGATCATCGAGGAGACGCTGATCGTGCTGCGCGAAGGCGTCGCGACGGCCGACGCGCGCGTGCCGGACGTACCCACCCATGTGCGTGCTGCTGCCGTCGCGCACATCGAGAACGTCCTCAGTCCCCGATCGCGCTTCGGACACCGATAGCCGCCGGCGCGGGTCACTCGCGCAGCGCGAGCCGAGTGGTCAACGCGCTCCCACAGTGGCAGGGCGCCAGGACTCGATAAGCTGCTGGGTGGTCCCCGACCAGGCCTACTTCCGGGGGTCACGATCGGGATCGTCCGGACCTGCCGGAGCGCCCCGAGCAGCGGGTCGCCCGCCCACGAGGAAGGGCGCGCTACCCACCGCCCTCGCGAGGTCGAGCAGGCCGAGCATCTCGTCGGGCTCCGGGGCGATGGCCGGACGCGGGGTGGTCCGTGCGGTCGGGCTCGCCCCCGAGCATCTCCGCCAGGAGCGTCGCGGTACCCTCGGCTTGCGCCACCTGGATGGCGGCCACCCCCGCGAACGCACGGTCGACCCAGTCCCGGGTCTGCGCGCGCACCCACATGCTGGCCACGCTGCTCACGGTGCCGGCCCCCGCGTCGAGGACGAGTGCGCTGCCCATCGACACCCCGTTGAGGGCGTCGATGACGCGTCCGGCGCTCGCGGCGTCCGCCACGCCGCGGACCAGGTCGGTGCGGGCGAACACCCGGTGGACCTCGATCCCACCGCCGTCGATCGCGGGGTCCGCCCAGACCCGCTGGCGGAGCTCGTGCGCCCACCAGGAGAACCCGCGCTCCTCGAGCGTGCTCCAGTCGCGGTCGATGCCGCTGCCGTCGTAGGCGAAGCGCACGACCGCCGAGCCGGGGTCGAGCTCCCGCTTGAGCTCGGCGCCACCGCGTCCCCGGTCGGCGCCGAGCCCGGGGGTCTGCCCGAGCCCGGGATCGGTCCATGCGGGAACGTGTCGGACATCGGTCATGGTGCGCTCCCTCCGGCAAGGCACCGCCGGCGACCTCAAACGTGTCCTGGAAGTCGAAAGCGGCGACGGGATCCGCATCCTCGTCGAGCAGTCGCAACGGTCGACGTGCGCGATGAACCCTTGGCGTCGTGCCTCGCCCCACGATGTGATGGGTCGTCGGGTGGCGTGTCCGCCAGCAGGCGGGGCTGTTCAGTGCGCTCCCGCGGTGACCCGTGGCCAGGACTCGACGAGCTGCTGGGTGGACCAGTCCACCTCTCCCAGCCAGCCGGACTCGGGCACCAGGACGAGGCGGCCCTGCACCGCGTCCTCGCCATCGACGAACAGGATCGAGCCCGAGCGCCGCGCGATATCCGCGAAGGGCGTTCGCTCGTGCATGGCCAAGCCGTCAAGGCGCAGCCTGCCTTGGGCATCGAGACGATTGAAGTCGGCCCGGATGATGATCATGGCTTCCATCGTGCTGTCATGGGCACCGGGTTCGGCTCCGGGACCCCAAGGATCACATCGAAGCGCGTGGCCGTCAAGCCGCCGAGATCGCAGTGGAACGGAGGGCCGGGTGTGGGTCGGAGCCATCCTCCTGCCGCCCGGACCTGCCCGACGGTCGTCGCCCGCACTTGGTTGTGGCGAAGGGACGCCGCCAGGCGCTCGAACGGGACGCCGGGAGCCGCGACGACCGACCACGTGCCGTCCCGCCAGCGCCCCTCCGCAAGCACGAGGGCATCGCCCACACCGCCCCGCAGCACGAGGGTGTCGAGCGGCCAGGTCGCGGGGTCATCGGGGTCGCACATCCCGGGGGATCGTACGGACGCCGACTTATCCGCCGCTTGCGATCCCTGGGCCGCGGTTCGGTGTGAGTCCGCTAATGGGGCTCGCGTTGGGGTATGCCCGCTCTGCGCGAGTCCGCTCGGAGCATCACGGGGGTGGTAGCGGCCGAGGTCGTTCGGTCAGGCGAGGGTCTCGGGGTACACGTGACCGACCTCGAGGATGTCCCAGGTCGTGCCGCGGCGCCCCAGCCCCATGTAGCGGACGGTGACCCTGGGACAGGTCGGTGGCTCGGTGGGCGCCACCCTCCCCAAGGAGATGGTCGACCGTCTTGACCTCGCGCCCGGTGACAAGGTCCTCGTGGTCGAGACCGAGGACGGCATCCTGCACTTGCCCTACAGCCGCGACCTCGAGGATGAGCTGGCCGCCACGCGGAGAGCCGCCAAGCGGTATCGCGGCGCGCTGCGAGAGCTCGCCGGTTGAGGCGGTCCGAGCCGCGATGGCTCGGTCGCATCGCCGTCGACGAGGCGCATGCGCGTCAGGTCCGGGAGCACGGCGGGCGCCACGGCTTGCGCGATGCCGATGCGCTCGAAGCCGCCCTGGCACGGCCGCGGCATCGATGGGCCTACGCGCCGGAGGCCGGCCTCGCCGACCTCGCGGCGGCATGCGCCTGCGGGCTCGTCCGGGGACATCCCTACGTCGACGGCAACAAGCGTGTGGGACTCGTGGCGCTCGCCGCCTTCCTCGACCTCAACGGGACGGAGCTGCTCGCGAGCGACCGAGAGGCCGTGGACACGATCCTTGGGCTCGCGGCGGGAGCCATCACGGAGGACGCCCTGGCGGGCTGGGTGCGACGACGCCTTCGGTGAGAAGGCCCTCACCGGCCGAGGGCGTGCGAGCGAGCCGTTCGGCGACATCCCGGCCGTGTGGCAGGTGCGCGAGTGACAGAACGGTCCCGTGGGATGTCGGCACGATGACGCGGCGCAGG
>DAOTUX010000318.1:0-1729 GCA_034436475.1 Chloroflexota bacterium | reverse complement strand
CACCGTGCAAACCCGGATCGGCCCGCTGCGCCTGCGACAGCCGGTGCCCGCGGCCCCCGGCGCGACGGTAGGCGTGGACTGGCCGGATACCGCCGGGATCGCGTACCCGGCTCCGGACGCGCACGCATAGCACCTACGCGGTCGGACGTCCCCAGACGCCGTGGGCACCGTCCGACGGGTCGTCGACCACGAGCACGGAATCATGGTCCGATGGGGTCTCTATCGTGACCATGCCGTGGCTCATGCCCGTGCGCGTGAGCATCCGTGGCTCGCTCCATGCTCCTGTGACCGGATCGAACCAGCGATACCTGACGGCCCATCCCGACATCACCGTGGGATCGATGGTGACGTGCCTCGGGGTGGGTACGTAGGTGACAGCGAGCGTGCCGTCGTCGGCGAGCGCGGCCGTGGCTCGATCGAGCCCGTTCTCCTCGCTGAGTCCCGCCACGAGGAACCGGTGGCCATCGTCAGGGACCAGCTTCCACCAGGCGACCGTCCGCGTCAGCTCGCCGAGCCGGCTCATGGCCTGGGCGCCCGGTGAACCCAAGGCGACCTCCCACCCCGGGGACATGAGCCATACCGGATAATTGCCGAAGAACTGACCGGTCGCGCCGCACGTCAGCGCCCACCACGCCTGGCGGCGGACCTGCAGGTCGCTGGCCTCGTGCTCGCCCTCGTAGGTCGACTCGAACAGGACGAACGGTCGCACCGGCACTCTCGCGAAGTCCTCAAGCAGACGCTTGTGGACGATCCGGTCCGAGTAGGTCTGGTTGAGCGTCAGCCACGAGTCCCCGGCATACTGCTCGACGGGGCTGTCGTCGGGGTGCACATGCGCCGTGATGAGGTGCCTGTCATCCTCGTGCCTGATGCCATCCACGAACGCCCGCATGCGGCCCAGGACGTCTCCGGGGTTCCGGTCGCCTCCGATCACCCAGACCAGGTTGTCCCTGTCGCGATATCGACGCCCAAGCCAGCTGCCGTACGCGCGACAGCCCTCCTCGGACGTCCGCGCCACCGTGCCATGCCAGCCCTCATCCCGCCCCCCGTAGCCCGGGAACGCGGGGCTGGCGTAGCCCAGGTACAGCGGCGCGAGGAGGACGTGTATGCCCAGGCCGCCGGCAAGGTCGATCGCCAGATCGACGCGACCCCAGTAGTCCTCGTTCGGCGAGGTGAGGCTCCCACCATCATGGAAGGGCTCCAGGCCATCCACAGTCCGGGGCGGATCGGCCGTGAAGACAGCCCCGATGGCGTTGATGATCACGTCATTGAAGCCACGGGCTGCCCGGTCTTCCAGGTACGTTGGGTAGCGGTCTGGGGTCACGGAGACGATCATGGACCAGGCCGTGTCGCCGTTGAGGAACACCGGAGCCCCCGCGGCGTCCACGAGGTAGCGGCCAGTCGGCCCCACGGTGAGCAGCGTCGCGGACATGGCAACCCCCAAACTGACGTCGTCTGACGTGGCTCTCATCATATCGGGCATGGTGCACCGGTAGGCCGCGTGTGTGCGCCATGCGGTTGGGAGGGGTGCATGTCCTCGATCCGGATGGGGATCCATCTGTGGGCGCAGAACACGGGCTGGGGGTCGTATCTCGCGGCCGCGCGTCGGGTCGACGAGCTGGGCTACGACCACCTGTGGACCTGGGACCACCTCATCTCCACCATGGGCGACCCGGACCGGCCGGTGTTCGAGGGATACACCACCCTGGCGGCTTGGGCGATGGCGACCAGG
>DAOTUX010000317.1:0-1520 GCA_034436475.1 Chloroflexota bacterium | reverse complement strand
GCGCTCGCGCTCAACACCTCGCTCTACCCAGAGGACGCCGAGGCACGCGACGTCATCGATACGCTGGCCCGGGAGACGGGCCTGCCCACGGACGACCCCGTCCGGTTCGGCCCCGAACGGCTCTGGGCGGATGTGCGCGCGAGGGTGGGCGCCTTCTTCAGCTGAGCGGCCGAGGCCTCGTCAGTCGTCTCGCGAGCAGCGATAGCCCTTGGGTGGGATGGTCAGCGTGCGCCCGACCATGACGTTGTTGGGGTTCTTGATCCGGTTCAGGCAGGTGAGCTTGGCGACCGACACCTTGAAGCGCTTCGCGATCTTGATGAGGGTGTCACCGGACCTGACCGTGTAGGTCCTGGGCTTGGGCGTCTTGTCGGGTCTCGCGGTCCGCTCTGGCCGCGTGGTCGGCTCCGAGGGGACACCGGTGGCGGTCACCGCGGCGGTCAGCGTCGTGGGCGCCGGGGTGGCGGTCGCCGCGGGGCCCCCGCCCATGAGCATGCCGGGTAGCAGGAACACGCCCAGGAGCAGGACCACGAGGGCGACCACACCACCTCCCACGAGGAGCGGCGTGGGTGGTCGACGGCGCTGCGTGGCGGCGTACGCCTCGAAGCGACGCGGGCCCTCCCACTCGCGGGAGCCGGTCGAGCGGGCCGAAGGTCGTGCCTGCGCCTGCGACCCCAGCGACGCGGAGGCCTGGACGTCGATGGGGACGCGCCGCGAGCGTGCCGCAGCCTTCCCGTCCGATCCGGTGGCAGCCTCCTCGTCGACCACCAGACCCGCCATCGCGTCCGTGCGATAGCGCGACGCGGCGAGCTCCGCCGAGACGCTCGGGTCGGTCTGGCGGGCATCCGCTCCGGGCGCCTCGGCGACCGACGCCTGGGCACCACCGTGCGTCTGTGCCCGTGGCGGGTCCAAGGGCGCCGCGAGCGCCGCCCGGAGCTCGGGTGGCATGCCAGTGGTCTCCTCCTCGAACGAGCCGGTGACCCCGAGCAGGGGGTCGACGCCCACGGGGATCGCTGCCTCCGCGAGCACAGCCGGGGACGGTTCGGCGGGTCGCGCGCGGCGGACGGGCTGCGTCCCTATGTCCGCGAGCGCGTCGGGCGGGGGCACGGCCTCGGCCACCCACACAGGGCCCGTCGGCGGGCGCAGCCACGGTGGTGGCGCGGTCCAGTCATCCTCGGGCGGTGGCACGGGCTTGCCCGGGGCGGGCGGCAGGCTCCGGATGACCGGGATGTCGTCAGGTACGAGCGGGTCGGCGCCAGCCATCCCCATGGCGCCGTCGGGCTCCATCAGGCTCGCGCCATCGATCATCGTGGCCCTGACTGGCGACGTGGCACCCGCGGGCGACGCGGGCGCCGACGACGACGTGGCGCCGGTGGGCGACGCGGGCGCCGACGACGACGTGGCACCGGTCGGATGTGCGGCACCCGCCGTGGGCATCCCGGCTCGATACGACGGCACCGAGCGGGTCGCGATGAGCGCCTCGTCGGCAGCCTGGACCTCGCGAGCACGGGACGCCCGGAACG
>DAOTUX010000316.1:0-29119 GCA_034436475.1 Chloroflexota bacterium | reverse complement strand
GGCCGCCATCAGCGGACTGGGGCGGGTGCACCACGTCGCCGTGGTGGTCCGTGACCTCGATGTCGCGCTCGAGTTCTATCGTGACACGCTGGGCATGCCCCTCGAGCTGGTGCTCCCCGTGCCCTCCGACCAGGTGCGCATCGGCTTCCTGACCGTGGGCGAGTCACGCATCGAGCTGGTGGAGCCCACCAGCGAGGACACGGGGGTGGCGCGCTTCCTGGCCTCCCGCGGGGAGGGGTTCCATCATGTCTGCTTTGAGGTGCCTGACGTGGCGGCCACGCTGGACGCCCTCGCCGCGGCCGGCGTCGAGCTCATCGACCGGGCACCCCGCGCCGGAGCCGACGGCCCCGTGGCGTTCATCCACCCCCGGAGCGCGCACGGCGTCCTGGTGGAACTGGTCGAGGCCGAGGGCGGCCCAGCATGGGCGCATGTGGGGTCGCTGCGCGACCGCGTGTGACCCCGGTCAGCCGGGCGAGTAGCCTGCCTCCCGCAACAGGGCCGGGATCTGGCTCGGGGACTCGGCCACCCGGATCCCCGCGCTCTCGAGCGCCGCGATCTTGGCCTCTGCCGTGCCACCGCTGCCGCTGATGATGGCGCCCGCGTGACCCATGCGGCGCCCCGGTGGCGCGGAACGGCCGGCGATGAACGCGACCATGGGCACATTCGGCATGTTCGCGGCCCGCCACGCGGCAGCCGCCTCCTCCGCCCCGCCGCCGATCTCGCCCATCAGCACGACCGCATGCGTGTCCGGGTCCGCCTTGAACAGCTTGAGGATGTCCGTGAACGTGGACCCGGCCACCGGGTCCCCCCCGATGCCCACGCACGTCGACTGGCCGATGCCAGCGTCCGTGAGCGCCTGGACCACCTCATAGGTGAGGGTGCCGGAGCGACTCACGAGGCCCACGTCACCCTCGCGATGGATGGAGCCGGGGATGATGCCCACCTTGGCCTTGCCGGGTGACGTCGCCCCCGGGCAGTTGGGGCCGATGAGCCGCGCGCCGCGCGCATCCACCTCGGCGACCACCTTGACCATGTCCAGCACCGGGATGTGCTCGGTGATGCAGAAGATGGTGCCGATGCCCGCGTCGGCCGCCTCCAGGATGGCGTCGGGCGCACCGGCCGCGGGCACGTAGATGACCGAGGTGTCGGCGCCCGTCTCGACCACGGCTCGCGCCACGGTGTCGAAGACCGGCACGTTGCCCAGCACGGTCTGGCCGCCCTTGCCGGGGGTGGTGCCGGCCACGATGCGTGTGCCGTACTCCTGCATCTGCGCGGCGTGGAACAGGCCCTCGCGGCCCGTGATGCCCTGGACCACCAGGCGCGTCCGCTCGTCCACGAGGATGCTCATGCCGCGGCCCTCGCCAGCTCGACCGCTCGCTCCACCGCGCCATCGAGGGTGGTCGCGGCCTCGATGCCTGCCCCGCTCCCGCGCAGCAGGTCGGCCGCGAGGTCGGCGTTGGTGCCCACGATGCGGGCCACCATGGGGACCGCGCGTGCCTGCTCCGCCCGAGCGGCCAGCAACCCTCGCGCCACCTCGTCACCCCGGGCGATGCCCCCGAAGATGTTCACCAGGATCACCCGCACCGACGGGTCCGAGAGGATGAGCCGCATCGCCTCTGCCACGCGGTCCGCCTTGGCGCCGCCCCCGATGTCCAGGAAGTTGGCCGGCTCGCCACCCGCCCGCTTGACGAGGTCCATGGTGGTCATGGCGAGCCCGGCGCCGTTGACCATGCAGCCGATGGTGCCCTCGAGCCGGATGAACGACAGGCCGAGCCGGCGCGCCTCGACATCCACAGGGTCCTCCTCGGCCTCGTCACGGAGCGTCTCGAGCTCCGGGTGGCGAGGCAGGGCGGAGTCGTCGATGGTGATCTTGGCATCGAGCGCCTGGATGGACTCGCGCACCGTCCCGTCCGGGCCGGCGGTGCGCACGATGGCGAGCGGGTTGATCTCCACGAGGTCCGCGTCGTTGGCGATGGCGGTCGCGTACACCGCCTTGATGACGGGCACGGCCTCCTTCCAGCGATCGGCGAGACCCATGCCGAACGCGATCCGGCGGGCCTGGTGGTCGAGCAGCCCCAGGTGGGGGTGTGCCAGGACCGAGACGATGGCATCGGGATCGGATTCGGCGACCTGCTCGATCTCCACGCCGCCTTGGGCGGAGGCCATCACCCGGATGCGTCGGACGGTCCGGTCGAGCACCGCCGCGAGGTAGAACTCCGAGGCGATGTCGGCGGCGGGCGCCACCAGCACCCGCCGGACGGTGATGCCCTTGATGTCCATGCCCAGGATCGACCTGGCGACCGTCTCCGCCTCGTCCGCCGATGCGGCGAGCTTGACGCCACCCGCCTTGCCACGGCCGCCGACCAGCACCTGGGCCTTGATGACGACGCTGGCGGCTCCGGCTGCGAGATAGCCGGACGCCTGGTCGCGCGCCTGGGCGGCCGTCTCCGCGACGGACCATTCCGGGACGGGGAGGCCCGCTCGCACGAGCAACTCCTTGGCTGCGAACTCCTGGAGCTTCACGGACGCGCCGACACCTCTCTCATGACCACGACTGGGGCCACCCAGCATACCCGGCCATGGGGCCCGCCGGCATGTCCCACGTGGGGCATGCCCTGACAGGACGCCCCATCCGACAACCCGACGGCGGTGTAGCATGCCAAGGGTCGTCATGCCAGTCCGCGCGACCCACGGGTCGGGCGCGGATCGGTCGGCGATGGGTCGCGCCGAGGTTGGAGGTCGAGTTTGCGTCGGTATCTGGGTCTGGTGACCTCCTATCGCGGCGGCGAGGGGTCCTCGGCCTTCCTGTTCCACCGCGTCAGCGGCGTCGGCGTGTGGCTGTTCGTGATCCTCCACGTCATCGACATCTACCTCGCGGGTGGGGACCCCCACGCGTACGACGACCTGCTGGCCTTCTATGCCAGCCCGGTGGGGCGGCTCATGGAGATCCTGCTGGGCGCGGCGCTGCTGTACCACGCGCTCAACGGTCTGCGCATCCTGCTCATCGACCTGTGGCCCTCGATGGCTTCGCGCCATCGGCTGCTGTGGCGTCTGAACTGGGTCATCTTCATCGTGGTCGGGGTCCCCGGAGCGCTCATCATCCTGCGGCCGTACTGGAAGGACCCAGTCAGTGACCTGCTGGGTGTCGCGAGACTGGTGGGAGTGCTCTAGATGGCCTCGATCTCACCCGTCACCAAGGCCCGCACCCGACCCACCGGCGGCGGGCGCGAGACCATGGTGTGGTACCTCATGCGCATCACGGGCGTGGCGCTGTTCGTGCTCGCCCTGTCGCACTTCGTCATCCAGCACTTCATCTTCGACCCGTCCGAGCAGACCGCCGAGTGGATCGCGACCCACCGCTGGAACCAGCTCATCTGGCGGGCCACCGACTGGGCGCTCCTGATGGTGGTGCTCATCCATTCCTTCCTGGGCGTGCGGACCGTGGTCGTGGACCACGTGGCGCGGCCGCGCCTGCGGCTGGTCGTGCTGTCCGCCCTGTATCTGCTCGCGGCGACCCTGTTCGTCCTGGGCACGGTCGTGGTCGCCACCCTCGAGCCCAGGGCGGGCGTCGAGTGAGCGAGGCCATCAAGCTCAGCAGGCCTGTGGCCACGCACGAGTACCAGGCGGTCATCGTGGGCGCCGGCGGGGCCGGCCTGTGGGCCGCCCTCGAGCTGGCACGGGCGGGCGTGCGGGCCGCGGTCCTGACCAAGCTGTATCCCACGCGCTCCCACACGGGTGCCGCCCAGGGCGGCATCTGTGCGGCCCTCGGCAACCACGAGGAGGACCACTGGGAGTGGCACATGTTCGACACCGTCAAGGGTGGCGACTACCTCACCGACCAGGACGCCGCGGAGATCCTCGCGCGCGAGGCCATCGAGACGGTCATCGAGCTGGAGCACATGGGCCTGCCGTTCAATCGGACGCCCGAGGGGAGGATCGACCAGCGCCGGTTCGGTGGCCACACGCGCGCCTTCGGGGAGGGTCCGGTCCGACGGTCGTGCTTCGCGGCGGACCGCACCGGCCACATGATCCTCCAGACCCTGTATCAGCAGTGCATCAAGCACGACGTCCGGTTCTTCGACGAGTACCACGTGGTGGACGTCATCGTGGAGGGCGGCCAGACCCGAGGCGTGGTGGCCTATCGCATCGCGGACGGGGAGCTGCACGTGTTCCGCGCCTCGGCGGTGATGTTCGCGACCGGCGGTTTCGGGCGCATGTTCCGGACCACATCCAACGCCCACACCCTCACCGGGGATGGCGTGGCGCTGGCGTACCGCCACGGCGTCCCGATGCAGGATATGGAGTTCTACCAGTTCCACCCCACCGGGATCCCGGGCCTGGGCATCCTGCTGTCCGAGGCAGCCCGGGGAGAGGGTGGGTACCTCCGCAACGACACCGGCGAGCGCTTCATGGAGCGCTATGCGCCCAAGCTCATGGAGCTGGCGCCCCGCGACATGGTGAGCCGCGCCATCACCATGGAGATCCGCGAGGGCCGGGGCATCGGGGGCAGGGACTACGTCCACCTGGACCTGACCCACCTGGGCAAGGCGGTCATCGACGCCAAGCTGCCGGACATCACCGAGTTCTCGCGGGTCTATCAGGGCGTGGAGCCCATCACCCAGCCGGTGCCCATCACGCCCACCGCCCACTACGCGATGGGGGGCATCCCCACCAGCGTGGAGTCGCGGGTCATCGTGGACGACCAGGGCACGTGGCTCCGGGGCATGTACGCCGCCGGCGAGTGCGCGTGCGTCTCGGTCCATGGCGCCAACCGCCTAGGCACCAACTCGCTCATCGACATCCTGGTCTTCGGCCGCCGCGCGGGGCGCTCCATCGCCCATGACGTGGCCGGCATGGCCCTGCCCGACCTGCCGCCCGATGCCGCGGAACCGGTGCGCGCGGAGCTCGCGGCCATCAAGGAGCGCCAGACCGGCGAGAACCCTGCCCACATCCGGGCGGCGCTCGCGGACGTGATGATGGATGACGTGGGCGTGTATCGGACCGCGGAGGGCCTCCAGGACGCCGTGGGCAGAGTGCGCGCCCTCAAGGAGCGCTATCGCGACGTGCGCATCGGCGACAAGGGGAGCGTGTTCAACACGGACCTGCTCGAGGCTCGTGAGCTGGGCTACCTGCTCGACTGCGCGGAGGTGGTGGCTGTCTCCGCGGAGGCACGCCGGGAGAGCCGCGGTGCCCACGCCCGCGAGGACTTCCCCGAGCGCGACGACACCGACTGGCTCAAGCACACCCTCGCCCATCGCACCGACACGGGCCCAGAGCTCAGCTATAAGCCGGTGACCATCACCACGTTCCAGCCCAAGCCGCGCGTCTACTGACGAAGGGGGCCCGATCATCCATGCAGGTCCAGCTCAAGATCCTGCGCTTCGACCCGGAGCGGGACCAGAGACCGCACTGGGAGCGGTACACGGTCGAGGCGGAGCCCACCGCGCCGCTCCTGTCGTTGCTGCACACGGTCAAGTGGGAGCAGGACGGCTCGCTGACGTTCCGCCGCAGCTGCGCCCACGGTGTCTGTGGCTCGGACGCCATGCTCGTGAACGGTCGCAACCGGCTTGCCTGCAAAGTCCGCGTCGACCAACTGGGCTCCACCATCAGTGTCGCCCCGCTGCCCGGTCTGCGGGTCATCAAGGACCTGGTCGTGGACATGGAGGACTTCTTCGCCAAGTACCGCAGCGTCCTACCCTTCCAGGTCGACTCGGGGGTCATGCCCGCCCGAGAGCGGCTCCAGTCACCCGCGGACCGGGCGCGCTATGACGACACCACCAAGTGCATCCTGTGCGCCGCCTGCACCAGTTCCTGTCCCTCGTTCTGGGCCCGGGACTCGTACGTGGGCCCGGCGGCGATCGTGAACGCCCATCGCTTCATCTTCGACACGCGTGACGAGGGGGCCGACGAGCGCCTGGAGATCCTCGCCGACACGGACGGGGTGTGGCGATGCCGGACCGTGTTCAACTGCACGGACGCGTGCCCTCGGGGCATCGAGATCACGCGCGCCATCCTCGAGGTCTCGTCGGCGATCACGGAGCGCGGCGTCTGAACGGCGATCTGCCGCTTGAGGAGGCGCCGGAGGCGCCCCGTCGGCGACGCTTCGAGCGACTGGTCATCCGGACCGATGGCGCGGCGCGTGGCAATCCCGGCCCGGCATCGGCTGGTGCGGTGCTCATCGACGCCACTCGCCCGGACGCGTTCGACCCGGACGCCATGGCGGTCGCGGTGGTGGCACGCGCCCTGGGCGTCCGCACCAACAACGTGGCGGAGTACGCAGGGCTCGTGCTCGCGCTCCGCGAGGCGGAGCTCCTTGGGGCGCAGGAGATCGACCTGCGTCTCGATTCCAAGCTCATCGTGGAGCAGTTGAACGGCCGTTGGCGGGTCAAGGACGCCAAGCTCCAAGGGCTGTTCGCGGAGGCGATCGGCAGGCTGCGCGCGCTGCGTCGCTGGACCGCCGTCCACGAGCCTCGCAAGAACAACCGTGCGGCCGACGCGCTCGCCAACATGGCGCTCGACGACCCGTTCGGCGCGGAGCGGGTGATCGCCGAGGTGCGTCGACGCGCGGAGGAGGGATAGCCGCGGTCGCTGGCGCGGTCAGGAACCCCAGCGCAGGTTGTCGCGCCGAGTCGAGCGGGTGCGCGGTCAGGCGCCGGGGTGGGAGTCCTCCCAGTCGACCCATCTGACACCCGTGGCCGCAAGGTAGGCGCTCACTGAGGCCCCGATGGTGGGGAAGAACCGGTCGGCGCCGATGCGTTGGTGAAGGCCGTAGCGCTTGAGCCGGTCACCGACCGGGTCCTTGAGCTCCGCGACCGCCAGTTCGATGTCCCGCATGCGGAGCTCCGTGATCAGCTCGTCCAGCATGCTGGCCGCCGTGAGGTCGACATCGGTCACCGGTTCCGCAGCGACCACGACCCAGCTCGTGGGTGTCGGCGCGTCAGAGACCACCTGGAGCAGACGCTCCCGGAACATGTCGGCGTTCGCGAAGAACAGGGGCGCGTCCCAGCGCAGCAGCACGAGCCCCGGGATGCGGTGCGCGCCTGGGTGTCGACTCACGTCGTGATAGCCCTTGACCCCGTCGACGCGACCCAGCTCGGCACTATGCGGCCGCCATGCACGCCACACGAACTCGAGCAGCGCGACGAGGACCGCGATGACGATGCCCGGGACCACGCCCGTGACGGCCACCGCCAGGAAGCAGACCGTCGAGAGCGCGAACTCCTCCGGTCGCAGTCGCCACATGCGCCGGACGGCGGGGACGTCCACGATGGACAGGCAGGCCACGATGACGATGGCGGCGAGCGTCGCGGACGGCAGGTTGGTCGTGAGGCCGGGGAGGAACACCAGCATCGCCGCCACCGCCAAGGCTCCCACCACGCCCGCCAGCTGGGTCCGTCCCCCGGCGACCTCCACGACGGGCGTTCGGGACGAGCTGCTGCTGACGGAGAACCCCTGGAACATCCCCGTCGCCACGTTCGCGGCACCCAGCGCCACGAGTTCCTGGTCGGCGTCGACACGGATCTTGCGCCGTGCGGCGAAGGTGCGTGACAGGATGCTCGTGTCAGCCATCGCCACCAGGGCGACCGCGAACGCGCCCGCTGCCAGGGTCGGCAGGTCCGCGAGGTCGATGGACGGCACCTTGAGGCTGGGCAGCCCTTGCGGGAGTGGCCCGACGACGGGCACCGCGCGGGTGGCGGCGAGGTCCATGATGCTCGTGACGATGGTCGCGCCGACCACCGCCACCAGGATGCCCGGTATCCGCGGGAGCCAGCGGCGGAACCCCAGGATGACGCCGATGGATGCCACGCCGATGACGAGCGCCGCGGGGTTGGTGAGCCCGTCGCCCACCCCATGCAGGAACGCCCGCGTCTCCTCGATCAGGTTGTCGCCGGAGACCGAGAACCCGAACAGCTTGGGCAGCTGTCCCACGATGACCGTGAGCGCGATGCCGTGCAGGTAGCCGATGCGGATGGGCATGGACAGCAGGTCGGTGACGAAGCCGAGCCGCAGGGCGCCGGCCGCGACGCAGACCAGCCCGCCCATGATCGCGAGAGCCGCGGCCAGGGTCACGACCGCCGCCTCGTCCCCGGCGGCGAGGGGCAGCACGACACCCGCGATGATCGCCGCGAGCGAGGAGTCCGGGCCCAGGACCAGGATCGGGCTCGGGCCCAGGAGCGCGTACGCGAGCAGCGGCACGATGGTCGCGTAGAGGCCCGCGATGGCCGGTAGCCCAGCCACCTCCGCGTAGCTCATGCCGACCGGCACCAGGACCGCGGTCAGCACGAGTCCGGCCACGATGTCGCGGGTCAGCCACTCCGGTTGATACGCGAGCAGGCTCGCGACACCCGGAAGTCGGCGTCGCCACCCATGTGATGGGCTGCCAAGGGCTGTGGACACGGATCGCCTCATGGATCGGGGGTGACCGGAGTGCCAGTGTGACTCCACGACCGTCCCGGAGGTGGGCGTCGCGGGGGCGGGCTCGGGCCCCGTGTCAGCCGCGGCAGGCGGCCAACATGCTCGGGCAGGCTAGAATCGGTGCGCCAGTGAGTCGGTCGGACGGTCGCGGGCCCCGCGGGAGACCGCAGGGCGCGAGGAAAGTCCGAGCTCCACGACGCAGGGTAGCGGGTAACACCCGTCCGCCGCGAGGCGAGGACCAGCGCCACAGAGACGAGTCGGTCCAGGGGCTTGCCCCCGGACCGGGTGAAACGGGCAAGCTCTACCTGGTGCAAGGCCAAATAGGAGGGCCGGCACGGCGCCCTCGGGCGCGCGTGCGAGGGGTGCGTCGCCCCGCCCTCGGGTCGGCCGCTCGAGACCCCGGGCAACCGGGGCCCTAGATGGATGACCGTCGCCGCCGCGCGAGCGGTGGTACAGGACTCGGCTTACAGACCGACTCACTGGCACGACCCCGGTGCCCCACCGCGTGGTGGGCGTGGGACGCGCGCGCCACCCGCTCCATCCTCCCGGTGCGCCCTGCAGCGCGGCCCGGGGGCCCGCCTCGGCTCGCGGGCCCCTCGCCCGGCTGGTTCCATGACACACCGGCGCCGTGGTGGTGCCCGCCGCGATCGCCGGTCCATGGGCGCGGCGGTCATGGGACAGTCCACGCTCGCGTGGGTGGCCGTGACCGAGGCGATCACCAGCCCGCCGCCGGATGGTCAGGGAACCGCCACCGCGCAACCGGCGAGGACGCCCAGGACGACCGATGGTCATGGAGCCCTGGTCGACGAGCGCCTCGACCTTGACCAGTCGCCGGGCGCATGACCGGGCCGACGAAGGGGGCCGCCGGGGAGCTCGTCGGTCATCTCAGTCGCCGCACGCATCGGACCGCCGCCGACCGGCCATCCGAGTCACGGCGCGGGTGGGTCGGCCGGCCGGGACGCCGCATGCGCCGCCGATCGGCCTGATCATCCGCCGGGCGCATGGTCGTTCGCGGCGAGTCGGCCGAGCGCGCCCGCGGGGCGTTGCGGCCGTGGCCCCTGCAGTGTCGGAGGCTCGGGCCTGCCGTGCGTAGGTGCGGTCGCCGGTGTGTCAGTCCTCGTCGGCGCGCCAGAGGCCGATGTTGGTGCAGGCCTCGCAGGCGCTCCGCGTGGCATCGAGGTCGCCGAGCGGGACTGCCCGCTCCAGACCCTCGTAGAGGCAGTCGGCGGTGTAGGTGCTCAGGGCGCCGGTTCGCGTCATGGGGGACAGGCGTCGAAAGACGCATCGGCGGAGGCGCGCCGGTGACGCGGTGGCCGCCGCGAGCGGCAGGGCACGTCGCGTCGCGGTCCGCCAGGGTGCCTCGACCGGAGCCTGCTCCACGAGAGGCTCGGCAACGGCCACGGACCTGATCCTGGCGAGAGCCACGGCTGCTCCGGGTGAGCCGGGCGACGGTCGTCCGGCGGGAGGTGAAGGCTAGTCGGGTGCGGTCCCAGTGTCGATGGGCCTTCGGTACCAGGGGGATGGATCGACCAGCGCATTGGCCGCGGTCCCGGCCCCGGCATCGAGGCCCCCCGTGTCCGGCCGCGGGTTGGGATGGCAGCGCCGGCCAGGGGCATCGGCACCGAGCGCGGGATGGCGCGCCTCCTTCGAGGGTGCTCCCGGCCAGGAGGACGACGCATCGCCGTCCGGGCAGGCGCTGGCGCATCCGGCGCTCGCATGCGGTGGGGCTGAGACCTGCAAGAACGCCCTTGACGGACTCGGAATCGCGGCTATGATGGCGGCCGGTGGCGCAAAGTGGCGCTCAGTGGAGGTCAGTGGTGAAGCAGGTCGCTCCGACGGCAGCCCGAGTGGGGGTCGTCGACGATCCGCGGCTCCACAGGGATCCGCCGGGCACCGCGCGAGCACAGGGGAGGTCCAGGGACTCGGGTGTTCTCCGGTCAGTACCGCGTGAGGATCGACAGCAAGGGACGCATCGCGATCCCTGCCCGGTTCCGCGACGACCTCAAGGACGGAGGGTCACTCGGCAAATGGCTCGACCCGTGTCTCGCGCTGCATCCGCGCGCTGCCTGGGAGGGGATCGAGAACAGGGTCGATCCGCTCCCGTTCACCGACGGGAAGGCCCGTGACCTGCAACGGTTCCTACATTCCTGGACGTTCCCATTCGAACTCGACACACAGGGTCGACTCGTGATCCCGGAACCCCTCCGCGACTTCGCGGGGCTGACCGGGCCCGAGATCGTGGTGGTCGGCTCGGGGGCACGTCTGGAGCTCTGGTCGACCGACCGCTGGTCCGCCTGGACGCAGCGGATGGACGAGCCGGGGTTCCTGGAGGAGCAGTTCCGGGACCTGGGCATCTAGTCGGCACCACATGCGCCTCCGGGATCCGGGGGGACCGCCGGGATGGTCATCGATCGCGATGGAAGAAGGGCACCTGCCCGTGATGGTGGAGGAGGTCATGAAGGCACTCTCACCACGCCCGGGCAGCTTCCAGGTCGATGGGACCGTCGGCGGCGGAGGGCACGCCCTCCGGATCCTGGAGGCCACCAGCCCCGATGGGCGGTTGCTGGGCCTTGACGCCGACCCGCGCGCGATCGAGCGGGTCGGGCGCAGGCTCGCGGCCTTCGGCGACCGGGTCGTGCTCAGGAACACCAACTTCGAGCACCTCGACACGGTCGCCCGATCCGTTGGCTGGGAGCACGTCGATGGTGTGCTGCTCGACCTGGGCCTCAGCTCGTATCAACTGGCCGAGCCAACCCGAGGCTTCAGCTTCCGGGCCGAGGGTCCGCTGGACATGCGCTTCGACCCCAGCCAGGGTCAGCCAGCGAGCGACCTGGTCAACACCCTGGACGAGGATGCGCTGAGCCGGCTGTTCCGGGCCTATGGCGAGGAACCGGACGCACGTCGCATCGCGCTCGCGATCGTCCGGGCTCGCGCCGATGCGCCCATCGGGTCCGCGACCGAGCTGGCGACGATCGTGGCGGGGGCTGTCGCTCGGCCGCGTGGCGCGCGCCGACACAGTCGCATCCATCCCGCGACCCGCGTGTTCCAGGCGCTCCGCATCTCGGTCAACGCCGAGCTCGACGTCCTCGCCCGTGCCCTGGGGCGTGCCGTGGACCTGCTGCGCCCCGGTGGCGTGCTCGTCGTCATCAGTTATCACTCGCTGGAGGACCGCATCGTGAAACGTACGTTCGCGGCCGAGCGCCGCGGTTGTGTGTGCCCTCCCAAGGCGCCGGTGTGCGTCTGTGGTCGCAAGCCCCGTCTTGCGGCACTGGGTGGCACCAGGCCCCAGGTGCCCACGGATGCCGAGCTGGCGGCAAATCCGCGTGCCCGCAGCGCACGGCTCCGGGCAGCCATGAGGCTCGCGGCATGAGCGGCCATCGCAGCTCGCGGCGGCAGAGCTACGGCCGGCGCCAGAAGGATGTCCGCGATCGACGCGGGAGCGAGATGCAGGTCGACCTCGAGGGACCCAGCGGCTGGCTGCGCGCCCGCGGATGGGTGGACACGGACCCTGCCATCCCGCAGGCGTCGGCCTCTCGGGATCGTCGCCAGGGACCCTCCCTGGGCGGCGCGAGCGCCTGACGTTGGCGATCTACCAGGGGGCGTCCGAACGGTCGCGGGGCCTGCTCGGCTTGGGCGGGCTTCTGCGCGCGCCCCGGTCGGACGAGCCGCGTGCCACCGCATCGGGTCGCCGGGCGGGCGTCCCCGATGGCTCCGATCGACGGCCCGTCGCCGGCAGGCGTCCGGCCAACGGGCGGGCGGGCGGCGCGACACGGGCCGCGATCGTCGCGATGCGACCGGTTGCCCCCACGCGCTCCGCGTCGCCCGCTGGTCCGCGGGTCGCCCGCCTTGGCACCGGCGCCCGGCCCACGGCACCCGCGGGCCGACCCGCATCGCCCGCGGTCCGACCCGCCGCCACCGGATCGCGTGGCGGCATCGCACTCCGAGTCCCTGGTGTGCATCCCGGTCGGGCTCTGTCACGGGGCGCGGCACAGGTCCCTCGGCGCACCATCGCGGTGGCCGTCCACCGGCCACGCACCGCCGCGCTGGGCATCGCGGCGGTCGCGGCGGTGCTGCTGGCCGTCCTGTTCTATCTGTCGCAGACGTTCCAGGCGGCCGCCGCACGGTACGAGCTGGACACGCTCGCGACCGAGCGGGCGGTGCTGCTCCAGGAGCTGCGGTCGCAGGATGGCATCGTCACTCGCTGGGGGTCGGAGGGGGAGGTCGTGCAGTGGGCCCAGGACGCTGACCTCGACCCGCTGGGTCGTCGCCGTCGCTTCGAGGCGCCTTGAGCGCGATGCCCGGTCGAACCGACCGGCCCTGGCGGAGCGCCGCCGTGCTGGTGCTGCTGGTCGCCCTCGGCGCCGTCGGGGTGCTTCGGCTCGCGTACTGGCAGGTGGTCATGGGACCGGACCTCGCCGCGAGGGCGCAGGGGCAGATCCAACAGACGACGACCGAGCCGGCACTGCGTGGGGACATCCTCGACCGCCACGGCGCGGTGCTCGCCACCACAGGCTATCGCGACACACTGGCTGCCTGGCCGAACATCATCGATGCCGACCGGCGCGAGGCGATGGTCGATGAGCTCGCGGCGATCCTGGGCCTCGATGAGGCGGGTCGGGATGGGCTGCTCGAGACGCTCGACCCGAGCTCCCAATACGCGACCCTGGTCCGGGAGCTGACCGAGGAGCAGAGCCAGGCGATCCGACACGGGATCGCGGACGGGTCGTTCTCGGGCCTGACGCTCATCCCGCACCCGGTGCGCATCTATCCCAACCCGGGTGGTCAGCCCGGCACGACGCTGGCCAGTCAGCTGCTGGGCTTCGTGCGCACCAGTGACGGGACCGGTCACTACGGCATCGAGCAGCGGTACGACACGGTCCTGTCCGGCACCCCGCGGCGAGTGGCCGTGGCCCGCGACCGCGGGCGGCCGCTCGAGAGCTCGGAGCTGGTGCTCGACCCCGGACGCGACGGCCAGGCCATCCGGCTGTCCATCGATGCCTCGCTCCAACTCCAGTTGGAGAAGGAGCTGTATCTCGCCTGGACGGCGGACAGCGCCAAGCGAGTGAGCGGCATGGTGATGGACTCCGACACGGGGGAGGTCCTCGCCTGGGCATCGGTGCCGGGCTATGACGCCAACGACATCGCCGGTGTGTGGGCGAGCGACCCCTCGCTGTTCCAGGACCCGATCGTGAGTCAGGTGTACGAGCCGGGCTCGGTCATGAAGATGCTCACCGCGACTGCGGCGCTCGAGAGCAAGGCGGTCACCCCGAACACCCGGGTCGTGGACAGCTCGGTGCTCCGGTTCGGACCGGACCGTGTCCGCAACGCGGACCATCGAGGCATGGGCAGGATCGCGTTCCGGGACGTCATCGCGTACTCCCGGAACGTGGGTGTCTCCAAGGTCGCCAAGCGTCTCGGTCGTTCGACCGCGCGAGCGTCGCGCGTCCTGTACGACACCTGGCAGCGACTGGGCATCGGCCGGCTCACGGGTGTGGACGTGGCGGGCGAGGTTGCCGGCATCGCCGCCGACCCGGCCCGCCGGCCATGGGCCGACGTGGACCTCGCCAACCGGTCCTTCGGTCAGGGGGTCGCGGCCACGCTCGTCCAGCTGGCGACCGCCTTCGCACCGATGGTGGATGGCGGGCTGCGGGTCCAGCCGCACCTCCTGATCGCGATCGGAGACCAGACCCAGCCGACCCCGACCTCACAGCGGGTCATGCGCAAGAAGACCGCGCGGCAGCTGCGCGCGCTGCTGAGGCACGTGACGGCCGGCGTCTCCTACTACGCGAAGGGCTCGCTCATCCGTCACTTCGAGGTGGGCGGCAAGACGGGGACGGCCCAGATCTGGCGGGAGAAGGAGGCTCGGTACGACCCCGACACGTTCGACTTCTCGTTCGTGGGCTACGTGGGCGGCGACACGCCGGAGGCCGTGATCGCGGTTCGCATCCACGAGGCGGACCCAGTCATCAAGCGGGCGGGCGACCTGCGCCTCAACATCACCTCATACGAGCTGTTCCGGCGCATCGCGCGGGACACGATCGCCGCCCTCGACATCCGGCGCGCGTCCGACCCGGCTGCCGGCCTTCCGGAGGCGGGCACGGAGGCGGAGCGCACCCTGGGGACCACGGCGCACCGACAGCGCGCGGAGGGTCGCCGGTGACCGTGCCGCCGGTGGCCGTGCCGCCTGTGCCGGCCATGGATGGCGTCACGTCACCGACGGCTGCCCCGACTGCCCAGCGCGCCCCGCGTGCGACAATCGGGGGGACCGTGGGTGATGGGCGACAGGCAGCATCGACCGGCCGATGGCTGACGGCGTCCACCGCCGGCAGCGCGCTCAGGGTCGGCCATCGGGCCATCCGGGGCGGGGCCGTGGACTCCCGGCTGGTGCGGTCGGGGGTCGTGTTCTTCGCGCTGCCCGGCACGCACACCGACGGGCATCGGTTCCTGGCCGACGCCATCGCGGCGGGCGCCGCGGCACTGGTGGTGAGCGATGCCCAGGCGGCGGCCGGCGTGGAGGCGCTCGCGGCGGACCATGACGTCACGGTCGTGCTGGTAGCGGACACGGGCGTCGCGCTCCGCGCTGCGGCGACCGCCTGGCGCGCCCGCTTCGAGCCACTCGCCGTGGGCATCACAGGGTCGCTCGCCAAGACCTCCACCAAGGAGGTGGTCGCGGACGTGCTCGCCGAACGCTGGACCGTGCTGCGCAACGAGGGCAACCGCAACAACGAGGTGGGCCTGCCCCTCACGCTCCTCGACCTCGGTCCCGAGCATGGCGCGGTCGTGCTGGAGATGGGCCTGTATGTGCCCGGCGACATCTCGCTCCTGTGTCGCATCGCACGCCCGTCGATCGGGGTGGTCACCGCGGTCCGGGGCGTGCACCTGTCCCGCGCGGGATCGATGGACGCCATCGCCGCCGGCAAGCGGGAGCTGGTGGAGGCGCTCCCCGGGGATGGCGTCGCGGTCCTCAACGCGGACGACCCGCGGGTGGCCGCGATGGCCGGTCACACGCCGGCCCGGGTGCTGCGCTACGGCCTTGGTGCCGTCGCCGACGTGACGGCGCGTGAGGTGACCTCCCTGGGCCCGCAGGGGATGCGCTTCCGCCTGCGGCTGCCCGACGGCGACGAGGCACTCGTGACGATGCCCGCGCTGGGTCGCCACTCGGTCCACAACGGCCTCGCCGCGGCGGCCGTGGGGCACGCCGCCGGCCTCGATGCGGTGACCATCGCACGTGGGCTCGCGCGCGGGTCGCGAGCGCCGCACCGCACGACCCTCATCGAGACCCCGAGGTGGCGCGTGCTCGATGACAGTTACAACGCGTCACCCGACTCGATGGGCGCGGCGCTCGAGCTCCTCGCGTCGCTGCCCGGACGGAGAGTGGCGGTGCTGGGCGAGATGCTCGAGTTGGGCGACGGCGCCGAGGATGCCCACCGCGCCGTGGGTCGCCTGGTGCCCGCGGCCGCGGATCGGCTGGTCGTGGTGGGGGCTGGCGCCGTGGGCATCGCCACGGGCGCGCTCGAGGCGGGCATGGACCCTGCGGCCGTGCGTCGGGTCGATGACCGCGACGCCGCCCGGGTGGCGCTGTTGGCCCATGGGGCGCCAGGGGACACGATCCTGGTCAAGGCCTCCCGCGGCCCGGCGCTCGACGTGCTCGTCGAGGAGCTGGTCGTGGCGGGTGGCGGCAGGCTCGCGGGCACCGAGGCCGCGGACGCATGACGGGCATGAGCGTGACCGCGGGCGCGATGCTCGTGGTGGGCTGCCTGGTCGCGTTCTTCGTGACCGTGCTCCTGTTCCCGCCCTTCATCCGGCTCATCCGCTCGTTCGGGATGGGCAAGCGCGTCCGGGTGGACGGACCGCAGTCCCACTACAGCAAGGAGGGCACGCCCACCATGGGCGGGCTGCTCATCATCCTCGTGGTGGCGGCCCTCGCCGCGATCTTCGAGATCGTGCGGGGGGGGAGGTTCATCGACCCGGGCACCTTCGCGCCGCTCGCCACGCTGCTCCTGGTGGGCGCCCTGGGCACCCTGGATGACTGGCTCAACGCGCGGACCGGGGATGGCATCCGGGCGCGCCACAAGGTCGTGTGGCAGACGGTGGTCGCGCTCGTGGTGGCCTACCAGATCCAGGACACCTACAACATCCAGGCCGTCGTGGTGCCGTTCCTGGGGCTGTTCCGGGTCGAGCCCCTCCTGTACATCCTGTTCGCCGCCTTCGCCATCGTGGCGACCAGCAACGCGGTCAACATCACCGACGGCCTCGACGGGCTGTCGGGCGGCACGCTGGTGTTCGCGTTCATCGCCTTCATGGCCATCGCGGCCCTCAACATCCCGTTCGTGCAGCCCAACCTGGCCATCCTGTGCGCCCTCATCATCGGCTCCCTGCTGGGCTTCCTGTGGTTCAACGTGCACCCGGCCGAGGTGTTCATCGGGGACTCCGGGGCGCTGGGCCTGGGCGCCACGCTCGCGGTGGTGGCGCTCATCACCGGCCAGATCATGCTCCTGCCGGTCATCGGCTTCGTGTTCGTGGCCGAGACGGTCCAGGACATCGCCCAGATCGTGTGGTTCCGCTGGAAGGGTCGGCGCCTGTTCCGGATGGCGCCCCTGCATCACCACTTCGAGCTGGTCGGCTGGCCCGAGGAGAAGATCACCATCCGGTTCTGGATCGTGGGGGGCCTGTCGGCGCTGGTGGGCGTGGCGTTCTTCCTGGGCACCCGGGGGACGCTCCGCTGAGCCGCGTCATGGCACCGGTCCCCCCCATCGACCTGTCGCGTCTCGACCTCGACTCCTTCACAGGGCGTCCGGTCGTGGTGCTGGGCATGGCCCGCAGCGGCATCGCGCTCGCGCGGTTCCTGGCCGACCGGGGCGCCCACGTGACCGCCTACGATGCACGGCCGGCCGACGAGCTCCGCGATGCCCTCGCCCGTCTCGAGGGTCGGGCGGTGGCCCTTCGACTGGGCCCCGACGTGGACCCCGTGACGGTGCTCGAGGGCCAGGCCCTGGTGTGCACATCGCCCTCGGTCAGCAGCCGGTTCCCGACCACCGAGCCACGGCTGCGAGCGGCGCTGGCGTCCTTGGAGCGTGAGGGCAGGGTGCCCGTGGTGAGCGAGGTCGACCTGTTCCTGCGCCTGTGCCCCGCGCGCACCATCGGGGTGACGGGCACCAAGGGCAAGACGACCACCAGTTCCATGATCGCGGCGGTGCTCGCGCGGGGCGATGCGCCGGTGCTCCTGGGCGGCAACATCGGCCGGCCGCTCATCGAGGAGCTGCCGGCCGTCACGCCGCGCCATCGCGTCGTGCTGGAGCTGTCCGAGCTCCAGCTGCCCACCCTGTCGCGGGGCACGGACGTGGCCGTCTACACCCATGTGACGGCGGACCACGTCGACCGACACGGCAGCGTGGGGGCGTATCGGGCCGTCAAGCGGCTCCTGGCGCGCCTGGTGCCCCCCGAGGGGGCTCTCGTGCTCGACGACGAGGACCCGGTCAGTCGCACGTTCGGGGAGGGGAGTCCCGCGGGCACGGTCGTGACCTACCGGCGCTCCGCGCCCCTGCCCGGGGGGGTGGGCGTGGACGACGGCTGGCTGGTGGCACTCGACGTGCCCGTGCTGGGAGCCGCGGGGTCCACCGTCCGAGGGCGGGTGCTGCCGCTCGATCGGGTGCCCGTGCCCGGCTGGCACAGCGTCTCGAACGCTGCCGCCGCGGTCGCGACGGGCATCCTGTGCGGGGTCCATGTGACGGCCATCGGCGAGGCGCTCGAGGCGTTCGGGGGCGTGGAGCACCGTCTCGAGCCGGTCGCCGAGGTCGACGGCGTGCGGTACGTCAACGACTCCCAGGGGACCCAGCCCGACGCGGTCATCGCGGCCCTGCGGGCGTTCGCTGCGCCGCTGGTGCTCATCGCGGGAGGTCGGGCCAAGGGTCTGGACATGACGGCGCTCGCCGCGGTGGTCGCCGAGCGCGCCACGGCCGCGGTGCTCATCGGCGAGAGCGGCCCTGCGCTCGCGTCGGCGTTCGCGGCCGCCGGTCTCGCCCGCACGGTTCCCGCCGCCTCCCTCGAGGAGGCCGTGGAGCGTGCCGACGCCATCGCGCGGGACGCGCGTGCCGCCCTGGGCGACCCTGCCCCGACCGCGACGGTGCTGCTGTCCCCGGCCGCCGCCAGCTTTGACATGTTCCGCGACTACGAGGCGCGCGGGCGTGCCTTCAAGGACGCCGTGGCGGCGCTCGTCGCGCGCCGGGCGCCCAGCGGCCGGACTGGCCCGGGCCGGGCAGCCGATGACGCGGGAGGCCACGCGTGAGCGTCACGTCACGACCGCTGCCCCAGGGCCGCCCCCGTGCCAGGCGGGCCGAGCCAGGCACCCCCGGCACTCCCGGCAATAGGCGCTCGCAGGCGGTCGCGACACCTGTCGACGCCGTCGTCGTCCGACCCACCAACCGCGACACGAACGGGGGGGTGGTCAAGGGCCCCCTCCGCGAGCGCCACGAGGCGGACACCCCGATCATCATCGCGACGGTGATGCTGGCGGCCATGGGCGTGGCCATGATCTACTCCGCGGGTGCCGCGGACATCGCCAGCGGCCGACTGCCCAACACCCTCGCGCCCGAGCTCATCTGGGTCACCCTGGGGGTGGTCGTGATGCTGGTCACGAGCCGCATCGACTACCGCTTCCTGCGCCTGGTCTCGGTCCCCATGTTCCTGGGTGCGATCGCCCTGCTTGTCATCGTCCTCGGTCCCTCGCTGGGCGTCCTGCGCCCCATCGAAGTCGGTGGCGCGGCGCGCTGGCTGACCATCGCAGGGGTCCTGTCGTTCCACCCTGCCGAGTTGGCCAAGCTCGCCCTGGTGGTCTACCTCGCCCACTGGCTGGCGCGGCGCGGCACCAGCATCGGGGGCCTGCGGTCGGGGACCATCCCGTTCCTGCTCATCGCCGGGACGGTCATCGCCCTCGTCGCGCTCGAGCCGGACCTGGGCACCACCGGCGTCATCACGCTGACCGCGTTCACGATGCTGTTCGTGGCCGGTGGCAGCATCTGGCAGCTGCTGCTCATGGTGCCGGCGGGGGTCGTCGCGGTGGGCCTCTACATCAGTGCCTCCAGCTACCAGCATGACCGGTGGCTGACCTTCCTCGACCCGTGGCTGGACCCCTCGGGCAAGGGGTACCAGACGGTCCAGGGTCTGCTGGCGCTGGGGCTCGGCGGCCTGACCGGCCAGGGCATCGGCGGCTCGCGGGGGCCGGGCGGGCTCAACCTGCCCAACGCGGAGAACGACTTCGTGTTCGCGATGGTGGGTCAGGAGCTGGGGCTCTGGGGCGGGGCGCTGGTCATCGGGCTGTTCGGCTTCCTCGCCTGGCGGGGCATCCGCATCGCCCACCGGGCGCCCGACACCTTTGGCGGGCTGCTGGCCCTGGGAGTCTCGGTGTGCCTCGTCTCGCAGGCGTTCATCAACATCGGGGTGGTGCTCCAGCTGGTGCCCCTCACGGGCATCACGCTGCCGTTCGTGAGCTCGGGCAACTCGTCGCTCCTGGTCAGCTTCGCGGCCGTGGGCATCCTGCTCTCGGTCTCGCGCGAGACCCGGCAAACTGGTACCGATGACGATGCGCATCCTGGTCGCGGGCGGCGGCACCGGTGGCCACATCTTCCCCGCCCTGGCCGCGCTGCGGGAGCTGGCACGACGTCGGCCGGACCTTGAGGTCCGCTGGCTGGGGGGCCATCGAGGCATCGAGTCCCAGGTCGTGCCGGCCGCCGGCTATCGGCTCGACCTGCTGTCCCTGCGGACGCTGCGGTCGGTGGACCTGTCCGTGGCGACCATGACCGACCCACTGCGCCTGGCCGTCTCCGCGCCCCAGGCCGCGCTGCACATGCTGCGCTGGCGCCCGGACGTCCTCTACACCACGGGAGGGTATGTCGCCATCCCCACGCTCCTGGCGGCGTCCCTGCTTCGGGTGCCGTCCCTGATGTGGGAGGGCAATCGCCTGGCGGGTCGCAGCGTGCGTGCCACGGCTCGGCTCGCGTCGGCGCTGGCCGTGTCGTACGCCGGCACCCAGGGGGACCTGCCGGGTGCGCCGTACCTGACCGGCACGCCCATCCGTGACAGTGAGGGTCTCGATCGGGCCAGCGCCCGACAGCGGCTCGGCATCCCCGACGGTCTGCCGGTCCTGCTCGTGTTCGGCGGCTCGCAGGCGGTCCGTCGCTTCAACACCGCCTTCGTGGAGGCCATGCCCACACTCGTGCATCGCTGCTGGACCCTCCACGTCACGGGCGAGGCGGGAATCGAGGCAGCGCGTGCCGTCCGGGACCATCTGCCGGACGCGCTCCGGGACCGCTATCAGCCTTCGCCGTTCCTGGGCGACGAGATGACCGCGGCGCTGCTCGCCGCCGACCTCCTCGTCGGTCGCGCCGGCTCCTCGACCATGGCCGAGGCCTCCGCCCTGGGGCTCCCCGTGGTCGTGGTGCCGTATCCCCACGCGGCCGGCCATCAGCGCGCCAACGCGCAGGAGCTGGTCACTGCCGGTGGCGCGCTCCTGGTCCCCGACGAGGAGCTGGATGCCGCGCGCCTGGTGGAGGTCACGTCCCTGCTGGAGGACCCGGCCGCACTCGAGCGGATGCGGACCGCGGCACGGGGCGTGGGGCGCCCGGGGGCGGCGCGGAGCACCGCGGACCTGCTCGAGGCGCTCGCAGCGCGGGCACCGCTCCCCGACCAGGCGAGCGTCGAGGCCGTCTCGCGGGGCGCCGCGTGAGCGACCAGGGACCGACGCCGCCGGGCACGCGGTGGCTCGGTGAGGAGGAGCGGCTGCGGGTGGGCACCGACATCCAGCGACGGCTGGGTGTCAAGACCTCTCGTGACGAGCCGCTCGCGCGCTTCACCACGATGCGCGTGGGCGGCAGGGCGGACCTGTACGCGGAAGTGCGCAACCTGTTCGAGCTGCGGGCCATCGTGCGCCACGCGCGCGCCCGCGACCTGCCGCTCACCCTCCTGGGCCGCGGGTCGGACGTGGTCATCTCCGATGCGGGCATCGGGGGTCTCGTGGTCCGATCGGCGCCGCAGCAGTGGCGCATCGAGGGCGACCTGCTCGTCGCCGACGCCGGGCTCCCCATGGCCAAGGCGGCGACCCTCGCGCGCGAGGCGGGCCTCACGGGCCTCGAGTTCGGGCTGGCCATCCCGGGCACCGTGGGGGGCGCCGTGTGGGCGAACGCCGGCGCCCATGGCTCGGACGTGGCGGGCGTGCTGGCGACCGCGAGCGTCATCGGCGCGGACGGCACCGAGACGGCCCTGGATGCATCGGCGCTCGGCCTCGCGTACCGCGAGAGCATCCTGAAGCACGCACCGGAGGGACGCCCGAGCGTGGTCACGTCCGCCATCTTCCGGCTCGCCCCGGAGGACCCGGCGATCATCACCGAGCGACTCGACGAGATCCGTCGCTGGCGCCAGGCGCACCAGCCGCTGGGCATGCCCTCCGCGGGCAGCTCCTTCCGGAACCCGCCGGGCGATTCGGCGGGCCGGCTCATCGACGCGATCGGCCTCAAGGGCCTGCGCGAGGGCGGGGTCTCGGTGAGCGAGCGGCACGCCAACTTCCTGGTCAACGACCAGAAGGGGACCGCCACCGACGTCCGTCGGCTGGGGGAGCGCGTGCGTGACCTCGTGGAGCGCGAGACCGGTGTCCGCCTCGCATGGGAGATCGTGTTCCTGGGGGACTGGCGCGGCTGGGAGGAGCGGGCATGAGCGTCGGCGGCGGACCGTCCGGCTGGACCCAGCGCCTGTCACCGACGCGCGTGGCGGTGCTCCTGGGCGGGCCATCCGCGGAGCACGATGTGTCCATCGTGTCCGGGCTCGCCATCGCCCGGGCGCTGGGGGGCCGAGGGCATCGGGTGGCCGCCTGGTATCTCGACCTCGATGGTGCCTGGTGGGCGCTGCCGGTCGGTATCCCGCTGTCGCCGCCGAGCGCACAGGGCTTTGATGACCCGGTGGCCCTGGGCGCGCGCGGGCCCCTGTCGGCCGCGGCGGCGCTCGAGACGCTCGTGCGCGAGATGCCCCGGCCGGTGGTGTTCCCCGCGCTGCACGGGCCGTTCGGGGAGGATGGCACAGTCCAGGCGCTGGTGACCTCCGCCGGGCTGGTCTGCTGCGGCAGTGGCGTGGCGGCCTCGGCGGTGGGCATGGACAAGACGCTGTTCAAGCGGTTGTGCCGAGGGCTGGGCCTGCCCGTCCTGCCTTGGGTGGATGTCACGGCCGCCGACTGGCGGGACCACCGTGCGTCGGTGCTGACGGCCCTCGAGACGTTCGCCACAGGGCTGGCCGACCGGCGCCTCGTGGTCAAGCCCGCACGCCTGGGCTCGTCGATTGGCATCAGCATCGTGCATCGGCCCGACGAGCCCCCGGAGGTGGAGCACGCCATCGAGGGCGCGCTCGGACACGGCGACCTGGCGCTCGCGGAGCCGTACCTGGATCACCCCCGGGAGCTGGAGGTGGCCCTCGTCGGCGACGGCCGGGACGGCCTCGAGACGTTCGGGCCCGGCGAGGTGCTGCCCGGGCGCGAGTTCTATGACTATGAGGCGAAGTACCGCTCGGATGCCTCCCGGACGCTCGTCGAGCCCGACCTGGACCCGATGCTGGCGGGGCGCGTCCGGGAGATCGCCGCGGAGGCGTTCCTGGCCATCGGCGCCAGCGGGTTCGCGCGGGTCGACTTCCTGATCGACGGGGCGGCTCAACCGTGGCTGTCCGAGATCAACACCATCCCGGGCTTCACGCCCATCAGCCTGTTCCCCCTGCTCGTAGCGGCCGCGGGCCATGACTTTGGCGCCCTGTGCGAGCGGATCGTGGGTCTGGCCCTCGCGCGCGCCGTGCTGCGTCCCTCCCGGCGGCTGTCACGCGCGGACCTCCCCTGACCGATGCGCATCCCCCGCCGCAGGCCGGTCGCGGGTCGCCGACCGGTCGCTGGTCGCCGTCCCGAGCCGGCGAGGCCGGCCCCCGAGCGGGCCCAGGTCCCGTGGCCGCGCGTGCTCGGCGTGGCGGGCATGGCCGCCGTGGTGGCGGTGGCGGCGTGGCTGCTGGGCGACCCGATGTTCCGGGTCGACCCGCGCAGCGTGACCATCACCGGCGCGCGCTTCACCGACGCGGCGGCCATCCGCGGTCGGACCGGGCTCGTGGGCGGGACGCGGCCGTCGCTGTTCATCCTCGCCACGCGGCGCATGGAGGCCGACATCGCGACCCTGCCCACGGTGGTCCGCGCCGACGTGACCGCCATGCTGCCCGACCGCGTCTCCATCTCGGTGCTCGAGCGGACACCCATCGTGGCGTGGTGGGTGGGGGACCAGGGGTACCTGGTGGATGTCGAGGGCGTCGTCCTGGGGCTCACGACCGCGATCGATGGCTCCGAGCTGGGCGACGGGTCGACCGGGTCGGCGCTGCCCGCCCTGCGTGACGACCGCGCGGGCGTCACGCTCGTGCCGGGCGAGCGGGTCGACCCCGTGGACCTCCAGGCGGTCCGTCTGCTGGGCGCCCTCACGCCGGAGCTCGTGGGCAGCGATGCCTCCGCGCTGGCGCTGTCGGTCGATGACGACTCGGGGTACGTCCTCGCGTGGCCCGGGCACTGGCGCGCCGTGTTCGGGCACTACACTCGCACGTTGCTGCCACCCGATCGCATCCCAGCCCAGGTGCAGTGCCTCGCCGCCCTCCTGGGCGACCGGGAGGACGCGGTGGTGGGGGCGACGCTGGCGGTCTCGGGGGACCGCTGCGGCACGTACGTGCCGGGGACGGCGGAGCCGACCCGTCGCCCGCGTCGCGGCGGGCGAGCCGCAGCGACCGACGAGCCATGACGGTCCGGGGTGCGTGCGGGTGAGCGCGGGGTGGGGGGTCGCTGCCGCCCGATCTGTCCGGACTCGTCGCGACAGGGGCGGTCCGCATCTGCGACGATGGGCGCGACAGCGATCGACCGGCGACCGGGCCACGCGGCCACGCCGTGCCGGAGCAGCCGGATGATGGGAAGGGGAGCGGTGGAGATCGAGGCCGTCCTGGTCGCGCTCGACGTGGGCACGAGCAAGGCCGTGGCGCTCGTGGGGGAGGTCACCCGCGAGGGTGCCATCAGCGTCATCGGCAAGGGCATCGTGCCCGCCAGCGGTCTGCGCAAGGGGGTCGTCAACAACATCGAGCAGACCGTGGCATCCATCCGCGCGGCGGTCGAGGCCGCCGAGCGGCTGTCGGGCATGCGGCTCGAGGCTGCCTTCGTGGGCGTGGGCGGCAGCCAGGTCGAGAGCCTCAACTCGCGCGGGGCGGTCGCGGTCAGCGGCCCCCATCGCGAGGTCAGCCGCGAGGACGTCGAGCGCGCCACCGAGGTCGCACGCGCGGTCACCATCCCCAGCAACCGGGAGGTGCTGCACGTCCTGCCTCGTGACTTCACGGTCGACGGTCAGGAGGGCGTCAAGGATCCCATCGGCATGAGCGCCGTGCGGCTCGAGGTGGAGACTCATATCGTCCATGGCTCGGCGACCGCGCTCCAGAACCTGACCAAGTGCGTGCGCCAGGCGGGCGTGCGCGTGGACGAGCTGGTCATCGCGTCGCTCGCGTCGGGCGAGGCGGTGCTCTCCGAGACGGAGCGCGAGCTGGGGGTCGCGGTCGCGGACATCGGTGCGGGCACCACCGACCTGGCGCTGTACCTCGAGGGGTCGCCGTTCCACACCTCGGTCCTGCCGCTGGGTGGCCTCAACGTCACCAACGACGTGGCGATCGGACTCAAGACCAACCTGGTGGCCGCCGAGCAGCTCAAGCTCCGGTTCGGGACCGCCGATCCCTCGTCGGTCTCGGAGGACGAGCGGATCGCGCTCGACCTGGTGGGCGAGGAGGGGGACCGGATGGCCGACCGCATCGAGGTCGCCCGCATCATCGAGGCGCGCACACGGGAGATCCTGGAGAAGCTCGGGGAGCAGATCGAGAAGGGGTCCCATGGCATGCGCCTCCCCGCGGGCCTGGTGCTCACGGGTGGTGGCGCCCTGCTCGCGGGCACCGCCGACCTAGGTCGCGAGGTGCTGGGCATGCCGGTCCGCGTGGCCACGCCCTCGGGTGTGGACGGGCTCACGGACGGGCTCCTGTCGCCGGCCTACTCCACGTCGATCGGCCTCCTGTGCTGGGCCGCGCGGGTCGTCACGGCGCACGAGCCGGTCCGCTACGAGTCCGCACCGGCGGGGGGATCCCTGGGTCGCCTGAGGGAGTGGTTCCGCACGCTGTTCCCGTGACGCGCGCCGCGCCTGCCATCGAGTCGCGAGCCGTCGGGCGGATGGCTACCTGAGGCGCAGCTGGTGCCGTCGCACTCGGCCCATCGCCGGCCGATCGCCGGCCGCGCGAGCCGTGAGCCGCGTGGCGCATGATCGGGCCGACGGGGCTCGCCGGGCCCCCCGCCGTCGGCCGCCCGGGCCGCCTCGCACATGAGCCGGCCGATCGCCGGCCGCGCGAGCCGCGCGGCGCATGATTGGGCCGACCCGGTGGGGCCGCACGGGCGCGATCGGCCTGGTCATCCGCTGGGCGCATGGGCCGCGCCGCCGGCATGGGCCGCGCCGCCGGCATGGGCGCTCCCGACGACCTCCAGGAACTGGCTGCCACCCGCGTGACCTCCCGGTCTATACTCGCCCGCACGCGGGCATTCGAGGGACTGGCACCCGTCCCATGGGCTGGACCCCCGACCTGCGGGCCGTCAGCCGTGCGGCGCGCCCCTAACATGAGCCGGAGGGAACCCCACAATGGCCTTGCGATCGGACTCGGAGAACTTTGCGCTCATCCGGGTCATCGGGGTAGGTGGGGGTGGCAGCAACGCCGTCAACCGGATGATCCGGGCGGAGATGATGGGCGTCGAGTTCATCGCCGTGAACACCGATGCCCAAGCGCTCCTCCAGTCCGATGCGCCCCACAAGATTCGCATCGGCGACAAGATCACGCGGGGGCTGGGTGCGGGTGGTGACCCCAACATCGGCCAGCGAGCCGCCGAGGAGGACACCGAGAAGATCGCCGAGGCGCTCAAGGACTCGGACATGGTGTTCATCACCGCCGGCATGGGCGGTGGGACCGGATCGGGCGCGGCGCCCGTCATCGCAGAGATCGCCCGGGACCAGGGCGCCCTGACCATCGGTGTCGTGACCAAGCCCTTCGGGTTCGAGGGTGCGCGTCGGCGGCTCAACGCCGAGAAGGCGACGGCGGACCTCAAGGAGAAGGTCGACACGCTCATCACCATCCCCAACGACCGGCTCAAGGACGTGGTCCAGAAGGAGACGTCGATCATCGACGCCTTCCGTGTGGTGGATGACGTGCTCCGCCAGGGCGTCCAGGGCATCAGCGACCTCATCACCGTGCCTGGGCTCATCAACCTCGACTTCGCGGATGTGCGCGCCATCATGCGCGAGGCCGGTTCCGCGCTCATGGGCATCGGCCGGGCGGCAGGCTCGGACCGAGCGGCCACCGCCGCCCGGATCGCCACCTCCAGCCCGCTCCTCGAGGCCAACATCGCAGGCGCCCAGGGTGTCCTGTTCAGCATCACGGGCGGGCCCGCGCTCAGCCTGTCCGAGGTGGAGGACGCCGCGGCCATCATCAAGGAGACCGCTGACCCGGAGGCGAACATCATCTTCGGGACCGTCATCGACGAGCGGATGGGCGAGGAGATCTCCATCACCGTCATCGCGACCGGCTTCGACGCGACCCGTCGGCGCGAGGCCGGTCGACCGAGCACGGCCACCGGCGTTGACGCGGCCGCCGGGGTCCGGGACAGCCGCGAGTTCCTGCGTGACCTGCCAAACGAGCGAGCAGCGGCCGTGCCGGTCGCCGCGGAGAACGGCATCGCGGCCACGGAGCAGGCTGGCCAGCCTGCCGGGATGCGCGAGGCATACCCGGCGACCGCGGCCCCCGCGGAGGCGGCGCGGCGCCCTGTGCCGGAGGTCGAGGACTTGGACATCCCGGCGTTCCTGCGTCGCAACCAGGGACGCTGACCGGACGACCGGGGTCGCAGACGACACGAGCACGGACGTCGAGGGAACGACCGGGTCGCCAGCGGACCGACCCATGACGCAGGCGGCCCGAACCGGGGCTCCCATGCTGCTCCCGGACTCGCCAGCGGAGCTCGTGGCGCGGTTCTCGGATGCGCGCGCGCGGGTTCTCGGGCGAATCGATGCCGCCGCTGCCCGGGCTGGCCGGGACCCCCGGACCGTGCGCCTGGTCGCCGTGTCCAAGACGTTCGCCGCTGACGTGGTCGCCGCGGCGGTCACGGCCGGACTGACCACGCTCGGCGAGAACCGGGTCCAGGAGGCCGAGGCCAAGGCGCCGTCGCTGCCCGACACAATCGAGTGGCATCTCGTGGGCGGGCTCCAGTCCAACAAGGCGGCGCGGGCGATCGCCCTGTTCGACCTGATCCAGACGGTCGACTCGGTGGCCCTCGCGGAGCGGCTGGATCGGCTCGCGGGCGGGAGGGACGTCCATGTCCTGCTCCAGGTGAACGTCGACGCCGACGAGGCAAAGGGCGGGTTCGGCCCGGTCGCCTTGGCCGACGCGCTGCCCCGAATCCTGGCGCTGCCCGCGCTGCGGGTGGATGGCCTGATGACCGTCGGGCGGCTGGTGGAGGACACCGAGGCCGCACGACCGACCTTCGTCCGGTTGCGTGAGCTGTCCGACCGACTGCGCTCCGACCACCCTGCCCTGGGCCCCGAGCTGTCGATGGGCATGAGCGAGGACTTTGAGGTCGCCGTGGAGGAGGGGGCGACCATCGTGCGCGTGGGTCGGGCGCTCTTCGGGTCACGACCGGCCCTTGCCCCGGGGCACACGCCCACCCCGGGATCCGCGGCAGACCTGGGACCTCCGCCCAGCACGGGGACCGCACGATGAGCGGGGGCGCCGTGGTGGGGATCCTGCGCCTGGTCATCGTGCTGCTGTGGCTGCTGGTGCTCGGCCGCGTGCTCCTGAGTTGGGTCGACCCGATGGGGCGGACGCAGGCGGGGAGGCTGGTGCTCCAACTGACCGAGCCGTTCCTGGCGCCCATCCGCTCACTCCTCCCGCGCACCGGGATGCTCGACCTGTCGCCGCTCGTGGTGCTGTTGGCGCTGGGTGTCGTCATGCGTGTCCTGGTGTGAGTCCCGTCGCCGCATCGTGCCGGTTCGAGGTTCGCCTGACGCCTCGTGCGGACCGCGACGCGGTGGCTGGGGTGGACGATGCCGGCATCCTCCTCGTGCGAGTCACTGCGCCGCCGGTGGAGGGCGCGGCCAACCAGGCGCTGGTCCGGCTCGTGGCTCGGGAGTTGGGCGTGGGTCGGGGCGCCGTCACGATCGAGTCGGGTGCAACCGGACGCCGCAAGCGGGTGCGGGTGTCGGCGGACGCGCGGCTGGTGCGCGATCGATGGCCGGGGGTCTCGGTGATCGGCTGACACGTCAGGGTGACCACCGGTGAGGAGTGACCTTGCCGCCGGCCCTGCCGCCGCCCGTGCGCGAACCCTCGCGCGATCCGGCCCCTGCCGCCGGCCGCGGGTGCCCTGCCGCCGGCCCTGCCGCCGCCCGTGCGCGAACCTCCGCGCGATCCGGCCCCTGCCGCCGCCCGCGGGTGCCCCGCCGCCCGTGGGTGCCCTGCCGCCGCCCGTGCGCGAACCCTCGCGCGATCCGGCCCCTGCCGCCGGCCCTGCCGCCGCCCGTGGGTGCCCTGCCGCCGCCCGTGCGCGAACCCTCGCGCGATCCGGCCCCTGCCGCCGGCCCTGCCGCCGCCCGTG
>DAOTUX010000315.1:0-14318 GCA_034436475.1 Chloroflexota bacterium | reverse complement strand
GCTGGTCGGGGTCGTCGTCCTGGCTCGCCGCGTCACCGACCGCCGCGAGTGCCACCACGCCGACGAGTGGCCAGCGCGCTCGGATCTCACCCATCAGGGCTATCCCCACCTCCGCCTCAGGCAGACGGGGGTCCATGACCACGACATCAGCGCCGGTGCTCTCGAGAACCGTGATGGCCGCGACGGGATCACCCACCGAGGCTGTGAGCGCGAGCCCGTCCGATACCCCGATGAGTCCGGCGAGGCTCTGGCGGACGCGCCGATCCGCATCGACGACGAGCACACGCACGGGCTCGCGGATTGTCGGGCCGGTCACCTTGGTGAGCGTCGACGACTCGTGCGTGGCCCCGCATGGGACGGATGTCCGGTCGCGCGATGCGACGAATGACGTAGCGGGCGTCAGGGCGGGCCGCCGCCTGGCCGCGGGGACGCCCTTGGCCCGGCCGCGGGGGCTGCGCTTGGCCCGGCCGCGGGGGCGCCCTGGGCCCGGCCGCGGGGGCTGCGCTTGGCCCGGCCGCGGGGGCGCCCTGGGCCCGGCCGCCTGGCCGCTCCGCCCAGAATCCGGGCGTCCAGATGGGGGAGTGGCTCCGCCGACCCGTCGCAGGCATCCTTGAAGCCGATGCCTACCCGGTCGCTTCGCCGGAACACCCAGATTGAGGGCGGGATGCGCATGCATGGCCCGCAGACAGCCCCACTTCGGCCCGGACCGGGCCTGTCGACTGGACCTGCCTCACCCATCTGCCCGATTCCTGGGTGAACCTGACGACGGCGAACAGGCGGGCGTGCGGTCGGACGTCAGGTGGTGCCGGACGCGCCGCCATTCGCTGAAGCCCCGGCGGGCCCGGTGGCCGCGGCAGCCCCGGCGGGGTCCGCGTGTGCCGCGGGCACGGTGACCTCGACCCGGCTCCCCACGTCGGTCGAGCTGGTCACGCTGATGGTGCCGCCGATCTCGCTCGTGCGGGCACGCATGCCCGCGATCCCGACGTGACCCACCGGGATGACCGTGGGGTCGAAGCCGCGCCCGTCATCCTCGACCAGGAGCCGGAACCCGGCATCGCGCGAGCCGGTCAGGCAGATGGTGACGTTCCGTGCCTCGGCGTGCTTGACCACATTGTGGAGCGCCTCCTGGGCGATGCGATACAGGGCCGTCTCCACGTCCAGCGGCGCGCGCTCGTCACCGATGTCGCAGTCGACCCGCACCGAGAGACCGACGCGACCCTGGATCCCCGCCGCGTGGGTCCGCAACGCCTGGACCAGCCCGTCCTGCTCGAGATTGGCGGGCCGCAGCTCGAAGATGAGCGCACGCATCTCGGCGAGCGCCTCGCGCTCCAGTTCGCGAAGCTCCCCCAGCATCTGGAGGGCCGCGGCCGGGTCGCGGGTCATGAGCAGTTCCACGCTTCTCGTGGTGAGGGTCATGCTGAACAGGGCCTGGGTCACCGAGTCGTGCAGGTCCTGGGCGAGACGCGCCCGCTCCCGGGCCGAGGCGAGGTCCGCGGCGCCCCGCCGGAGGTCGTCCTCGAGGCGGACCTGCTCCCGCAGGTCGCGGATGATGCCGTGGGCGCCCCGGTACTCGCCCTCCTCCAGGTCCGCGACCGCGCGCATTTCCACGGGCACCGGGCGCCCTGCCGGGTCGCGCAGGAAGAAGCGATATCCCTGGTCGGGGTAGGGCGGCACGCTCATCCGCCGATAGGCCTCCTCGGGCACCGAGCGGGAGTCGGCGTGGACGATGACCAGGAAGTGCTCCCCGATGAGGCCCTCGGCGGTGCGGCCAGCCACGCGCTCGATGGAGTCGGAGAGGAAGGTGAAGCAGCCCTGGCGGTCGGTCTGCCACGCCACGTCGGGCGAGTGCCGCAGCAGGTAGTGGTAGCGCTGCTCGGATGAGCGGAGGTCCTGCCACAGGCGACTGTTGCCGACCGCGATGGCGGCCACGTCGGCCAGGCCTTGGAGCAGCTCCTGGTCGTCGGAGGCCACGTCGCGTGGCTCGCGGTACGAGATGGCGAGCGTGCCGATGACCTCGTCGCGCGGCCCTCGCAACGGGGCGGCGGCCATGGCACCCAGGCCCATGCGGGCGGCGACCGCCCGGTCCTCGGGCGTCTGGGGGATGCGCTCGTCGGCCAGGTAGTCGGGCGTCCAGAACACCCGCCGCTCCGATGCCGCCAGGCCGTTGATGCCGCCGCCCAGTGGGAACTCCATGGTCGCCAGCCACTCTCGGGTGGCTGCGTCCGTGTCGCCCGCCATCACCGCGGGGACCAGGAACTGCGTGCCCTCCTCGAGCAGGGTGAGGTGGGCGTCGTCGGCATGCAGCAGGCGTCGCGACTCGTCGACGATCCGCTGGAGTGCCTCGGCCGGCTCGCGCAGGACCACCAGGCGTGCCGTGATCTCGCGGAGCGTCCGCTCCTGCTCCACGCGCCGCGCAAGCTCCGCCCGAGAGCGAGTCAACTCCCCCAGGAGGCGGGACGCGACGAGGGTCGCGGCGGCATGGTCCGCGAGCGACCTGACCAGCGTGGCCTCCGCCTCGCCCATGGCGGCGACCCGCGCGCTGTACACGCCGAGGGCGCCGAGACGGCGCTGGCCGTCCAGCATGGGTGCCACCACCATCGAGCGGATGTTCGAGCCACGCACCACTTGGTCGGTCATCCAGGCGTGGCGGAACGTGGTGTCGGCGGGATAGTCGTCCGTGATGCGGACCGCGCGGTCAGCGAGGGCCGAACCGAACATGCCCACCCCGAGCGGCACCGCGAGAGAGCGCATCCAGGCCCGCTCGGGTGAGTCGCTGATACCCGCGTCGGCGGCCCAGCGGAGGGTCATGCCGTCGGCATCCATGAGGTACACGATGGCCCCGTCCGCGTTCAAGAGGCGTGCCGCCTCGCATGCCGCGCGCTGAGTGGGCTCTATGTCCGAGGGTGACGGCCCCTCCCATGCCGGGCGTGGGTCAGGGTCTCGGTGTGCCCCGTCGTCGCTGGGTGTGCCCATCAGCCGGCAGCATAGCGTCGCGGGCCGGGAGGTCGGCGTGACAGGGGTCCGAGGGTCGAGAGGGGTGGCCCCACCCGCTGAGCCTGGGTGGGCCCAGCACTTCGGGAGACGTATTGACAAAGTCTCGACAGACTCATATCGTTGCTTCGTCCAGACACTTGCCAAAGCCACCAGGGTGCCGGGCGGAGGCGTCGGCTCGGCGGGTATCGCCGCGTCGGCACCGCACGGGTCCGCACAGACGAGCGAGCGGACGCCGCACGGCTGTCGAGTGGCGACCGCGCGACAGGTGTTCGAGATGGAGGAGCCGAGCGGCGTGGAACTGCCTTCCAAGGCGACGCACCAGGCGACCCGGGAGCACAACGTGCGACTCGTCCTGCGCGCCCTGGCGAACCTCGGGCCCATCAGCCGCGCGGACATCGCCCGCCGCACGCGGCTCACCCGGACCACCGTCTCGGACGTGGTGACCCAGCTCTCGGATGCGGGGCTGGTGCGCGAGGTCGGCCGAGGTCCCTCGAGTGGCGGCAAGGCGCCCATCCTGCTGCAGATCCCGCGGGATGCCCGGCAGATCGTCGGCGTGCACGTGGGCGACGGGCACGTGCGCGGCGCCATCGTCAACCTGGCCGGGGACGTGTCCCACCGCGAGCGGATCGACCTCGAGGCGCGTGACGGTGCGGCCGCCCTGCGGGACCTCGAGACGCTCATCGACCGGCTCGTGGGGCATGCGCGGGACGTCCCGCTGGGCATCGGCATCGGGACGCCGGGCATCGTGGACACCGCGACCGGGATGGTTCGTTGGGCGGTCCACCTCGACTGGCGGGACATGCACCTGGGGCCGCGGCTGCGCGCCCGGACGGGCCTGCCGGTCTACGTCGCGAACGATTCGCAGGCTGCGGCGCTCGCGGAGTGGACCTTCGGGGGTCACATCACGGCCCGAGCGATGGTCGCGGTGCGGGTGGGCATGGGCATCGGCGCGGGGATCGTCATCGACGACCGGCTGTACCAGGGGGACGGTGCCGGGGCCGGGGAGATCGGTCACACCACGGTCGCGGCCAACGGCATCCGGTGCCGGTGTGGTCGGACCGGCTGCCTGGAGACCGTGGCGAGCGTCCCCGCGACCCTCGAGCGCGTCCGCGTCGCCCTGGGCAGCGGGACGACGCCGGACCTGGCGCAGGCGGTCCGGGCGTTCGAGACCGGGCACCCGGCGGTCCGGGCGGCGGTCCTGGAGTCCGCCCTCTACGTGGGGCGTGCCCTCGGGGCGCTCATCGACACGCTGGACATCCGCCACATCGTGCTCATCGGCCCCATGACCACGTTCGGTCAGGACTGGTTCGCGACCGTCCGCGAGGAGGCGCAGCGGACGGCGCTGCCGCTGCTCGCGGAGCCGACCCGCATCGCGCTGGGCAACCTGGGACCGGACGTGGAGGAACTGGGGGCCGCCGCGCTCCTCATGACGGCCGAGCTCGGCCTGAGCCGCGCCGCATGAGCGGGCTTCGTCGACGCCCGGTCGCGGCCCGGCGCCACCACATCACGCGAGCGGTCGCATGCGCGACGCGCGAGCGGACCACATGGACCATGACAGACGCGCACGAGAGGAGGGAACCGAGGCAGGAGACGTAGTCAGGTCATCCGCATCGATCGCGCCGACCCCGGTGAGGGGCTGGTCGATCGGTGGATGCTATGGAGGTCCGGCAGATGCCGGACATGGCACGGAGGAGATCATGATCCGATCGAAGAGAGCGGCCCTGCTGGCGGGCATCGTGGCCGTCGGCACGGCCATCAGCAGCGTGGGCGGCGCGGTCGCGCAGGACGCCAGCCCTGCGGCACCGGCCCTCAACCTGCCGGCGGTCCCGACCGGCTACACCGAGCTGGATCAGGCGCTCGGCGCGGACAAGCCGTTCAACGGCAAGACCGTCTCGATCCAGACCCAGTGGACCGGCGGCGAGGGTGAGGGCTTCGCCAACGCGATCGCCGACTTCCAGGCGGCGACCGGCATCAAGGTGCAGGTCGACAGCATCGGCTCGAGCCACGAGACCGTGCTCAAGACCCGCATCGAGGGTGGCAGCCCGCCCGACATGGCCGCCCTGGCGCAGCCGACCGCCGTGCTCGCGTATGCGCAGGACGGCAAGCTCCAGGACGTAGCCACGCTCGTGGGCCCCGAGGGCGTCGCGAAGCTCCAGGACGACTTCCCGTCGACCATCGGCCTCATCACCGACGGCGACCACATCTGGGGTGTCCCGACCAAGGCCGATGTCAAGTCAATGATCTGGTACCCGGTCAAGGCCTTCGCGGCCAAGGGCTACGAGGTTCCCAAGACCTGGGACGAACTGGTCGCCTTGGCCGACAAGATCGTCGCCGACGGCAGCCATCCGTTCTGCGCCAGCGCCGGCGGCCCTGGCACGGCAACCGGTTGGCAGTTGACGGACTGGGTCGAGGAGGTCCTCCTCAAGACCGAGGACCCGCAGGTCACCAGCGACTGGATCAGCCACAAGATCCTGTTCACCGACCCCAAGATCAAGGCGGCCTTCGATCGGGTCGGCTCGCTCCTGTTCAAGGAAGGCTATGTCGACGGCGGCGGCCAGGCGATCGTCAACAACGACATGCGGACCGTCATGGACCCCATGTTCAACGAGGACACGGCCAATCCCGGCTGCTGGATGCAGAAGATCCCTGTCTGGTATGGCCCGGACTTCTTCCCGGATCGCCGCGTGAACGGCGGTGACTCCAAGTACACCATCGGTGATGACGGTGACATCGGGATCTTCCCGTTCCCGACCATCAGCGACACCTACAAGGGTGTCGAGGGTTCGGCCGACACGTTCATCGTCCTCGCTGACCGCCCCGAGGTCCGCGCATTCGCGGAGTTCCTGGCGACCCCTGAGGGCCTCAAGGGCTGGATCACGTCCGTGGGCGTCCTGTCGCCGAACAACAAGGTCCCGGCCGAGTGGTACGCCGACAACTACAAGCTGAGCGTGGCCAACGCCATCCTCGGCAGCGGCACCGCCGTCGGCTTCGACGCCTCCGACCTGATGCCACCCTCCGTGGGAGGGGGGAGCTTCTGGACCGGCACCGTCGACTGGGCGAACGCCAACGGCACGAACACCGATGCCGTGCTGCAGGCCATCGACGACAGCTGGCCCAAGTGACCGGAGCATCGTCAGGTAACTAGCGCGCGGGGCGCCACACCAACGGTGGGGCGCCCCGCTACCATTCCGGCAACGTTCAGGGGAGGGGCGAGGTGGCGGAGGAGCGAACCCAGGGGTCGGGCTCGTACGGCACGTCGCGCGCGGTCCTGGTCGGCAGCCTGATCGGACTGGTGCTGGCGGCCATCGGCATCGCCGTCCTCATCGACAAGCAGGGCGGTCAGAAGCTCCTCGCCTCGATCTACGACCTGCTCGGCAATGCGGCGGGCGCCGAAGCCCTGCGAAACGGGCAGGGCGATCAGTTCGTCGCGAAGATGCTCCTGGCGGCCATCGCGCTGCTGGTCGGGGTGGGCGGGATCTGGCTCCTGTTCACGGGCGCGAGCTCGCTGGTCGAGCGCCTGCGACCAGGGGTTCGTGACCGTCTCCTTCCGTTGATCTTCATCGCACCGGCCGTGGCGCTGCTCGGCATCTATCTCGTGTATCCGGCGGTCGTCACCGTGATCGGCAGCTTCCAGGACAAGGCCGGCGCCTTCACGCTCGCCAACTGGGAAAGCCTCGCCACGCCCCCGTTCGTCGAGATCCTTCGCAACAACATCCTGTGGCTCCTGGTCGCGACGACTGGCAGCGTGCTGCTCGGCCTGCTGACGGCCGGGCTGTTCGATCGCATCCGGCGCGAATCCCTGGCCAAGGTCTTCATCTTCCTGCCGCTCGCCATCTCGCTGGTGGGCGCGACCGTCATCTGGAAGTTCGTCTACGCCTGGCAGCCACCGAGCCAGCCACAGTACGGCCTCCTGAACGCCGTCTGGACGGCGTTCGGCGGTCAGCCGGTCCCATGGGCCACGCAGTTCCCCATCAACCTCCCATCGGAGATGGTGATCCTGATCTGGCTCCAGACAGGCTTCGCCATGGTCGTGTTCTCGGCGGCCATCAAGGGTGTGTCGACCGAGATCCTCGAGGCGGCCAGGCTCGATGGCGCAACTGAGCGCCAGGTGTTCCTCAAGGTGATCGTGCCGTCGATCCGCGGCACGATCGTGACGGTCACCACGACGGTCGCGATCGTGACGCTCAAGATCTTTGACATCGTCATGTCCATCAGTGGGGGGCTCAATCACGACGATGTCGTCGCGGTGCGGATGTTCAAGGAGATGTTCCAGTACTTCAACGATGGGCGCGCCGCGGCGCTGGCGACCGTGCTGTTCATCGCGGTGCTGCCGGTGATGATCCTCAACCTGCGCAACTTCCGACGCCAGGCGGCGATGCGATGACCGCGCCCGCCGAGCCGATCGCACGGGCCTCCACGGGGCGGACACGCTTCTGGCGGGCGCCGATGCTCCAGAGCGCCCCGCTGCGCATCTCCGTCGTGATCATCTGCCTGCTGTGGACGCTGCCCACCGCGGGCCTGTTCATCAGTTCCTTCCGGAACCCCCAGCTGATCACGCAGAGTGGCTGGTGGACGGCCCTGACCCACCCGTTCGAACAGGGGTGGACGCTGCAGAACTACCAGCAGGTGATCGCGTCCAACGGGATGGGAGAGGCGTTCCTCAACAGCCTCATCGTGACCATCCCGGCCACGGTCATCCCGATCACGATCGCCGCGTTCGCCGCGTACGCCTTCGCCTGGATCCCGTTCCGCGGCCGGGGCATCCTGTTCATCATCGTCGTGGCGCTGCTGGTCGTGCCCCTCCAGATGGCGCTGATCCCCATCCTCAAGCTCTACAGTGGCCTGTCCCTGTATGGCACCTTCGTCGGGATCTGGCTGGCGCACACGGCGTTCGGGCTGCCCCTCGCGATTTTCCTGCTCTACAACTTCATGTCGCAGCTGCCGGGCGACCTGTTCGAGTCCGCCGCGATCGACGGCGCGTCGGTGTTCCAGACGTTCATCCGGATCGTGCTGCCGCTCTCGGTCCCGGCGCTCGGCGCGTTCGCGATCTTCCAGTTCCTGTGGGTCTGGAACGACCTGCTCGTGGCCCTCGTCTTCCTCGGGCCAGGGGCGGACGTCCGGGTCATGCCGACGGCGCTGTTCAACCTGCTCGGTGCCTACGGCGGCGCGTGGCACCTGCTCACGGCGGGCGCGTTCCTGACCATGATCGTGCCGCTGCTCGTGTTCCTGGCGCTCCAGCGGTACTTCGTGCGGGGGATCCTGTCCGGGTCCGTCAAGGGCTGACCGTGGCGCGCGAGGCCGCGGTGCCGCTGCTTCGGGCGTTCGAGGGGGAGGTGGCACCGACTGACGTCCTCGCCGCGCTGCGTGACGGCGAGGCCGCGGGCGTCGCCCTGTACCGGGACCTCAACGTGCGGTCGCCCACGCAGCTCCGGGCGTTGGGCGAGGCGCTCCGCAGGGCGGCGGCCGAGGGCGGGCATCCCGTGCCGATCATGGCCATCGACCAGGAGGGCGGTCAGCTCATGGGCGTGGGCACGCCCGCGACCCAGTTCGCGGGCCCCATGGCCATGGGCGCGGCGGGCGAGCCGGGGTTGGCGAGACGCGTGGGCGCCGCTATCGGGGAGGAGCTCGCGGCGATGGGCATCAACGTGGACTGGGCGCCCGACCTCGACCTCGCCACGACCCCGTCGAGCCCAGCTGTGGGGACGCGCGCGTTCGGGGACGACCCAGCGGTCACCGGGGCACTGGGTGCGGCGTTCGTGTCTGGCCTCCAGGGGAGAGGCGTGGCGGCATGCGTCAAGCACTTCCCGGGCAGTGGCCAGACGCTGGCGGACCCGCACCACGGGCTGCCGGTGGTGGATGTGGACGCGTTGACGCTGGAGGCGCGCGAACTGGCGCCCTTCCGCGCCGCGATCGGTGCGGGCGCGTCGATGGTCATGGTGTCCCACGGCGCGTATCCGGCGCTGGAGCCTGATGGTCACGTCCGGCCGGCGCTCCGATCGACGGCCATCCTGCGGGGCCTGCTCCGGGACCGCATGGGCTTCGAGGGCGTCGTGGTCACCGATGCGCTGGACATGGGAGCGGTGGACCAGGCGGACGTCGCCAGAGCGGCCCTCGACGCGGTCGAGTCGGGGGTCGACCTGCTGCTTGCCGGGCCCGGCCAGGCTGCCAGACCCGATGAGCTGGGGGCCATGGTGGCGGGTCTGCGCTCCCTGCCCGCCGCACGCGCGGCGGCGATGCGGGTGGGGCGCCTGCGGAGCTGGCTGGCAGGATGGTCGATGCCGTCGCTCGACGTGGTGGGCAGTGTGGAGCATGATGCCCTGGCGACCGAGCTCGCGGGTCGCTCCATCACGTTGCTCCGGGACCGGGCTGCGATCCTCCCTGCCCGCCCGGGCGAGGGGGCACGACCGCTGGTGGTGACGCCCACGCCGGCCAACCTGACGCCCGCCGACACCTCCGCCACCGTGACGACCCACCTGGCGGACGCGATCGGTCGTCGCGCCCCCGCCACGCGGGCGCTGGTGACCGCGACGGACCCCACGGCCACCGACATCGCGGCGGCCCTCGCAGCGGCCGCGGAGGCCGACCTCGTGGTCCTCGGGACCATCGATGCCTTCCGCCATGACGGCCAGCGGGATCTCGCCCGGGCGCTCGTCGCCGCTGGTCGACGTGTCATCCTCGTCGCCATGCGCATGCCCACCGACGCCGAGGCCATCCCCGAGGTGGACACGGCCATCGCTTGCTGGTCCATCCATGATGCCTCGACGGAGGCCGCCGCGGCCGTCCTGTTCGGAGAGCGGCCTGCCACCGGCCGGATGCCCCTGAGCCCCTCCAACGGAGCGATGCCATGACCCTCCATGACGAGATCGCCGAACAGCCCGACCGCGCACGGGACCTGCTCGCACGAGGGTCACCAGGGGTCGCCGCGATCGCGGCTGCGCTCGCGGGCCGTCGCATCGACCTGGTGCTCATCGCCGCCCGCGGCAGCTCCGACCATGCCGCCATCTACGCCCAGTACCTGTTCGGCGCGCTCCATCGGATCCCGGTCGCTCTGGCCGCCCCGGCGCTGACCTCGGTCTATGGCATCGAGCCGCGCCTGGAGCACGCGCTGGTCATCGGCATCAGCCAGTCAGGGCGTTCGCCCGACGTGGTGGGCGTGCTCGAGTCGGCCCGACGCCAGGGTGCGCCCACGGTCGCCATCACGAACGACCCAGGTTCGGACCTCGCGGCCGCCGCGGAGCATGTCATCGACATCGGGGCGGGGCCGGAGCTGGCTACCGCAGCCACCAAGACGTACTCCATGAGCCTGCTCGCGGTGGCGATGCTCGTCGCGGCGCTTGAGGGGGGAACGGGCTTCGGGGGCGACGCGCGCTCGCGGACGTCGGCACTGGCGTCGCTGCCTGATGCCATGCACCGGGCGCTGGATGTGGGGTCCGCGGCAGAGGCGGTGGCACGGGAGCGCGCTGACCTGGGGCGGTGCATCGTGCTCGGGCGTGGCTTCGAGTACGCGACGGCCCGCGAGTGGGCGCTCAAGCTCAAGGAGTTGGCGCAGATCGCCGCTGACCCGTACTCCGCGGCGGACTTCCAGCACGGCCCCCTCGCGCTCATCGAGCCGGGGTACCCGATCCTGGCCATCGCGCCAACGGGTGCGACCCTGCCGGGGATGCGCGAGCTGCTTGCCGGACTGCGCGACCAGCACGCGGTCGACCTCGTGGTCATCTCGGACGATGCGGAGACCTGTGCGCTGGGCACCGCGGCGCTGCGGACGCCGGCGGCGCCGGCTGAGTGGCTCAGCCCGCTGGTGTCGGTGATCCCGGCGCAGCTGTTCGCCTACCACGCGACCCGGGAGCGCGGTCTGGACACCGAGCGGCCACGCTGGATCAGCAAGGTGACGCTCACGCACTGATCGCTCGAGCGCTCGCTCTCGGCGGCCGGATCCTGCGTGATGGGTGGTACCATATGTGGCGTGAAGAAGACCACGCTGTACCTGGAGCCCGAGCTCGACCGAGCGCTCGACCGTCTTGCGGCGCAGGACGGCGTGTCCAAGGCCGAGGCCATCCGGGCGGCCCTGCGAGAGGCCACCCGACGCGTGGAGCGTCCGCGGATCACCGCGATCGGGGTGGCCCACGGCCCCGGTGACGTCGCCGACGACGTCGATCGTCATCTGCGGGAGACCGGGTTCGGCGAGCGGTGATCATCGTGGACACATCAGTCGTCTACGCGCTGCTCGATGCGGCGGACGGCCGGCATGCGCTGGTATCAGCCTGGTATGCGACCGTCGATGACGACCTGGCGACCACCCCGCTCGTGATCGCGGAGGCCGACCACCTGGCGCAGGCGCGGGGCGGGGCCGCCGCGGTCCGGGCGTTCCACGCGGACGTCCGGAGCGGGGTCTATGCCGTGGAATGGTGGCCGGAGGCCGCGGCGCACGCGGTGGACGTCGCCACACGATATGCGGACCTCGGGGTCGGGCTGGCCGACGCGTCGCTGGTCGCCCTAGCGGCGCGTCTGGAGACCACGCTCATCGCGACGTTCGACGAGCGACACTTCCGGGCGATGCGGCCCCTGCGTGGAGCGTCGGCGTTCCGGCTGCTGCCGCTGGACGCCTGAGGGCCCCGCTACAGGGCGACCGCCTCCCCCGGCTCGGGGCTGATGACCTGGACGTCCGCGAGGCCCCGGGCCTTGAGCGCCGAGCGGAGCTGGTCGGGCGTGCCCGCGAGGGCGTCGAAGGTGCCGTAGTGGATGGGCACCACCCGCGTGACGCCCAGCAGCTCGACCGCCTTGGCGGCCGCCGTCGGTCCCATGGTGTAGTGGCCGCCGATGGGCAGGAACGCGACCTCGGGCCGATGCAGCTCGCGGATGAGCGCCATGTCCCCGAACACGTCGGTGTCGCCCGCGTGATACAGCCGCAGCCCGTCCTCCAGCTCGACCACGAAGCCCGCCGGCTCGCCCAGGTACACGGTGGCCGGGCCCTCCATCGGGCCGCCTGCCGAGTGCTCGGCGCGGACCATCGTCACGCGCTGGCCGGCGGCCTCCATGGTGCCGCCCTTGTTCATGCCGATGACCGTGGTGCCGTGCCCGGCCTGGGGCCCCGCCCACAGGCTCAGCTCGTGGATCGCCGGCCACGTGGGGCCGAGACGCGTGGCCAGCTCGATGGCGTCGCCCAGGTGGTCGCCATGCCCATGCGTCACCAGCAGCAGGTCGCATCGTCGGACGTCTGCCGCGGCCTTGGGCGACCGCGGGTTGCCAAACCACGGGTCGATGAGCACCACGGCCCCCGAGGCCGTCACGACCTCGATGCAGGCGTGGCCATACCACGTGAAGCGCGAGCCGCCGTCAGCCATCAGGCCCCTCCGTCCGTTCGATGTCCCGTCCCCCAAGTATCCTGCCCCTGATGGAGCTGCTGCATCGTGTGACGGGGCCCGTGAGCACCAACGTCTGGGTCCTGGGCGACGAGGCCAGCCGCGAGGCCATCTGCATCGACGCCGCCACGCCATCGGTGGTCTGGATCACGGAGGCACTCGCCGAGCGGGGCTGGACGCTCAAGCTGGTCGTGAGCACGCATCGGCACTGGGATCACATCGGCGACAACGCGGCGGTCGTGGAGCGGACGGGCGCCACCCTCGCGGCGCACATCCTCGACCGGCATGGCCTGGAGCGGCCGGACTTCTCGGCGATCTCGCCACCCTTCCCGCTCGTGCCCTGCGTGCCCGCGCTGGACCTCGCCGAGGGGAGCGTCATCCGATTCGGTGACATCCGGTTGGACGTGCTGCACACGCCGGGGCACACCGAGGGGTCGGTGTGCCTGCTCGCGGAGGGGGAGCGGCTGCTGTTCAGCGGCGACACGCTGTTCCAGGGTGCGTGGGGTCGCACCGACCTGCCCGGCGGCTCCGAGGGCCAGATGGTCGAGTCGCTCACGCGCCTGGCGTCGCTTGACCCGGACCTTGGCGTGCTGCCAGGGCACGGCCAACGCACCACCATCGAGCGCGAGCAGCCCTGGATGGGGATGGTGGCAACGGAGCGGCGCCTGCTCCTCTGAGCCCGGGCGGGGCCGTGAGTCCGCCATGGCGCCTCGCGCATGGTGCGGTCCGGCTCCGGTGAGTCCGCTCGGGTAATCGGGACCGAGAGTGACCGGGACCGAGAGTGACCGGGTGCGTCAACCGTCTTGCCGAGGATCGCGGCGTTCGTCGGGGCCGTGCAGGCGACGCGCGACCGACGACCCCGTGGGCACGGGCCTGGACCATGGGCGCGTCCCCCACCAGACCACCCAGAGGTCCACCGACGATGCGCCTGCGCCACCTGCTCCTCACGCTTGCCCTTGCGGCGACCATCCCCGCTGCCATGGCCGCGGCCGAGCCGACCGGCGAGGTCCTCCCGCCTGGCTGGTCGCCCGAGCCGAGCGCCTCGGTCGCTGCCGAGCCGACGCCCGCGGGTCCCCAGCCGAGCGCCCGCCCCGCGGAGCTGGTCGGGAGCTGGTTCGCGGGCAGCATCTCGACCATCCAGTACTACGACCCGGTCGATGGCTCGTGGGCGGACCCCAACGGCGAGGGCTTCTATCTCATCCTCGATGCCGATGGCAGCTACGAGGAGGGCGCGGTCATCCAGTCGACCATGTACGGCTGCTCGTCGAAGCTGCTGGGGCGCGCCGTCGGCGACTGGTCCGTCGAGGGCTACCAGCTGTGGCTGGCGCGCGAGTCGGGCGAGACGAGCATCGACGGCAACTGCACGGGCTCCGGCACCAACATCATGGGTCCCCAGACCGCCATCTACTACTGGGATCTGGGTCCGGACGCCTATGGCACCGAGACCCTCACGCTCAAGATGGGCGACCTGTCCCCGTACGCGGCCTATCACCGCTGGGAGGACTGAACCCGTCACGGGCACTCCGCCGCCTGCGGGCTGGCCGATCGCATCGGCGGATGCCGCGTGCTGGGAAGCGCCAACCGTCGCTCGTGGCGGGCAGGCCCTGCATGCGTGGGATGATGGGTCTGCCCGGTGCGTGGGGGGCGAGCCGATGGGCTGGGTGGCGTGACGCCACCTGACAGCTGGAGGAACCCGCGTTGCGAACCTTGGCTCGGCTCCCCGTCCTGCTGCTCCTGGCGGCTCTGGCGACCCTCCTCGCGTCACCCGCCTCGGCGGCGCAGGTCGGCTACAGGGCCATCGGGCCCGCCATCGAGCGCGCCCGAGAGCTCGACGATGCGTTCGGTGGCGTCTGGCTCGAGGGTGACGGCGTGGTGTTCGCGTTCACCCACCGAGCGACCGACGCCGAGATCGCCGAGGTGCTCGGCCTGGTCAGGCCCGGGACGCCGGTCACCACGGTCCGGGTC
>DAOTUX010000314.1:0-21060 GCA_034436475.1 Chloroflexota bacterium | reverse complement strand
TGATGTCGGCGGAGCCGATGGCCCCATGCGCGTCCCCGGCCACGTGACGGCCGCGATCGCCCGCGAGGGCCGCCCGATGCCGTCTGTCAGGCACCCTCGTGCGTCAGGTCCTTGTCCTCCATCTCCCATGTGTGATCGAGCGTGTGGAAGGCGGTGTGGCGGATGAGGAACGGCAACGTCAGCACGGACCGGACGGAGCTTGCGCTCCATCTCGTCGGCGCCCATCGGGTCCGGCTCGAACGAGCTGGGCGAGAACGAGATGCCCCAGAAGTCGGTCGAGCCGGTCCCGACCCTGTCCTCGACCACCTCGAGCGGCCCGCTCGCACCGACCTCGTCGGCCAAGGCGGCGCCGGTCGCGACGGGTCGGTACCGCACCCGGTAGGCCTCGAGGGTCTCCAGGGCCCGCTCCGGTGACCGGGCGCCCCGGCTCCAGCCGGGCCAGTCGATCGCGAACGCCGCAGCCCGCTTGCCCTTCGGGCCACGTTCGAGGACCGTCCGGACCGTCACGGGCGACATCATGACACCGCCCTCGTCCACGCGGCGCCTGCGCCTCACAGCCGGTCGGTCAGCGCCGACGTCCGCCGGGGCGAGGCCGCGGGCGGATGCTGCCGGCCAGCGTCAGGCGCGCGATCATGCCGATCGCGAGAGCCGTCGCGCTGCCTCCATGATCTCGTGCTCGCATCGAAGGATCAACTGGTCGGCCCGGGCGCCGCCCTCCCTCGCGTTCCACTCGGCATCCTCGATGGCACTGGCATTGGACTTGAACGGCCAGAGGTCGTCCGGGCACGTTGGGCCGAGGTGGTCGATGACCTCCCTCCAGATCGTCATCGCGCCCGCGAACGCGGACACCTCGCCGGACACGATCGCGCCGGCTATCTCCCTTGCACGCTCATAGGCCTCGTGTGTGCTGATCCCGGTCATGCGTCACAGGAACCTCACGTCGATTCGACTCCGCCGGTAGGACGCGCGATGACGTGCCCTCGACACTGGGGCCATTGGCAGTCGGCGCCGCCGCGATGGTGACCCGTCACCCTTGGGAACCTCCATCCCCACCTCCCAGCGCACGGACAGTCGTGAGGTCACGGGCTGCGCTCCCCGGCGCCCCATCCCACTCCTGCGAGATGGTGCGCGCCCGCGCCTGTGTCCATGACTGACCTCCAGACCCCGCCTGTGGCATCGACTCCGTCGGGGTCCGCCCGCGCCTCGCGACCGGCTCCCTGAGCCCGTCCATGATGACGGCAACGATGCTCGCACCGGCCCCCACGTGGCTGTCAACCCCGAACCGGACGGTGCCCACCCGGCACGATGATGGCCCACCACCGACACCGCCGATGGCCCCGGCAGGGCGGTGCCGACGCCAACGGCGAGGACGACCAAGGTCGGGCCAGCCGGCCAGGCGCTGGGCATCGAAAGCGACGAGTGGTTCCTCCGTGCCCGGGCGACGAGCCATCAGGTCATGCGCGGCTGAGCGGGACCTCGGCCAACACGGGCCATAGGTCGATGCCCGGACCCGGTGCATGCCGTCGGCGAACCTCGCGTGCGACCCGGAGGAGGGGCGTCGGGCGGGCCCGGAGCGGCCCGGTGCCTGCCTCGCGGGAACGAGCACGGTCAAACGACGGGGGCCGGGGGACGGGGTCGGCCGGGCACCGGCAGAGGTTCACGGGCACGCCGGTACCCAGGTACCGGCGGCCCCTCATGCCCCACGACCACCCGGTACCGCACCCGACCGGACCATCGGGTCATGTCGAGGGGGAGTTTCGGCACCCCACCATCGGCAGGCCCAAAGCGACCCCCTCTGGGTCGCCACCGCCGATCGGCCTGACCCGTCCGCCCAGTCAACGGACACCGGGCTCCGCCGATCCAACCAAGGAGTGACCCATGCGTCCAACAGCGGGATACGGTCGTCGGCTCGGCTTGGCCTGCGTCGTCGCGGGCCTCGCGACCGTGGCCCTCGCGGGGGCCACCGGCGCCGCCCCGAATGGCACCGTGACCATCAGCGGGTCGAGCGTCAGCAAGCTGGAACTCACGCTCGCGGACGCGACGGCGGCGTTCGGCACCAATCTGACGCCCGATGGTGACGCCAGCAATGGCGAGGCGACCACCGTGGTCACGGGCACGCCCGGCGCGTGCTACGCATGGGCCGGCACCGCGACCGTCCGCAGCAACGTCACCTACCGGGTGGGCGTCAACGGGTCTGGTGCACTGCCGCGCGTCGGCTTCCTGACCACGGACCCGAGCACGTATGCCGCGTGCACGGGTGGCGAGCCGACGAGCACCAACATGTACCCTGGCGCGACCCCGCCGAACTCGTTCGTCATCAACCAGGCATCAACGACCGGGCGGGACCACGACTTCTGGCTGGGGCTGTCTGTCGGCTGGGCCGACCCCGTCGGCGACATCAACCCGGCGCCAGCGGTCTCGCTCACCCTCACGGCCACCGTCTATCCCTGACCCATGCACCGCCTGAGGACACCGAGCATCCTCGGGGCGATGTTGGCAGGGGCCCTGGCCCTCACGTCCGCCCCTGCCCTCGCCGAGGTCTCGATTGCCGTCGGACCCGCGCTCCTCGAGTTGGAGGGACGGCCCGGGGACACCGGGCGCATCACCATCACCGTCTCCGAGAACGGCAGCGACCCCGTCGACGTCGTGACCGGCCTGTCCGAGCTCACCGGCGTTGTCGGTGACCACTCTGCCGTCGGATGGAGCAGCGTCACGCCCGCGAGGGCCTCGCTCCGACCGGGCGAGGACGTCACGGTGGAGTACGTCGTCCAGATCCCCGATGACGCGGTCGCTGGCGGCCGCTACGCCACCGTCACCATCACCACGGCACCACCCGGGCCCGCGACGAGCCCGGACGGCAACGCCCCCGTGATGCTTGGTCGCATCGAGGTCCCGGTGTTCCTGACGGTCCGGGGCGAGGAGGGACTCGCTCGACGCCCGATCAGCATCGAGCGGACCGCCTTGTTCCTGGGCCAGGATGGCGCCACGACCGTGGGCGCGGACGTGCGCAATGACGGCAACGTCCACGTCCCTCTCTCGGGCCGGGCGCTCCTGACCGAGGCGCCCGCCGCGCCCGCCTTGACGAGCCCTCAGCCGGTGGGCGAATCCACGTTCCCGCTGGGTCGCGTCCTGCCCGGCACGACCCGCACCCTAGTCGCGGGCGAGACCCTGGCGGTGACGCCCGGCGGGACCTTCGACCTGACTGTGGGGATGGGCTCACCTGACGAGGGGGACCCAACGCGCGTGGGCAAGATCATCGCGCAGGACACACGGTCCATCATTGCCACCGGGTCGCTGTCCATCGATGGCATCACGGTCTGCGCGACGCCCGACGGCGGCCATCTGGTGACCACCTCGCTGGTCAACGACGGCGGCCTGGGGTTGACACCCGATGTGCGTCTCGCGGTGCTGAGCGGCGACGGCGCCGCGGTCGCCACCGCGCGCGTGAGCGTCCAGGCCCTCGCGTGGCCAGGGTCCACGGTCACGGCGCTCGCCCTGATCCCTGCGGGGATGCCCGATGGGTCGTGGTCACTGGTCGCGACCGCGACGTATGGGCAGGGATCCACCACCGACCTCAGCGTGCCATTCGTCACGGGCGGCGACCCGCTGTCGTCGCCGGCCTGCCCCATGCCCACACCCACCGCCCCGAGCGCGCCGGCTGCGTCATCATCGGGCGAGGCGGTCCGCTAGTCACATGGGCCACCCAGGACCGGTCGGGTCGCCACCAGCCCAGGCACGCCTGTCGCTTGGGCTGGTCTGCGCCTGGCTCGCGCTCGTGCTCATGGCGAGCCTGGTGGTGGTGCGGCTCCCGGTGCGTGCCGACGACGGTGACGACCCACGGGGGCAGGCTGCGGCGGAGACCGTGGCGTCGAGTCCATCGCTCGCGCCGACGCCCGCTGCGGCACCCAACGAAGCCGATCGCGCTTCTCCGCGACCAGTTCGCGACTCCAAGCCGGGGCATGGTGATCGCGTGCCTCGCCCGCGCAAGCGCGCTGCTGCACTGGTGGAGACCGAGGCACCTGCCACACCGACCCCAACGGCGGCCACCCCGCCATCGGCTGGCGTGACACCCGAGCCAACACGCGACCCTGAGCCTGAGCAAGCCACCCAAGAGCCTGAGCCACCCTCCGCGATCGATGCAGCCAGCGAGCCGCCGCCGGCCTCGGAGCCTGAGCCGGTGGCATCGACAGTGCCAGACCTGGGGGTGCCCGAGTCGTCGGTACCGCCCGAGCCGTCGTTGGTGCCCGAGTCGTCGCCGGAGGCCTGGGCATCCGTCTCGCCCGGGCTGTCGCCAGCGCCCGAGGCATCGGCCGCGCCGGAGCCGTCTGTGGCGCCGGAGCCGTCGGTCGCGCTGGAGCCGTCGGTGGCGCCGGAGCCGTCGGTGGCGCCGGAACCATCGGTGGCGCCGGAACCATCGGTCGGGCCGGAGCCGTCGGTCGCGCCGGAGCCGTCGGTGGCGCCGGAACCATCGGTGGCGCCGGAACCATCGGTGGCGCCGGAGCCGTCGGCGGCCGCGTGCCCCGCGACCACACCTGATGATCCGCCCGCGTCCGCCGCGCCGTCCTCCATGGCGCCCGGGCCGTCGTCCCCGCCCGTGGCGTCACCCGACCCGACCGGCACCGCCGACCCTGGATGCGCCGCGGACCACGAGGCAGCCCCAACGCCGCCATCGGAGGCACTGCCGTCCGTCGCACCCGCAGGCCCTGCCGTCTGGACCAACAAGGGTGACTACGCACCCGGCGCGCTCGTCTTGGTGGAGGGCAGCGGCTGGGCCGCATCGGAGGAGGTGACCCTGACCGTCGACGATGACGAGGGTCGTAGCTGGCATGACAGTGCCGTGATCGCCGCAGGCACCGGCGGCACGCTCGCCTACGAGTTCCGCCTGCCGGAGCGCTTCGTGGCGACCTACACCATCCGCGCGACTGGCCCGATCTCTGGGACCGCCATCTGGCGGTTCACGGACTCCATCGGCACGGGCCCCGGCACCACCGGCGACAACGGCTCCACACCGGTCTCGGAGCTCACGCTCGCGACACCCGCGGCGCCCGCGGGGAGGCTCCTGGTCGCAACCATCGTGGTCGATGGCCTGGACGAGTCGGACGTGGTGTGCGCGCCATCCTCGTTCACGCTCGCCGCGACCACCGCCATCGATGGCTCGGTCTCGGTCCGGACCTACTATCGGGTCACGACGGGCGGGGAAGCGGCCTCGTACACCTGGCGCCTGCGCAGTCACCCCCTGTGGTGCCTGATCCCGGCCTTCGGCCGCCTGACCGGCGTGGGCGCTGTCGGCGCGATCACCGCCTACGCGGGCGCCGATGTCGCCGACCCCATCGCCAGCGTCAGCGGCAGGACGGGGTCGGGCTCCGGCATCGGTGCTCCGTCGGTCGCGGGGGTGCCGTCCGACAGCATCGTCATACGCAGCTTCGGGTCCGACCAGCCCACCGCGATCATGATCGCGGGCGCATCCTCGACGGGTGTCCCGCACACGACCGTGTTCTCCATTCGCAGGGCGCTCTCCGGGGGTGGCTTCGGCTCTCCGGCAGCGGCCTCGGCGGACGCGGACCAGTCGACGGCTGGGCCCACCGGCACGCTGTCGGCCGCGGCCGCCGGGGGCGGTGACTGGGTCGCGCAGACCGTCGTGCTCAGGATGGCGTCGGCCGAGCCCATGCTGGAGCTGACCATCGGCGACGCCACAGCGGAGCTGGGCGCCAACCTCGCCCCCGATGGCACCGCGAGCGACTCGACTGATGCGGTCACTGCCCACATCGACCCAACGGCCCCGAGCGCGGGAGCCTGCTATGCGTGGTCGGGCGACCTCCAGGTCCGCAGCACCCTCGCCTACGACGTGACCGTCGAGGCGGCGTCGGCCAACCCCAGGCTGGGCTTCCTGGTGGCGAGCCCGTCGGCCTACGTCGACTGCATCGGTGGCGAGCCGCTGGACACCGACATGTTCCCCGGCGCGGCATCGGCTGGCGCGTGGGTGACCGACCAGACAGCCACCCTTGGGCGCACGCACGCATACTGGCTGGGCCTCGAGGTTGGCTGGGCCGACCCGCCCAGCACGACCCTTGGCTCGGGCACCATCACCCTTGAGGCACGGGTCCATTGGTAGCGGCGTTCGTGCGCGCGCAGCCATGCGGCTGCCGCGGTCGGATCGGGCCATGGGGCGGGTGGCCCATGCCGCGGAAGTCCCAGCCCTGGCGGCCCGATCGGGTCAGTGCCACACCGGCTGCCAAGGGCGAGTGTGACACACATGTCCGGATCGCCCCGGACCGTGCGCTACGAGGGACTGTATCCCTCGCAGGTCCGCGAGCGGTTCGAGCAGGACGCCGCTGACGCGGCCGTCGACGACTGGTACCCCGCCTCCGAGTCGTGGCAGGGGGGCATCCTGTATGTCACCTACGAGCACGACCCGGAGCGGCACGGGCGTGTCCCGACGCTGGCACCTCATGCGAGCGCGCCTGCATCCGTGCATGCAGCGAGCCCCGGCTCGACATCCGTGCCCGAGTCGATGCCCCCGGTGCGGCGCGCCATGCCCCAATGGCAGCGGGCAGCGCTCGCCATCGTGGCCGCCCTGGGCGTGATGGGCACCGCGGCGGTGACCCTGCTCGGCTTCAGTGGCTGGGACCGCCCCGGCACCGCCCCGGGCAACCCGGTGCGCCAGTCCACGCCGGGACCTGGCGGCCTGGGGCCGCGTGCCGACGCGGTGACGTTCCTCGAGTCGATCGGGTTCGTGGGCGTGGTCAGTCCGGTGGGCGATGGGCAGGAGCACTGGCTGGGCAGGGGCACACTCGGCAGCGACGCGGAGCTCCTGGGTCCCGCCGCCGGGCTCCTGCGCGCCACCCTCACCGTGTTCCCGACCCAGGATGTGGGCGTGGGAGAGGTGGCCCAGCCAACCGACGTGCTGCGGTTCCTCGACCGGTTCGCGCCCGGGTCGGACGCATGGGCCACGGCCCACACCGACGACGCCGTCGCCGCGCGCGGCGTCCCGGTCCGCCAACGGTTCGGCGACCGGATCCTGGCCATCTCGGCGCTCGACGCCGAGGACCGCTCCGTCTTCACCTACGCTGTCACCCAGGCCGACGCGCCGGCGCGCTCGCGGCGGACCCCACGGCCCGACGACCCTGCACGCACCTTCGGGGACGGGACCTGGGAGGTCGGCACCGAGGTCCGACCGGGGACGTATCGGGCCATCGCGGAGGGCGACTGCACTTGGGTCCGCCTGGGCGATGCCGCGGGCGGTCTGGAGACGGTGGTCGGGAGCGCGGTGGGGTCGGGCTCGCGTCTGGTCACGGTGGGCAGGAAGGACGTCGCGATCCGCTCGAGCGGTTGCGGGCGCTGGACCTCCGACCTGTCACGGGTCACCCAGGACCGCACCGCCTTCGCCGATGGCACGTTCCTGGTGGGCGAGGACGTGGCCGCGGGCGCCTACGTCTCGAGCGGCGCCGGGCCTTGCACCTGGGCGCGCCTCTCGGGGTTCGGGGGCACCCCCGACGAGGTCATCGCGACCGGCGGGGGGCCAGGCTCCCAGGAGGTGACCATCCGGGCCTCCGATGACGGCTTCAGCTCGGTCGGCTGTGGGGGTTGGACTCGCCGCTGACGGGCCCCAGGCGACCGAGGGGGGAGGCCGCGGGTGACGGCGAGACGAGGGGTGACGGCGAGACGAGGGGTGACGCCACGCCGATGGTCGTGAGCTCTGCGTGCAGGTCGATGCTGGCGTCCCCCGAGCCGTTCTCCAGTCCCACACAATCGATGACCGCATAGATGCCGGTCGAATCGAGGAGGACCACGTCCGTGACGCACTGGGTGTGCAGGAAGTCCGCGAAGTAGCGCTCATCGAAGATCGACGTGCCCGGCACTCCCACCCCCACGAAGGTGTCGGTCACCCGCCCGTCGTCAACGGCGAGCGTGACGTTGAGCGTGTTCAGCGTCGCGTCCTGGAACTGCAGCTCGAAGCCGGTCCCAGTGGGTGCGACGGTAGCGGCGACGACGGGCAGCACCAGCGACGCCTCCACGGCGCCATGGACCACCACGAGCGCCGTGCCGGGGGCGATCGTCTGGGCGGCCGCGCCGACCGGGATCGAGGCAGGGACCGCGAGCATGGCCAGGGCGGCGCCGAGGATGAGGGCGTGCCGGGAACCGTGGGCGCGGCGTGGGATGGGCATCGACAGGGCTCCTGTGGGGGACGCTCGTGGCGGGCACGATGCACCACTCCGTGTTCGCGTGCGAGCGACGCATGGCGTGCAGTGCCCACGACACGTGACGTAGGCCCGCATCGGCCCGAGTCGCGGGGCCGGGCCGCGCGTGGCTGGCCCGCTTGCGGGCCTGGCTGGCCTGGGTCCGAGCTAGGGTCGTGTGTACAGGAAGCCGTCGAGCTCCACGCGCCCCACCCGTCCGTCGGGGCGCCGGACATGACGGACCTCGATGGTGTGGGTGCCGTTCGTCAGGCGCCGCGCGAACACGACTCGCCGCATCCCGAGCGAGGGCGCCCGTAGGTCCACTGTCGCCACCACGCGCCCGTCGATGCTCACGCGGACGCGACCGCGTCCTGGTCCCCGGGTCATGAGCAGGGCGACCTGGTCTCCCATGAAGGTGAGGCGGGCACGGCTCCCGTTGCGTGTCGATGTGGTGGTGCGACCGTCATAGGCGCCCCGTGCCGAGACTCGGCGCCAGGCGCTCGTGTAGCGCACGGAGCCCGCATCGTCGTCCAGGAGGCGCACCGTCCGCCGGAGCGCGTGGCTGGCCATCGTGGCGCCGTCGGCATCGAGCACGCGGACGACGACCTGGCAGCGCTCCCCGGGGCGCGCCCGGAACGCGGCATCCGATGCCCCGGACGCAGCAGGCCCCGTCAGTGCGCGGGACAGCGACAGCACCAGGCGGTCGTCGCAGCGGCCCTCCACCGATCGGCGCGCCACGGTGGCGAGCGTGCCACCCAGGCGCCACTCGGCCCGGAGCGGGACGAGACGGCTCTCGGAGACGGGTCCGGTGGTCAGCCGAAGCGCGGTGACACGGACCTCCGGCTCGCTTGCGAGCAAGCGGATGACGTCCCGGAAGACGGGGCCGGTGGTGCCACGCGCGTCCCGCCCCTGGACACGCACCGTCCGGGCACCTGGGACCCCCACGAGCATCACGGTCGCCGCGTCCTGACGACCGCCCCAGGGGCCCCAGCCACCGGTCTCCTGCGTGGAGGTCCGCAGCTCGACCCCGTCGACCCCGCGCAGTCGGAGCGCGACCGCGCCGCCCACCGTCTCGGCTGCGTCATCCGCGACAACCATGGGTCGTGACTTGTACGCCGCGAGCGAGCCGCCCCCGAGCACGTTGCCGTCCACCTTGCGGGTGCGGTCGGGGTCATCGGGACTCGGGTCGGGGATGCTGCGCGACCCGTGCTGCCAGAAGTCCCACCCGGTCCATCCGGCGGGGATGTGCGGGGTCGTGCACCCCCAGCACGCGACCCACAGGGGATGCCCGCCAAACGAGGTGTCATCGCCCGTGACCCGCCGCCACATGGTCCTGGAGGTGTAGATCATGACGATCCGGCCGGTGCGCTGGTAGACCCGGTCGACGAGGGCCCTCAGCTGTCGCCGGGCATAGGTCTGGTCCGACCGGCCCAGGGTGGAGAGGCACTCCACGTCCACCACAGGCGGCAGCACGTTCATGTCCGCGCCCGTGTCACGCATCGCGTCGACGAACCAGTCAGCCTGCGCGACGCCGTCCTTGCGGTAGTCGAAGAAGTGGTAGGAGCCCAGGTACAGGCCCGCGCGGCGTGCCGCCCGGACGTTCCGGGCGTACCACGTGTCCATGATCGATGTGCCCTGGGTCGCCTTGACGAACACGAACCTGATCCCTGACCGGGCAGCCGCGCCCAGGTCCACCTTGCGCTGGTACCTGCTGATGTCGATGCCCGCGACGCCCGGCGGCGGAGCGTCCGCGACGCCTGCCGCCATGGGCACATCCGCGCCCACGAGTGATGCGGCGAGAGCGGCTCGCCCACCGATGCCGCCGGCCGATCCCTGCATCTCGACCGGGGGGTCGCTGGGCGCGGGCGTGGGTGTCGGCGTGGGCGTGGGCGTGGGCGTGGGGGCGCATCCGTAGGTCGCGTTCGCGGTCATGCCCGCGACCTCATCGGGCTCGAGGCGCGCGGCACGACCGTCCGGGACGAACAGCGACTGGCTCGCGACGCTGCCGACGACGGCGAGCGCGATGGCGATGGTCGCGGCAGCGGCGAGGTCCCGCGCACGGTGCCTTGACCAATCCCTTGGGGGCACGACTCCCTCCCTGCGAGGATCTCGGTCGCGGGAGTATCGCCCGATCGATGCGACCAGCGCCAGTGTCCGAACGTCCCAGGCGACGCGGCGATCCGGCGACCCCTGACCGCCCATGCCGATCGACATGGCGGGCACAATGCGCAGATGGTGACCACGGTGCCAGCGCCTGGCGCTGGGCGCGTGCCGGCTCCCGGCGCTCGGTGAGCGCCCGACTCGCCCCGTCAGGCGACGGGCACCTGCGCATCCGTCGCGCGCGAGCCGACGAGGCGGGGACGCTCGCGCCCCTGCTCACCGACCTGTGCCGGCGCTCGAAGGCGCACTGGGGCTATGCCCGCGAGCTCCTCGAGCGCTGGTCGGACGAGCTGCGCATCACCCCCGCGGACATCGAGCGCGATGCGGTCCTGGTCGCCGAGTCGGCAGACCCGACCGCCACGCCGACGACGGCGCGTGTCGTGGGCTTCGCGCGGATCGCGGCGGACCCGCCGGACGGCGGCACGCCCCATGACCCGCGGACGGGGGCCGTCGCGTCAGCGCGACTCAGGGACCTCTGGGTGGGACCCCAGGACATCGGCGCCGGGGCTGGGCGCGCCCTGTTCCACGCGGCGTGCGAGGTCGCCCGCACGCTGCCCGCTGACCGGCTGCTCATCGTGGCCGACCCGAACGCGGAGGGCTTCTACATCCGGATGGGCGCTCGGCGCATCGGCGAGGAGACGTCCGAGGTGGTCGATGGTCGACGCCTGCCGATCCTCGTGCTGGACCTCCATCGCCCCGTTGGCGACGCGGGTGTCACGCGGGGATGACGATGCCGTCGAGGCCCTCCTCGGGATCCGGATAGCGCGGGTCAAGGTCATCGATGACCTCGCCCAGGATGTGCGCCACGGCGAGGTTCCGGAACCACTTGTGGTTGGCGGGGATGAGGTACCACGGTGCCCACTCGGTCGATGTCCGCTCGAGCACATCCTCGAACGCCCGGATGTAGTCCGGCCAGCGCTCGCGCTCGCCCAGGTCGGCCTTGGAGAACTTCCAGCGCTTGTGCGGCTCGTCCAGCCGGGCCTGGAGGCGTTCCCGCTGCTCGTCACGATCGATGAACAGGAACAGCTTGACGATGGTCGTCCCCTCGTCGGTGAGCATCCGCTCCCACTCGTTGATGTGGCGGAAGCGGCGGCCCCAGGTGGCCTCGGGGACGAGGTCGTGGACCCGCACCACGAGCAGGTCCTCGTAGTGGCTCCGATTGAAGATGGTGATGTGGCCCTTGGCCGGCGTGTGCTGGTGGATGCGCCACAGGTAGTCGTGGGCGAGCTCGACAGGATTGGGCACCTTGAAGCCCACGACCCGGCAGCCCTGCGGGTTGAACGCGTCCATCACGTGGCGGATGGTGCCGTCCTTGCCGGCCGCGTCGATGCCCTGGAGCACGATGAGCAGCGGGTGCCTGCCCTCCGCCCAGAGGCGCTCCTGGAGCTCCGTGAGGTGGACCTCGTGCTCGGCCTGCTGGGCCTCCGCCTCCTCACGCTCCCAACCGTGCGTGGCGCCCGCGTCGAAGGCGCCCAGGTCGACCTTCGCGCCCGGCGTCACCCGCAGCAGGTCACCCAGGCGATCCTTGCCAGCCTTGCCCACGCCGTCACTCCTCCGACACCCGGGGTGGCTCGGTCCCCGCAGGCCGCAGGATAGCCGCCGACGAGGGCGGGGCGTCAGGCCCGGGCGCGAGGTCCGGCACGCGGTCGGCACGGAGCCATGCGTCGAGGAACGGCCCCAGGTCGCGCCCCGCCACCTCCGACGCGAGGGCGATGAACTGGCCCGTGGAGGCGCTCGCGTCACGATATCGGTCGAGCCACGCGCGCTCGATCGCCCGGAACGTCGGGTCGCCGACCTCCCGGCGGAGCGCCTCGAGCGCCAGCGCCCCCTGGTCGTAGACGGTGGCGTCATACGCGTTCGCGGGGAGCCTGGGCCGAGCGGGCGGGCCACCCGCGTCCCGCGCCGCCTGCGCGCCGCGCGCGATGCGGGTCATGCGTCCCTCGAAGCCCAGGCGATCGCACCCCGATGCCGCCTCGAACCTGCGCTGGTACCACGTGGCGTGCCCCTCGGACAGCCACTTCTCGTCCCAGCCCACCAGGGACACCGAGTCACCGAACCACTGATGGGCCACCTCGTGCACCAGGAGCGCCCGCCAGGCACAGGCGCTCACCTGCGGGTCGAGCAGCTCGGCCCCGGCCACGATGAGCGTCTGTCCCTCGAGCACGGCATCGGTCGCGCCCAGCGGGGCGAGCTGGACGCCGATGCTCCCGAAGGGCAGCGGGAGACCCAGCTCGGACTCCAGCCAGGCCACGGCCTCGGTGATGTCGTCCAGGCGATATCCGCTGACGGGTGCCAGCGCCGCCGGCACGGCAGAGCGCAGGTGCGGTCCGTCACGCGGGTCGGCCTCGATGAGCGCCATCCGGCCCACGCCCATCGCGAGCACGTGGGTCGCGACCGGCGCCCCCGAGGCCCACGTGGTCGTGACAGACCCATCGTCATGCGCCACCTGCGACACGCGCGCACCGGTCGCCACGCCCAGCATCCCCGCGGGTGCCGTGAGCCGGACCGTGAAGGTCGCCTTGTCCAGCGGGTGGTCGTTGGATGGGAACAGCGTGTGGGCGCCGTTGGGCTGGGAGGCGAGCAGGAAGCCGCCATCACCATCGGGCAGGAGGCCGCGCGCCACGCGCCGCCTGTCCCGAGCCCTGCTCGGCAGGGTCATCCCCTCCCCCAGGCGATGGGCGCCCCCCGGCTCTGTGGTCCAGTCGACGTCGATGACCAGCCCCGTCCCGCGTGGCAGCGGGCGGCCGAGGGGCACCAGCAGCTTGCGCCGCAGCGCGTCACGTCCGTGCCGCGCCACGACCCCGTCCACGCGCACCCCGGAGACCTCCGTCGCGGCACCTCCGAGGTCGAGCGACAGCTCCGCGAGTCTGTGCGTGGTGACGAGCGCGATGCGGGCGCGACCCCCCACCAGGCCGTGCTCGTGCGCGCCGTCCGGTGCGTGCCAGGTCAGGTCCAGGTCGTAGTGGGTGACGTCGTAGCCGCCGTTGCCCAGCGTGGGGTAGAAGCGATCACCGAGGGTGCGCGCTCCCACGAGCGCAGGGTCGAGGGAGCCGGACGGCATCGGCGAGCCATCGCCACCCGCGGTCGGCGCCAGAGTGGCGAAGCCCAGCAGCAGCGCCACCAGGGCGCCGGGGCACGCGCGCCGCAGCCATCGCGCGGGCGCGCCGGGCCACGGGCGGGTCGGGGGGCTCGGGTCGGTCAGGGCCAGAGGATAGCGATGGGCCGGCCGACACGCCGATGTGCGGGAACCGGTCGCCATCGCTCGGCGTCTGGGGCTCGGCAACCACGCGGCCGATGCACTCGGCCCTGACGCGTGGCGACGCATGGTCGCCCCGCATGCACCCAGCACAGGAGGTCCCATGTCCACCAGCCTCACCCCGACCCGGTACGGACGCACCCGCTGGCTGGCGGGCGGCGTGACGGCCGGCCTGGTGGCCGCAATGCTCGCGGGCGCGTCCCTCGCACCCGTGGCGGCCCAGGACTCCAGCACCCCGCAGCACACCCTCAGCGTGAGCGGCACCGGCAGCGTGTCCGTCAAGCCCGACACGGCGGACGTCACCGTGGGCGTCACCATCCAGCGCGATACCGCGGGAGACGCGGCGGCCGACGCGGCCAACGTGATGGACGCGGTCGTCAAGGCGGTCCTGGGGCTCGGCATCGCCGAGGAGGACCTCCAGACCACGTCGCTCAGCCTGTCACCCGTCTACGACTACGACTACACCCCCAATCGCCTCGTCGGCTACACCGCGAACAACCTCGTGACCGTCACGGTGCATGACATCACCCAGACGGGCCCCGTCATCGACGCCGCGACCGGCGCCGGCGCGACCGATGTCAACGGCATCACCTTCCGGGTCGCCGACCAGGCCGCGGCGGAGACACAGGCACGCGAGCAGGCGGTCAAGGCCGCGCGCGCCAAGGCGGACACCATCGCCGCGGCTGCGGGGACCGAGATCACCGGCATCATCAGCATCAGCGAGACCAGCGCGCCGGTGCCCTATCCCATGTACTACGCCGCCGACATGGCCGGCGCATCGCGCGAGTCGGCCCCCACGCCGGTGCTCGCGGGCACCGTCAAGGTCGAGGTGAGCGTGTCCATCGTCTACAGCCTCCCGTGACGCCGTGATGGCTGGGGCCATCATCGGCAGTCGCGCACCCCCTCGCGCCGGGACGCCCGTCCCGGCGCGATCGTTTCCTGGGGACGTCAGCCTCCGACACGGACCCGAGCCAGCTCGCGCGCGGCCTCGTCAGGCATCAGGAACCAGCGCAGCTCGTGGAACAGCGCGTCCACGTCCAGGTCCGCCGCCGACTGGGGGGGCGCCGACGGTTCGGGCGGACGCGCGAGCAGCGCGCGCGCCAGCCCCATGTGGTCGGCCAGCGCCGCCTCCGGCAACCGGTCGTCGGGGCACGGATAGCGCATCGACCCACCCTCGTAGCGCACGTCATGGAGCGACAGCGGTGCGCGGGTCACGCCGCCCGTGTGCCGCCACAGGCCGCTCGCCGGGTCCAGACGGTACTGGGGCGCCAGGCGCCAGCCCTCGGTGGCGACCAGCTCGACCGCATCGAGGAGGTAACGGAAGACCGTCTCGCTGACGAAGTAGTTGAAGCTCACCCGGACCCACCCGGGCTTGATGGCCTCGTGCCCGGCCAGGATCTCCGACTCCAGCAGGCGCGAGGTCGCGAGGTCGATGCCCAGCAGCCGATGGCCATACGGGCCGGCGCACGAGCAGCCGCCCCGCGACTGGATCCCGAACAGGTCATTGAGGAGCGCCACGACCAGGTTGTGGTGCAGTCGTCGCTCGCCGTGCGCGATGGTGAGGCTGACGATGGACAGTCGACGCGCCCGTCGGTCGCCCAGGATGGCGATGGTGGGCACCTGTCCCCAGCGCTCGATGGCCCGACCGATGAACTCGTGCTCGCGGGCCACGATGACGTCGGACCCGACCCGCTCCTTGAGCTGGAACACCAGGCCTGCCCGGATGGAGCCGACGATGTCCGGCGTGCCCGCCTCCTCGCGATGCTCGACGTCCGCGAGGTAGTGGTGCGCCTCCTGGTTGACATAGGCGACCGTGCCACCGCCCACCACGGTCGGCACCCGGTTGCGGAACAGGTCGCGCCGGGCGACCAGGATGCCGGGCGTGCCGGGCCCGCCGATGAGCTTGTGGGTGGACACGAACAGGGCGTCCTTGGTATCGAGGTCAGCCTCCGTGGCGTCGCCTGCGGGCGCTGGCCGACGGGGCTCCATCTGGATGTCGACGTACGGCGCGGCCGCCGCGAAGTCCCAGAACGACAATGCGCCGTGACGGTGCAGCAGCACGCTGATGGCGCGCGTGTCGGACAGGATGCCGGTCACGTTGGAGGCCGCGGAGAACGTCCCGATGCGGAGCGGGCGCGCCGCGTGGCGGACGAGCTCCTCCTCCAGGTGCGCCAGGTCGATGTGACCCTCGGCGTCCTCGCGGATGGCCACCACGTCCGCGATGCTCTCGCGCCAGGGGAGCTCGTTGCTGTGGTGCTCGTACGGCCCGATGAACACGACCGGGCGCTCGTCGGCGGGGATCCGGTCACGCAGGCCGTAGCGGTCGTCGAGCTCCGCGGGGATGCGCAGGCCGAGCACATCCACGAGCTTGTGGATGGCCCCCGTCGACCCGGTGCCCGCGAACACCACCGCGTATCGCCCCGGGTCAGCGCCCAGGGCGTCCCCGATGATGTGACGGGCCTCCTCGCGGAACCGGGTGGTCTGGAGGCCCGTGCCCGAGGACTCGGTGTGGGTGTTCGCGTACCGCGGCAGCACCGCGGCCCGGATGTGGTCCTCGATGAAGCCCAGGCTCCGCCCGGACGCGGTGTAGTCCGCGTACGTCACGCGGCGGGGACCGAAGGGTCCCTCGAGGACCTGGTCGTCACCGATGACAGACGCCCGCACGAGATCGATGAGGTCCTCCGCGAGCATGGGCGGCGAGGAGCCTGTCATGCCCGCGATGTGATCCGCCATCGGACCATCCTAGTGCCCCTGCTCAGGGCACGGGAGGCGTCGGCTCGGGAGTCCTCGCGACCCGCTGGTCGGACGGGCAGCCCCAACCGGCTGGCGGCTGGTCGCGGACCTCACGCACGACGCCGCTGTCATCTGGGACCAGCAGGACCACGACGCCCGTGTCGGAGAACCTGATGTCGCTCACCTGGCCTGTCGGGGGCGGCACGCACCACCGTTCGGCAAAGCCGGTGTCCACGCCCGTGACGTAGTCCCAGCGGAACTCGAAGCAGATGCCCCGCGCGCGCATCCGCGCCGCGGCCACGGCCGGCCGGGCGCCGACCAGGCCATCAGGCAGGCTCTGACCCGTGCCCCCGTGCCACGGCTGGCATCCACTCAACGGCGCGGGGCCCGTACCAGGCGCGAACGCCGTGAGGCGCAGGCCATCGATGCGCAGCGAGCCGGGGACGTCCCCGCCGCGTCCGTCACGCGCGAAGTCACCCGACCAGGTGCCGCCGAGCGGCGTCCGGAACAGAGGCCCAGGGTAGGAGATCCACTCCCCGCCCGACGAGCCGTCATAGGTGCGCATCTCGGTGACCCACCAGTGGGTGTCGTCAGCCGCGAGATACAGGTACAGGCGCATGGGCACGCCCCGCTCTCGCCACTCCACCTCGAGCGTGCGATAGGTCGGGCTCCCCGAGTCGCCGCCGACCTGGATGGCCGGCTCGCCCTGCGCGATGTCCGGCGTGCCCGTGAACGTGCCCATCGCCTCGATGCGCAGCGAGTCCGCCTCCAGACGCACGCCGCCGCCGTCCCAGTCGATGGCCGGCCCCGAGTCTCCGCCCTGGCCCACGGACCACGGACGTGCGTGCGGTCGCCCGACGACCATGCCCACCGCGACGATGACCACGACCACCGCGGCGAGGGCGGCCAAGGCGCCTGTCCGAACCATGGCCCGGCGAGGCCTCCTCGGCAGCGGCCGCCCCATGGCGTCCTCGGCCATGGCCAGCAGCGTCGCCGGCATGCCGAGCTGACCCTGCTCGTGCAGCAGCCCTCGAAGGATGGGCTCGAACCGGTCGGGCCCCAGGGCCCGAGGGTCGCGCAGGTCCGTCATCGGTCGCCCTCCCATGGCAGCCGTGCCCCGGCGTCGTAGGCCGCCCGAAGGGCGCGGAGCGCGTGATGGAGTCTCGAGCGGATGGTCCCGGATGGCTCGCCCAGGCGATGGGCGATGGCCTCGATGGGCAGGTCGGCATAGAAGCGCAGTACCACGACCATCCGGTGGTCCGGCGTGAGGCGGGCGAGCGCCTGCGCCAATGCCTCCCGTTCCGGCGCCGTCTGGCTCGCGTCACCGACCATGGGCAGCCCGGGAAGGTGCGGCTCGAGCGGCAGGCTCCGACGCACCCGCTGTCGGCGCATCCGATCGCGGCAGCAGTTGACCACGATGCGCTGGAACCAGGCATCAAAGCTCGCGGCATCGCGCAGGGTGCCGAACGAGGCCCAGGCGCGGACGACCGCGTCATGGGTCGCGTCCTGCGCCTCGGTCGCATCGCCCAGCACCACCGCCGCGAGCCGATACGCCGACTCGAGGCGGTCGAGCACGAGCGCCCGGAACGCGTCCTCCGCGGTCGCGCGGGTATGTGGTGCGGTCATTGGCTCCACCGGCGACAAGGCCGGCGACAAGGCCGGTTGACGGATCCCTTCCACGCCCCTCCAGACGCAGTGGTGGCTGGTGACGTTCAGATCCCGCATGGCGAGGATGCGCATCCCGCGGTGCACGGGCGATATCGCCGGCGGGACGGTCCGGGGGACAGGGAGCGCGAGAACCTGGATTCCTGACCGGACACCGCGCCGACGCGCTCGAGCACAACTGGCGAGCGAGCGTGGCTGCGCCGCGCTGGGCGCGGTTCCCGCCATCCGTCGCCGCAGGCTGGCACCATGGCCCCATGCGCAGCGCCGAGGATGTCCCCGCCGGCCGAGAGGTCCTGGTGAGCGTCGATGTCGAGACCTCGGGTCCCAGCCCGTCCGTGGCGAGCCTGCTGTCCGTGGGCGCCTGCCTCGTGGACGACCCCTCGCAGGCCATCTACCTGGAGCTCCGCCCGGAGCCCGGACGTGGCTGGGACGCGGCCGCGGCGGCCGTGCACGGCCTTGATCGCGACCGTCTCGAACGGGAGGGCCTGGCACCCGCCGACGCGATGTCGCGGCTGGTCGCATGGCTCGACCGGGTGGCGCATGGCGGCCGGCCGGTGTTCGTGGGCCTCAACGCGGGCTTCGACTGGATGTTCCTGGCCGATGCCCTCTGGCGGGCCCTTGGCCGCAACCCCTTCGGCCACGCGCCGCTCGACCTCAAGGCGCTGTACATGGGCCGTGACGCCGTCCGCCACTGGGGTGACACGACGCGCGAGGACATGGCGCGGCGGTATCCGGTGGCCGAGCCGCACACCCACAACGCGCTCGACGACGCCCGTGCCCAGGCGGCCATCGCGCGGCGCCTCCTCCACGACCCTCACTGACCGCGCCGCACCACCACGCGCCGACCAACCCGAACGTACCCCTGTCCACGGTACGTTGGGGTCATGTCGGTGCAGGCCCGCACCACCGCATGATCTGTCCTGCGAACACCCCACGGGTGATCGAGGGGACCGTCACCACGGCCCCCGGGATGCGGCAGGCCTCCTCGTCGCACCCCGGGGAGACGGCTCACCCACGATCCACCCGGTACACCGACCGGCGACCAGGACGGTTCCTCCTCCCCGTCCCTGGTCGCCGGTCCGTCCTTCCCCGGGTTCAGTCCGGCTCCACGTCCGGGACGCCGATGACGTTGTACCCGCCGTCCACGTAGATCACCTCACCGGTCACCGCGCGCGACATGCCGCTGCACAGGTAGAGCGCCGTCTCCCCGATGTCCTCGATGGTGATGGGGGTGCGCATGGGTGACACGTCTCGGAACTGGCGGTGGTGCTTCTTGAAGTCCTTGACACCGGAGGCCGCGAGGGTCCGGATGGGCCCCGCGCTGATGGCGTTGACGCGGATCCCGTCTGGGCCCAGGTCCACCGCCATGTAGCGCACGATCGCCTCGAGCGCTGCCTTGGCGACCCCCATCACGTTGTAGTTGGCGACCACCTTCTCGGCCCCGTAGTAGGTGAGCGTCAGCACGCTGCCACCACCGGTCATGAGCGGTCGGGCGGCACGGGTGATGGCCACCAACGAGTAGGCGGACACGTCCAGGGCGAGCGCGAAGCCATCGCGCGAGGTGTCCACGAAGGCGCCCTCGAGCTCCTCGCGCTTCGCGAACGCGACGCAGTGGACCAGGATGTCGAGCGTGCCGTGGCGCGCCTCCCAGGCCCGGAACACGCGCGCGATGTCCTCGTCGCTCTGGACGTCACAGGGCTCCACGAAGTCCGCGCCGATGCTCGCCGCCAGTGGCTTGACCCGCTTCTCGATGAGCATCTCGGCAGAGCTGAGGCCCACCGTCGCGCCGTGCTCGTGGAACGCCTTCGCGATCCCCCAGGCGATGGAGTGGTCGTTGGCCACCCCGAAGACGAGTGCCTTGCGTCCGTCCAGCAGTCCCATCGGTCACCTCCCATGCGTGACCGATAGCATGGCATCCGCGGCCGACCCGCGGAGAGGGCTTCCGCGGCCGGGCGCGGAGGCCGGCCCGAGGGGTCAGCCGCCCGGCGCCGGCGACGGCGTCACGGAGGCCGGCGGTACGGAGGCCGGCGGTGTGGCGGGCTCCTCGGGCACGGCCGTCATCAGCAGGATCGCATCGAGCTCCACGGGCGCCTGCCGGACGGTGACCTGGAGCGTGTGGTCGCCCTCGGGGATGTTGCGCAGGTTGGTGACCACGCGACGGGTCCTCGTGCGGAGCGCCGACAGGTCGACCGTGCGGCACGCCGGCGTGGCTGCCTCGGGGTCGAGGCACACGTCGATGACACCCTGGCCCTCGCCCGCGGTCATGACCAGGGACACGGTGGCGGCGTTGATGGGCAGCCGGAAGGAATCACCCGGTCGGGCGCTCCGACGGACCTGGTCACCGACCGCTCCCTTGCGGGCCTGCTTGGCCCAGGAGCCCTGGAACTCGATCGCCTTGCTGGTCTCCGGGAGGGCCGTGAGCGTGAACGGCTCCGCGACCACCCACTGGCCCGGCTCGCCGTCCGCGGGGCTGGTGCGCACCCGCAGCTGGTACGTCCCCGGCTTGAGGAACCGGTTGGTGCCAGTCCTCGTGAGCGCCCTCACGAGGGGCCGGTACTTGCCCCAGCCGTTCTTGCCACGCGTGCGCATGTCGAGCTGGTAGCGGGGCCTGCTGCCCTGGTTCGCCTCGCGTCCCGCCGACCAGTCGATGAACAGCGGCAGTCGACCGTCCGCCGCGACCGCGGCCTTGCGGATGACCACGAAGGGCGGGGAGGGCAGGTCGGACTCCGGCCGCACCTCGATGAGGAAGGTGTCGACGCCCTCGGCGCCTTTGGTGTCGGTCGCGATGACCGACACGGCGACGGTGCCCACGTCGGCGTCGGTCGGGGTGCCCGCGAACGCGAGCGTCTCGGCGTCAAAGGCGAGCCACGCAGGCAGCGGTGACCGATCCTCGCGGACAGCGACGATCTCGAACGAGTCGCCCTGGTCGGTGTCCGCGTCCAGGAACATCGTGGGGTCCAGCTCCAGCGTGAAGCGCTGGTTGACCGGTGCCACCTGATCGGGGATCGGGTCGGACACGAGCGGCGCGTCGTTGATGTCCTCCACCGTGAGGGTGAAGCTGCCGGCGGC
>DAOTUX010000313.1:0-1591 GCA_034436475.1 Chloroflexota bacterium | reverse complement strand
ACGCGGCCGGGCTCGCGGTGATCATGACCGTCGTTGCCGCGTCCCTCCTGGGGGGTGCCGCCCTCGCCAACGACCTGGCGCTCCGGGACCAGCCGGTCGGTCCCTCCCGGTTCGGGCCCACCGACCCCACGCTCACGCCACCCACCTGCGACATCCCGGTGCGGCTGGGTCCATCGGCGGTCGTGGAGATCGAGGCCCAGGCTGTCATCGATGGTGCCTCGGTGGGCTCCGCGTCGATCCAGGGCGTGCGTCAGGGGCTCGACGAAACCTGGGCGGGCTCGGCCGAGGGCGACTTCGTGCGCGCACGGGCCGAGTACGTGCGACAGGGCCCGCAGGCATGGCTGAGTCTCGGCGCCACGGAGCCCGGGCGCGTCAGGATCGACCCGTTCGGCCTCGTGGGAACCGACGGGCTCACGCTCGACGGGCCCGTGGTGGCCGTCCTGAGCACGAGCGAGCCTGGTGTCGTGGCGGAGGACCTCGGGGTGGGCCTGGTGTCCGGGGCAAGAGCGCGCCACTGCCGGACCGCCGTCAACGGTCCGACCGCACTCGACACGTTCCTGCCCCTGCGCTGGCTGGCAGGCGGGCAGCTGCTCACGGTCACACACCCGCTTGACGAGTGGCGGGGGACACTGGACTGGTGGGTGTTCGCGGACGGGCAGCTGGGCCAGGCCAACGTGGACATCCACGGGTATCCGGGCGAGGCGTGGCCGACGTCGGGCATCGCAGGGACGCTCTCGGCTCGCCTGACCGCCCTTGATCGCGACGTGCCCCAGACGGTGCGCCCGCCCGATGGCTCATGATCACCCGAGGCAGACCGGTCGGGTCGGACCGGGAGCGAGACACGGCGAGAGCCGGGAGGGGCGGGTCATGAGCCCTGCGCTGGACCGCGAGGGCAGCAAGTGGGATCGGGCGGCACGGTTCCTGCGCGTGGCGACGGTGCTCCATGCGCACCCAGGCGGCATCACGGCCGTCGCCATCGCGGAGCAGATCGGCGTGTCGAGACGGACCGTCTACCGGGACCTCGAGGCGATGCAGCTCGACGCGGAGCTGCCCATCTGGCAGGACAAGGGCAAGTGGGGATTGGACTCGCGGGCATTCCTGCCACCGCTCGCGCTCACCCTCCCGGAGGCGACCACCTTCTTCCTCGCGGCGCGCGTCCTCGCGAAGGCGACCGATGAGCACGACCCCGAGCTCCTGTCCGCCTTCGTCAAGCTCGCGGCGATCCTGCCGCCCGTGCTTGCCGAGCACCTCCACGCCACGGTCGACGCCTACGCCTCGACGCCCCGCAACGAGCGTTTCACGCGCGTCCTGCGGGTGCTCACCAAGGGCTGGGCCGAGCGGCGCGTCGTGACCATCGAGTACGGCCCCGGTGTCTACGACCCCGGCAAGGGCGCCCGGCGGGCGCGCGTGCGCCCGTACGCCATCGAGCCATCCGCCCACACGCGGGCGCTGTACCTCATCGGCTGGGATGAGGAGCGCCGCGGGCAGCGAACCTTCAAGGTGGAGCGCATCCTCGAGGCCTCGCTGACCCCCGAGACCTTCGAGGGTCGCACCGGGGACATCGCGCGCGACCTGCTGCGAGCCTGGGATG
>DAOTUX010000312.1:0-3566 GCA_034436475.1 Chloroflexota bacterium | reverse complement strand
CGTCGAGGACTACAAGCGGGTCGTCCGGGAGCGGTTCGCCAATCCGGCCGTCGGTGACCAGGTGGCCCGGGTGTGTCTGGACGGTTCCTCGAAATGGCCCAAGTTCCTCATCCCCACGATCGAGTCGCAGCTCGAGAGGGGCGGCCCGGTGACGCTCTCGGCCCTGGCGCTCGCGAGCTGGTGCCAGTACCTGCTCGGCCGCGACGACCAAGGGCGCCTGATGACGCTGTCGGCCGACCCCCGGATGGATCTCGCGCAGCGCTACGCCCAGGCGTCGGTGACCGAGCCAGCCGCCTTCCTGGGCTTCGCCGAGGTCTTCGGCGAGCGCCTGCCGCAGGACGAGGTCTTCGTCTCGGAGTTCACGCGCGCGCTATCGTCCCTCCGCGAGGTGGGAACCCACCGGACGCTGGAGCGCTGGTTGACCAAGGAGGCCTGATGGAGCGTGCGAGCGACGGCAACGCAGCGCGCCCTCCCCGGCGCACGCGCGCTGCCACGACCAGGACCACGAACGACAAGCCCCAGACCGTGCCGTCACAGGCGTCCGTTCCCACCCGAGGCCCGATGTTCCAGGTCGAGCGGCGCGAACGCATCATGCAGCGCCTGCTGCGCGAGGGTCGCGTGGATGTCACCGATCTCGCCGAGTCCTTCGACGTCACGGGCGAGACAATCCGCCGCGACCTCACCGACCTCCAGCGCGAGCGCCTGGTCCGCCGCGTTCACGGCGGGGCCATCCCCTGGCGCGGGACCGCGATCGTGCCGCGCCTCGAGGTCCGTGAGGGGATCAACGTCGACGAGAAGCGACGCATCGCCGCCGCGGCGACCGGCGAGGTGCCGGAACGCGGCTCGCTCATCATCGATTCGGGCAGCACGGCGCTGCACCTGGCTGACCAGCTCGATCGGGAACGCGATCTCACGGTCATCACCAACTCCATCCCCATCATCCGCTCGCTCGCGCTGACCGACCGCCCCCAGGTCGTCGTCCTGGGTGGTGCGCTCGAGCGCAGGACGATGGCCATGGTCGACGAGACCGGCGCAGAGCTGCTGCGTGACATCACCGTGGATGTCCTGTTCATCGGCTGCGATGGCATGTCACCTGAGACCGGGTTCACGACGCCGTACCGTTCCGAGGTCGCCATCAAGCGCGCCATGATGGCGTCGGCCCGGCGCATCGTCATGATGTTCGACCACTCCAAGATAGGGAGCGAGCAGCTCTTCCGCTTTGCCACCGTGGACGAGGTCGACGTCATCATCACCGGGAGCGAGGTGGACGACGCCACTGCGGCACGCATGGAATCCCTGGGCCCGGTCGTCATCCGTGCCTGAGCCGGGCATCCCCGACGCGTCCGCGCTCGGGGCGCTCGCGCCCCAGGTGCTGGAGGGGATCGCGATGGATGCGGCCGCCGCGGGTGCGGAGGTCATCCGCGGCGCGACCGGCCGGCCCCACGTCATCGGCACCAAGTCGACGCCGACCGACCCAGTGACAGCCCTGGACGTCGCCGTGGAGCGGGCGATCCGTCGCCGGCTCGAGCGACTGACACCCGGTGCCAGCTTCCTGGGCGAGGAGGAGGGCAGCCGTACCGGTGCCTCCGCGCTGGGTTGGGTCCTGGATCCCATCGACGGCACCGTGAACCTCACGTACGGCATCCCGGTGGTCGCCGTGTCGCTCGCGGCGACGGTCTCCGACCGTGTCTTGGCTGGCGTGGTCATCGACCCCTGGCGCGAGGAGGTCTTCAGCGCGGCACGCGGGATAGGCGCGCGCATCGATGGGTCCATGATCGCGACCACCGCTGTGGAACGACTGTCGGAGGCGCTCGTGGCGACCGGGTTCTCGTACACGCCGGATGGCCGTGCGGCACAGGTCGAGGCCATCGGGCGCGTCCTGCCCGCCGCCCGCGACGTGCGCTGCTTCGGGTCATCGGCCCTGCACCTCTGCTGGGTGGCTGCTGGGCGACTGGACGCCTACTACCAGCGTGGGATGCAACCCTGGGACTACGCTGCCGGCGCGCTCATCGCCGAGGAGGCCGGTGCCCGCCTTGAGCATCCCTCGCCAGCGAACGGGCAGCTCATGGTTGCGGCCAGCTCACGGATCTTCGAACCGCTGCTCGCGCTCCTGGCCTGACGCGGGCCAGCCCGGCGTCGACCGACGGGGCGTGACCTCATCCGCCCGGTTCCGGGTGGCCATCCCGCCAGCGCCGCCACAGTCGGTGGAGGTCGGCAGTCTGGACGGGCTCCGACATGCGCGCGACCGCGAGGACGGCCTCCCATGCGGCGAACCGGCCCGCGTCAATATGGCCGCGCCGGGCGAGCGAGGCCAGGTAGGTGTCGTGGAGGCGCCCGAGCAGGACGCCGGTGACCCCGCCGAGGTGGCGGTTGGCCGACTCGACGGCGCTCGCCGGTGGCATGAGCAGCGAGCTGCGGGCGAAGTCAGCGACCGGGCAGCCGATGGCGGCATCGAACCAGTCGACGACGACCCAGCCCTTCGAGGTGCCAAGGACGTTGGCTGGATGCATGTCGCCGTGGCAGAGGGCGGAACCGGTGGGCAGCTCGGCAAGGAGCCGATGCGCCGCGGCGCGATCGTCCTCCCGGAGCTGCTGGGCCTCGTCGATCTTGCGGTGGAGACGAACGCGGACGTCAGGCAGGCCCTCGATGGGCCCCGCCGCGAGGACGTGCTCCTGGAGGTCGACGAACTCGTCCACGAGCCGCGCCACCTCATGGGGATGTGACCTCATCCGGGTCCACATCGAGGGGCCGGCGATGTGCTCAAAGACGATGCCCGGCCGGCCGTCGACCTCGACGACGCCGTCGGCGGCCGGTACCGGTAGACCGGCCCCATGCACGCGGCGGACGATCTCGTACTCCAGCCACGCCCAGTGTGGCGGGATCTCCGGGCGCAGCACCTTCACGACTGTCGTCCCGGACCAGCGCCACACGTCAGACGTGTTGCCCTTGGCGATGAGCTCGCCGCGGGCCTCTCGCGCGCGCACCATCGTCCTGCAAGTATGCCGATCACCCGGACGGGCCGCCACGTCGCAAGACCGCGCGGGTGAGTGGCTTCCCGCGCTGGACCGGGGCGGCAAGGTGCGGCTCGACCACACCCAGCACACGCTCATCAGGACGCTCGTCGCGCCCTACGCGGTGCGACCGGTGGCGAGCGCCGGGGTCTCGGCGCCCATCGCCTGGCAGGAGCTGGACGACCCCGGACTGCGACCCGACCGCTGGGACCTGCGCTCGATTCCCGACCGAGTGGCGCGCGTGGGCGACCTGTTCGCCGACGCCCTGCGCTTCGACCAGCGCCTGCCGCCGCTGTGACGACGGCTGGAAGCCTTGCGCCCGCGGTCGAGTGCGGCGATCGGGTGGTCGGATGCGGCGATCGGGTGGTCGCGCCCGGCCGGATGCGGCGATCGGGTGGTCGGATGCGGCGATCGGGTGGTCGCGCCCCGTCGGATGCGGCGATCGGGTGGTCGGATGCGGCGATCGGGTGGTCGGATGCGGGGATCGGTCGGTCGGATGCGGCGATCGGGTGGTCGGATGCGGCGATCGGGTGGTCGGATGCGGCGATCGGGTGG
>DAOTUX010000311.1:0-8836 GCA_034436475.1 Chloroflexota bacterium | reverse complement strand
CGCCGCCCAGACAACTCGAAGTCCACCGTGATGGCGGTGCCGGCGGGTGCGGGACCCCCCTCCCCGAACCGCGCGACGCTGGTGATGCGCGAGTCCGGGAAGATGGCCACGTAGTGGCTCGCCGCCTCCTCGGCGACGCCGTCGAACCAGAGCATCGGGTGGATGGGCTGCATGGTGGACCTCCGTGCGGGTTGGCCTGTCGTCGCAATGACCGTCGGGCGGCCCGGGATCCATCGGCGCACGCCATCCGGCCCGGTGTTGATGGCCGCAATGGCCCTGTGGGGAGCGCCGACCCCGGCGCATCCTGCCGCCATGTGCGTCGCCCAGCCGGGTCGGGTCGTGGAGGTCGATGGGAGCGGGTCGGCGCGCGTCGACGTCCGGGGCACGCCACGCAGGGTGAGCATGGCGTTGCTCGATGAGCCCGCTCAGGTCGGCGACTGGGTCATGGTCCAACTGGGCTTCGCGATGCGCCGCGTGACGGAGGCCGAGGCCACCGAGACGACCCGTCTGCTGCGCCTCCTCGAGGCGTCGGTGGCGGACGAGAATGACCCGTGACGTGATGGGCTGACCGGCCCATCGGCGACGGGCGGACCGGCCCATCCCAATGTTCGGATCGGGTCGTATGTTCGACTCCCATGGCACGCACCAGCGATGACCGGCGACCCATCGAGCGCTTCGCGGCGCTCGGCCATCCGCTGCGATATCGCATCCTCGCCACGCTGCTCGACCAGCCGGCGGGCGGCGCCGAGGTGGCCCGTCGGCTGGGCAGGCCCGCAGGGACGGTGGCCTACCACCTGGGCGTGCTCATGCGAGCGGGCCTCGTGCAGGTCATCACCACGCGCCGCGTGCGAGCACTGACCGAGCGGGTGTATGGCCCGACCAGCGTGGCCGAGGGGGTCATGGCGGCGGTCCGATCCGAGCCGGGCGCGAGCGAGCGGCTCGGGGACCCGGGCAGCCCACGCACCCTGGCCCGATCGCCCGGCGCCCTGGAGGTCCCCGCCGTGCGGGGCGCGCGTCTGGAGCTGCCCAGCGGGACCCAGGCCGGGGTCGTGCGCTTCATCCACTACGCGTTCATGCCCAACCGGCTCGGATACTGCGGCCCGGACGACAACCGCCGCCTGTTCGACCATGGCGTCGAGGGTCAGGCGGACCGCTCGTTGATCCCCAGCCTCGCCCAGTTCCTGGGTCCCGTGCCCTATCTGCGCGCGATCGCCGCGGGGGCGGGCATCCCCGACATGTTCGACGAGCGCGTCGTGGAGGCCTACTGGGTGGGCAACGACCTGCTCCGGACCTTTGCCTCCCGTGAGCTGTACCAGGCCCTGCGCGAGCGCTTCCGCAGACAGCTGCCACCCAAGGTCATGGACCTCATCGCGGACAAGGTGCCGGAGGGTGCCCTCCCCCACCACAGCTTCCACGTGTTCGATGTGTGGCTGCGCGTGGGCAGGCTCGATGGGGACGTCATCTCCACGCTCGACCACTGCCGCGTCAGCTGGGGCACCGTGACCTCCGTGGATGGCGCCACCGTGGGGGTCCAGCGCCGACCCATCGTGCTCCACGAGGGGAGGCTCCGGCTCGGGCCACCCACCCAGGTCCACACCACGCGTCTCATGGACGGCCGGGGGTTCGTGACCGAGCTGGCACCGGGCGACCAGGTCTCGCTGCACTGGGGCTGGGTGTGCGAGCGTCTCTCGACCCGCCAGGCGACCGACCTCGAGCGCTACACGGGTCATCACATCCGCCTTGCCAACCGGACCATGTGACATCGCCCGACGACCCGAGGACCACCAGCGCGAGGTAGCACACGTGTACACACGCTCCATCAGGGTCCCAGCCGCCTGGGGCCTTGCGCTGGCCATGACGACCGCGGGGGTCGTCGTCGCCCAGGCCCCCGCGGGGTCGGACGGTCCGACGACGGCATCGAGGCTGGTCATCGCCATCCCCGACGACCCGGGCGCCCCCCTCAACATCTGGACCAGCAGCCAGGCGTTCGACCCGCTCATCGACCTGGTGTACGACAAGCTCATGGGCCCCTCGCCATACGTCGAGGTGCCACGGCCCATGCTCGCGGAGTCGGTGACCCAGGTCGACCCACGCACATGGGACGTGACCGTGCGTGACGACATCGCGTGGCACGATGGCGTCCCGTTCACGGCAGACGACGTCGCGTTCACCTTGGCGTACTACCGCGACGGCATCGCCAACCGCTACACCCATCACACCAACGACACACCGGCCATCGCATCCGTCGAGCCACTGGGCGAGCGGACGCTGCGCCTCGCGTGCGCTGACCCCTGCCCCGAGCTCGGCACGGTGACGCTGGCGGACCTGCCGATCCTGCCGCGTCATGTCTGGGAGTCCGTCACGGAGCCGGCGACCCACGCGGGACTGCCGGTGGGCACAGGCCCCTATCGGCTGGTGGAGTACGTGCAGGATCAGTATCTGCGCTTCGTGGCGAACCCCGACCATGCCCTGGGCGCCCCGACCGTGGACGAGTTGCTGGTCACCGTCGTGCGGGACCAGGACGCCACGTTCGCGGCGCTCGTCACCGGCGAGGTGGACGTCGCGGCACGGCCGGTGCCACCCGAGCAGGTCGACACGCTGGCCGGGCGGGATGGCATCGGCGTGATGTGGACCCATCCCCTGACCGCGGTGCTGGTGCGACTCAACTACGAGCGACCCCCGCTCGACCAGCCGCGCTTCCGAGAGGCGCTGTCACGCGCCATCGACCGACAGGCGCTCGTGGACGTCGTCCTGCTGGGTCGCGGCCGGCCCAGCGACCGCGGCTACCCCCACCCGGACTCGGGCTGGACGGACCCGAGCCTCGCGACGCCCTATGACCCGGCCACCGCGATGACGCTCCTGGACGAGATGGGCTACCTCGACACGGACGGCGACGGTGTGCGCGAGATGGCTGGCACTCCCATCGGGCTCGACATCCTGGCGAACGCCGCCGAGCCCGCGCGTGTGCGCGCCGCGCAGCTCCTGGTGGCGCAGCTGGCGGCCGTCGGCATCGGGCTCCGCGTGCGGACCGTGGACGCCGGAGCCATCCGGTCCACGTTCGGCTCGCGCGACTTCGACCTGGTCCTCGACCAGGGCCATGCCCATGAGCTTGCCGACCCCGACCAGTTCGTCATGTCCAGCCGCTCCGGCCTTACCTGGTCGGCCAGGCTGCCCTACCCCGAATGGGACCCGCTCGTGGCGGCCTGGCGTCAGACCACGGACCTCGAGGCCCGGAGGTCGGCCGGCTTCGCGCTCCAGGCGCTGTTCAATCGGCAGCCCACCGCGATCGCGTTGTGGTACCCCGACGAGGCATGGGCGTACCGGACGGGCGCATACGACGCATGGGCCGAGACACGCGGCTACGGCATCGTCAACAAGTGGTCGTTCCTGCCCCCGGAGACCCGGGTGGGGATGATCGTCGACACCACCGACTGACCGGGGTGGTGCGGGGATGGCGCCGCGGGTCACGAGGCGGGTCGCGCCGTACCTGCTGGTCGTGTGGGTGGCGGTCAGCATCGGGTTCGCCCTGCCCCGGCTCGCGCCCGGGGAGCCCATCGACTACCTGCTGGGGTACGACGCGGGCGGCCTGACCGCGGGGGAGCGGTCCCGCGTGCTCGCCCAGTACGGGCTCGACCGGTCGCTGCCTGAGCAGTACGTGGCATACCTCGCGGGGATCGTGGGCGGTGACCTGGGTGTCTCGGTGCGCACCGGCCGACCTGTGTCCGAGATGCTCGCGGGCCGCGTGGGCTGGACGCTGATGCTCGTGCTGCCGGCCCTTGCCCTGGGGATCTTGCTCGGCGTGCCCTTGGGTGCGGTCGCCGCCTGGCGACGCCGCCACGCCACGGGCATCGCCATCACCGGCTCGGCGCTCGTGCTGACGTCCCTGCCCGCCTTCTGGCTGGGCCTGCTACTCATGGCGGTGCTCGCCACGGGCCTCGGCTGGTTCCCGGTCGTCACCTCGATGCCCATCGGGGACTCGGGCCCGGGCGCGCTCCTGGAGATGGCGCGACGGATGGCCCTGCCCGTCCTCACGCTCTGCGTGGGCACGGTCGGCTGGATGCTCCTGACGACGCGCGGCGCGGTCGAGGGGACGCTGGGGGCCGCATACCTCCGGCTGGCCCGCGCGAACGGCATCGGGGAGCGGGCGATCCTGTGGCGCCACGCTCTCCGGAACGCCCTGCTCCCGGTGGTCACCCACGCCGGCCTCGCGCTGGGGAGCCTGATGGGTGGCGTGGTGGTCGTGGAGAGCGTCTTCTCCGTGCCTGGCATCGGCGGTCTCATGCACTCGAGCGTGCTCGCCCGCGACTACCCCGCGCTCCAGGGCGCGTTCCTGGTGACCGTGCTCGCGGTGGTGGGGGCCAACCTGCTCGCCGACCTCGCCTGCCGGCGACTGGACCCGAGGGTCCCATGACCGCCGGGGCGCGCTCGCTCGCAGTGGTTGCGCGGGGCCCGCGCCGTGGGCGCGCACGAGGCGGGCCGCTCGTGGTCCTCGGGGCCGCGACGGTGACGCTCCTGTGCCTGATGGCGTTCGTGGGGCCCCTGCTCATGAGCGGCCCGGTCGCCCATGGCACGCCGTTCGAGGCGCCCTCTGTGACGCATCCCCTGGGCACCGACGACCTGGGTCAGGACCTGTTGGCGCTGCTGCTGCTGGGTGGTCGGACCTCGCTCGCGGTCGTCCTTGCCGCCGCGATCATCGCGACGGCGCTGGGTGGGACCCTGGGTCTCGCCGCCGGGCTCGCCGGTGGTCGGGTCGACCAGGCGCTCGCCCGCGTGCTCGACGTCATGCTCGCCCTGCCGTTCCTGCCGCTGGTCATCGTGGTCGGGGCGTTCCTGGGGCAGGGGGCCATGGGGGTCGCGCTGCTCATCGGCGTCGCCTGGTCGGCGCACATCGCACGGGTCGTCCGGTCACAGGCGCTCGAGGCGCGGAGCCGGTCCCACGTGGAGCATGCGCGGGCCATGGGCGCCTCGTACGGGTGGGTGGCGCGTCGCCACCTGCTGCCCATCGTGACACCCCTGCTGGTGCCCCTGTTCGCGCGTGCCGCTGGGGCGGCGCTCATCGCCGAGGCGTCCATCACGTTCCTTGGCCTGGGTGACCCCACGGTCCCCTCGTGGGGCGGCACCATCGCGTTCGGCCAGGCGCGCGGTGCCCTGCTGAGCGGGGCGTGGCTGTGGTGGGTCGTGCCCCCGGGCGTGTGCATCGCGCTCGTGGTGAGCGGCCTCGCGCTCCTGGGCTTCGGGCTGGAGGAGCGGTCCCAGCCACGCGTCGCCCGCTGGGACACCCGTCCGGCGCCCACCACGGCAGCCGCCGTCGTGCCCGTCGACCCCAGCGACGCGCTGGTGGAGGCGCGCGGGCTGCGGGTCGCGGTCGCGACCGATGACCAAGGGTCCATCGAGATCGTGCGCTCGATCGACCTCGTGATCAAGACCGGTGAGGCGCTGGGCATCCTGGGCGCCAGTGGCTCGGGCAAGACGACACTGGCCATGACGCTCGTGGGTCTGGGCGCGGGGCGTGTCATGGAGGGCAGCGTCCTCCTCATGGGACGCGACCTGACCAGCCTTCCACCCGACGAGCTGCGGTCGCTCCGCGGCGACCGCATCGGCATCGTGCCCCAGGACGCGATGCAGGCCCTGGACCCGGTCCAGCCCGTCGACCGCCAGGTCGCCGAGGTGGTGCGCGCACATCGCTCGATCGATCGCGGCCGGGCCCTGGGGCGGGCGCGGGCAGCCCTCGCGCGGGTGGGGCTCACCGCGGGGCAGCAGCGGGCGTTCCCGCATCAGCTCTCAGGCGGCATGCGTCAGCGGGTCGTCATCGCGATGGCGCTGGTCAACGACCCCGCGCTCCTCGTGGCGGACGAGCCCACCACGGGTCTGGACGTGGTGGCCCAGTCGGGGCTCATCGACCTGCTCGCGGCGCTGCGCGAGGAGCGGGACCTCGCGCTGCTCATCGTGTCCCACGACCTGCCCACGGTCGCGCGTCTGGCCGATCGGGTGCTGGTGCTGGACCATGGCCGCGTGGTCCGCGCGGGGCCCGTGGACGAGGTCCTGGGCAGGCCCCCGGAGCCCGGCTCTTCGCGTGTCGGTCGGCACGGTCCAGCCGACACGGGGATGGCGCGCCCGTGAGCGGGGCCCCGGTCCTCGAGCTGGCCCGCGTCACGCGCGACTACGGGGCGACGCGCGCGGTCGATGCCGTCGACCTCCGGGTCGGCGCGGCCGAGTCGGTGGCGCTGGTGGGGCGGAGCGGCTCCGGCAAGACCACCATCGCTCGTCTCGTCGTGGGGCTGGAGCCTCCCGACTCCGGGGTGGTCCGGCTGCGCGGGGTCGACCTCGCGTCGACCCGACGGACCGCTCGGCGTTCCCTGCTGGCCCGAGTGGGTCTGATCGCCCAGGACCCATACGCCTCGCTGTCACCGAGCATGCGCATCATCGACATCGTGGCCGAGCCCCTGCGGATCGCGGGCGTCGGGGCCACCGAGGCACGCGAGCGGGCGACACGGGCGCTCATCGCAGTCGACCTGGGCGACCCGAGCCTCCACGGTCGCACCGCTGATGAGCTGTCGGGTGGCGAGTGCCAGCGCGTGGGTCTGGCGCGGGCCGTGGTCACCGAGCCCGACCTGGTCGTCGCGGACGAGCCGACCTCGATGCTGGACGCGCCTCGGCAGCGGGAGTTCTTGGCCATCCTGGGTGCCATCCGGGCGCGCCGGCCGCTCGCGCTGCTGCTCGTGACCCACGACCTCGCGCTCGCGATGGGGACATGCGACCGTGTCGTGACCCTCGAGGCGGGTCGGGTGGTGGAGGACGGCCCGACGGACGCGGTGCTCGCGATGCCCCAGGCACCCGCCACGCTCGCGCTCCTGGGCGCCGCGCGAGCGCGTCAGGCCGTGCCGGGGCCCGCGTCCGGCGTGACCTGAGACAGCGGATGCCGGGTCCCGGACCGGAGTCAGGACATTCGGCCGTGGCCCCCGGCATCAAATGGGGGCAGACTCCGTGCAGGAGGTGCCCGATGGGAATCCGAATCATCGCTCTGGGCGCGGCTGCCACCGCGGCCTTCGCCGCTGTCGGGGCAGCCGTGCGTGCCGGCAGGGACGCGCAGGCGCACTGGGGGGTGGACCCGGTCGAGTCGGGACGGGTCATGCCAGGGGACGAGATGGTCACGGAGCCCGACCTCGTCGACACGAGGGTGGTCGACATCGACGCGCCCATCGATCGGGTGTGGCCGTGGCTGGTGCAGATGGGCTACGGCAGGGCCGGCTGGTACAGCTATGACGTGCTGGGCATGGATGAGCCGAGCGCGTTGGCCATCGACGAACGATGGCAGACGCTGGGTGCGGGTGACGTCGTGCCGACCCATCCGGGCGGTGGGTTCGTGGTTCGCGCCATCGAGGCCCCGCACAGTCTGGTGCTGTACATCGACCGGCGACTCGTCGAGGATCAGGAGCGGCTCTCGAAGGACGGCCGCCCGGACCAAGCGTCCGGTGGCGACGCCGTGCCCGCGAACGTGCGGGTCACGGGTGCCGGTGTATCGCAGGCCGTCCCGGGCGACTTCGCGGCCAGTTGGGTGTTCCAGCTGGAGCCCCACGGTGACGGTGGGACACGGCTCGTCGAGCGGTTCCGGGTGAGCATGGAGACGCCCGCCGCGGCCGCGGCCCTCCTGCGGACGGGACGCGGGCTCATGGGCCTTGGGCTGTTCCTCATGACGCGTCGCCACATGCTGGGCGTCAAGGATCGGGCGGAGGGCCGCTTCGGGATGGCCAAGCGATCGTTCCCCATCCACCCGGGCGAGCGCGTGGGGGTGTCGCCGACACCCGCCTGACCCGCCTCCGCCAAGGGTCCGCCCGAGGGTCCCCCCGATGACGGCCGAATGCCGCGCGACGCGGCGCCGTCAGGCCCCCGAGGGGCCGGGCTCGCCCACCGCCGTCCTGGGTACCTCGGTCGTCTGCGCGGCGAAACCAGCCACCAGCCGGGCAAGGAGGGCCAAGGCCGTCCTGCGCGCCACGAGGTGCAGGATCCGTCGATCCATGACCAGCCCGAGGCGACCGAAGGGCGGGAGGTACGCGCCGTCGATCGAGACCTGCCTCGGCGACGCTCGCACCTCGCCCTCGAACACCGGGAACAGTGGGGCGAACGAGGACGATCGCCACGCGAGGTCCGCCCGCACCTCGTCCCCGTGGCGGCGGGGCAGCCCAATCTCAAGGTAGGCCGCCTTCCGGATCGGTCCGGACGAACTGCCGTCGAGGATGGGGAGCTCCAGATCGGTCAGGATGCGTCGGCGCTCTGGAGGGGGATCATCCTCCATGACCGGGGTTCCGAGCCACCCGGGGTCGCGGAGCGCCTCGAGTGCCGATGCGATGTCGATCGTGACGGACCGTACCACCCGTAGTCCGACCGCCGTGCCTGTCCCCTCTCGTGTCGAGCGCTCGTCTTCCATCCGACGGACGTTCGGGGGCGGGTGCTCAGGGCACAAGGGCCGTTCGGCCCATCGGCCGCCGACGGGGCGCTTCCTCGATCGTGTCATCGACCGGTCGACCGTGGCGGGATGCGTCCACGACGCGCTGCCGGGCAGCCGGGTCAGGCCGCTTGCGGCTCCACGCGCTCCACCGTCCCCACCCGGTCGATGCTCCGATCGAAGGACACGGGGCGGCCGACACCCGTGCTCTCGGCACAGGCCACCAGATACGCCCCCGCGAAGTCCAGCCTATGGTCCTCATGCACCTCGGTCGCGCCCATGAGCACCGACGCGTCCTCGCAACGCACCGTGTCCATCGCAAACAGCGACCGAAGGGCGACCGCCACCTGCTTGCGCGGGGCGGCGTAGAACGACTCCAGGACGTACACCATC
>DAOTUX010000310.1:0-10165 GCA_034436475.1 Chloroflexota bacterium | reverse complement strand
CGGTGGCGACCGACGGCAGTGGTCCCGTCGCCACGACCCCCCGCGGACGGGTGACGTCGTGGGCGTGCGCGTATGCGCGGTTGGGCTGGCGCGTGTATCCCGTCGAGCGTGGCGGCAAGCGGCCCGTGTTCGGCGGCTGGATCTCGGACGCGACGACCGACGAGTCCCTGATCGCCCGGTGGTGGCCGCGAGACCCAGGCGCGCCCAACATCGGCGTCGTGGCCGGCGAGGCCTTCGACGTGTTCGACATCGAGGCGCCGCACGTCGAGGCGTTCCGGGCGGCGGCGATGGGCCGCGCGATGCCCGAGACGCCCGTCGCCCGGTCCGGGCGTGGTGGCCTGCACGTCTACGTGTCGCCGCTCGGCATCGGCACGCGCCGGCTCGTCCTGCGCGGTACCCACATCGGCGAGCTCAAGGGCTCCGGTGGCGTCGTGGTGCCGCCGTCGACGACCACGGGTGCGTACGAGTGGCTGCGCGACCCATCGACGGTCGGCGTCGCCCCGGCGCCGCGCTGGATGCGCGGGCTGGTCGTCGAGGCGGCCCCCACGAGCGGCGGGACCAGCGGTGCACGCATGACCCCGAGCCGTGCGGTCGCGCTGATGGCGGGCCTGTACCAGGTCGTGTCCGAGGCACGCGAGGGGGAGCGCAACGGCATCCTCTACTGGGCGACGCGCCGGGTGGCGGAGCATGGCATCGACCGCGAGGCGGCGCGCGACATCCTCCTCGCGGCGGCGAGCGCTGCCGGCCTCCCGGAGCGCGAGGCCCGCGCCACGATCGCGAGCGGGCTGCGCGCATGACGACCCAGGTGCCACCCGAGCTCGAGGACCGCTTCGCGAGGGTCGCCGACAGCCAGCGCGAGGCGGACGCCGACGACGAGGATGGCCAGGAGGAGCCGGATGCCGCGGGCGGGAGGTCCGGCAAGGAGTCGCAGGCGACGCGCCTCGTCGACCTGGGACGCCGGACGCCCCTGTTCCACGACCCCGAGGGCAACGCCTACGCGACGGTGTCCATGGGCGACCACGACGAGACGTGGCGGCTCCGCTCCGGCGGCTTCAAGTCTTGGCTCGCCAAGCAGTACTACGAGCGGGAGGGGGCGATCCCCCGGTCGGGCGCCCTCCAGGACGCGCTGACGACCCTCGAGGGCATCGCGCGGTTCGACGGCCCCGAGCTCGCGGTCCACCTCCGCCACGCCCACGTCGACGGCGTCCTCTACATCGACATGGGCGACCCGGCCTGGCGGGTCATCGAGGTCAGCGCGGCGGGCTGGCAGGTGCTCGACGAGGCGCCCGTCAAGTTCCGGCGGCCGCGCGGCATGCAGGCGCTGCCCGAGCCTGTCCGTGGCGGGGGTCAGGGCATCGAGCCGCTGCGGCGGTTCCTCAACATCACCGACGACGACGCCTGGCGGCTGGTGGTCGGGTTCCTGCTCGGCTGCCACTCGAAGGGTCTCTATCCCGATCGAGGAGCCGACGCTGCCCGCGCGGATCATCGAGACCCAGCAACGGAGCCACGGGTACTCACTCGACGAACTACAGCGGCTCGCGGGAGTGCCCCCGGCGACCTTCCAGGAGCATCACCTCGCATCGCGGCCTGTGCTCCGGGCGGTGAAGTGACCCGGCCGGGACAGCAGGGGGAGTTGCCGTGACAGGGCCAATCCCGGGTCCCGTCTCGCGCGAGTACATCTTCGTCGACGAGAGCGGCGACCCCGGGCCCGATGGCAACCCGGTCTACATCCTGGTCGGCATGCATTTCGACGAGGGTGTGCTCGACAAGGTGCGTCGTCACCTTGCAGCGTTCCGGTACCACAACGATGTCATCCGCGAGATGAAGGTCCAGCGCTGGGCGGACAAGCTCACGGCACCCGCGCTCCATCTGCTGCTGTACCTCGCGGACCTGACCGACGCTGGCGAGATCGTCACGACCGTCAACTGGCTGGACAAGGCGACCTATCGCGGCAACCGCGGGCCGCATCTGAACGGTCCCGGGCACACGAGCGAGTTCCGCCACTACCAGCTCAGGCGACTCCTCGAGCGGCATCGGGGTCGGACGACATGGTCCGCCGAAACGGACTTGGTCCTCGACCGTTGGCGCATGACGCTGGAGCAGCGCGGCAATCTCGAGGACTACCTGCGCGGCAACTACAGCCTGCGGCCGCGGCTCGCCTACGTGACGCTCGTCGACTCGCAGTATTGCGACCCGATCCAGATCGTCGACATCTACGGCAGGCTCGCCAGGCGCGTCGTCGAGGGCCGGGCATCGACAGAGGAGCAGGAGCTGGCGCGGCGCCTCATGGACATCGTCGAGGTCCGCGGCGGGCTGTACTAGGACAGGAAAAGAGGCCCGAGCACACCCGAGGGGGTGGCAAGGGCCTCAATGGCTAGCACAGTTGACGGAACAAGCCGTCAACAGGATTCTGGCCCTCAACCGAGGACCTGTCAACCAGACGGCAATGAGCCTCGTCGAGGAGCGGGCGATGATGCAAACGCTAGAGATCCGGCGGATCACCACAGGCCCCTCGCTGGTGATAGAAGACCCCGCTCAGCTCGCGGCCGACTTCTTTCGGACCGATGCCAGCTCCGCGCCCGGCGGTTACGACGATCTCGCCGGGGGCGGCGAGCGCGACCGGATCACACGCGGCGATGTAGTGGCCATCAATACGACCATGCGAGCTCGGTCTCCCCACACCGCCTGGGAGGCCTTCCTCTCTGCCAAGGGACCGCAGCCATGGCTCGCGGCGCTTGAACCCGCATGGGACCTCGTCGCCTTGGATGACATGTCGTGGAACGAGCGAGCGCGCCCGGCCGTGAGTAACGCGATAGATGCGACGGTCGGCCGCGGCCGCGGGCTGTCGGTGGCCACGAAGGTCCTGCACTTCAAGCGACCCGCGATGTTCCCGGTACTCGACAGCCTCGTGCTTGAGCAGCTCGGGGTGACCGACAGCGTCCCCGCGATGCGCGTGATCGACCACCTGCGAGCCGAGGGCCGTCGCAACCTCGACATCATGGCCGGCATACAGGCGACGCTCGCGCCGAACTACCGGCGATCGCTCGTCCGCATCCTTGACGCCTTGCTGTGGGCGAGCCACCCGGCCGCCGGCTTGGCGCCGGCATTGCGTGGTTGGCAACACGTTGTGAGGCGGGCGCCTGCGGAGGGCCGCCCCAGGCGGAACAGGTGATCTACGAGGAAGCCGTCATCGCTGCGGTCGCGACCTACCTGACAGCGAATGGCTATCTGTTGCAGGGTCGACCTCGCTCGGTCCGTGAGCGGGGCATCGACCTGGTTGGTCCCCATGGTCCGCGCGCTGAGATGATGTAGGGCCGACTCAGGGTCGCGCGAAGACGACGACCTGCCAGACCCCCAACGTGCGACGGGAACGACGCACGAGCCCCTCCTCGCGGAGGAGGGCCTCCACGTCACGGGTCCGGTGGACAAACACGCGCATCGGGTTGGACCTCGCCAGGAGCCGGAGGCGAGTGAAGGTGCGCCAGCCGACCCGGACCCACCAATCGTCACGCGGGTACACCAGGCCGTAGAGCCGACCGGCCCGCGCCGCCGACGGCCGCACCAGCCCGGGCATGTCCGGCCAGCAGCAGACGGATCTGTCGAGCGTCACGATGTCGGCCGGCCCGATGCCATCGGCCAGTGACCCGAAGTCGCCGAGACGGTGCTCGATTCGGTCCGGGTGTCCTTGGCGCTGCGCCTCCTCCCGGCAGGCGTCCTGGTAGGCCGCCGAGGCCTCCACCTCGACCACCGACGAGACCCCCGACCGCAGCAGCCCATGCTGCACGGCACCTACCCCGCCGCCGATGTCCAGCAGCGTCATGCCCACGATCCCCTCTCGGACCAAGGCGTCGAGCAGCGCGCGGGTGGTGGCGTCAGGTCCGAGGCGCCGGTAGCGCTCGAGCTTCTGCGCCGCGTATGTCGCATCGAACCGGGATTCGATCCCCTCGCACTGGCATGACGACATCGCCAGACGGTAGCAGGCCCCTGCACAGCCGGACACCCTCGCGACGACCTCCGGTCCCTTTGTCGACCGCGGCTCGAAGGCGACTATGCATCCATCCGTACGCCGAGCACGCGGCTCCCCCCACGCAGCATGGCACCGGCCAGACGCCGCTCCCAGTGGCCCCCGATCCACGAACGCTCGAACAGCACCTTTCCCAGGTGCCAGATGCGGCCGGGGGACCGGAGCACCAGGACAGGGTCCGGCTCGGCGAAGAACGCACCGGCGGCGAATGCGGCTCTCCCCGCGCCTGTCTCGACCCAGCAGTAGCCGGTGCCATCGAATGCCACGGGAGCCGGCATGCCCGCGAACCGGGCCGCGATCCCCCGAGCGACGACGAGGCCCTGCCCATGGGCGAACACGCCTGCGCGCGGCAGGGGTTTGCCATTGCCGAGGGTGATGGTCGTCACATCGCCGACCGCGTAGACGTCCGGGTCACCGGTCTCGAGCGTGCCTCGGTCGACCGTGACCCAGCCAGCATCGTTGGTCAGGCCGGAGGCACCGATGACGCCTGGCGCACGATGGGGCGCGATACCGGCAAGGAGGTCGTAACCCGCCGTGGCTCCGTCGGCGAACACGATCCCCCGGCTCGCGGGATCGAAGCGCTCGATGTGGCTTCCAGGGTGGAAGCGAATGCCCTTCCCCTCGAGCAGCCCGACCACTGCGGCACCCATCGCCGGACCCGCCACCGGCATCGGCGCGGGCTCGGGGCTGTAGACGTCGATCTCGCTCCTGCCGCGCACGCCTCGGCGGCGGAGCTCGTCGTCGATGAGCAGGGCGGCCTCGTAGGGTGCTGCCGGGCACTTGTAGGGCAGCCGTGCCACGGTCACGGCCACCCGCCCGCCCTTGAATGTCGCTAGCGCGCCGGCGCAGGCGGCCGCCCCCTCCGGCGAGAAGATGTCCAGGGCCGCCTCGCGGTACCCGGGCACGGCGTCACGGTCGGGCGCCGCGCCGAGCGCGATGACGAGCGCGTCCCCGGCCAGCGAACCGGCCGAGGTGTCGACCGAGCGTGACGCAGCGTCGATGCCGCGTACCTCGGCCTCGACCAGCTCGATGCCACGTGCCAGGAGATGCCCGAGCGGTCGCTCGATCCGCCCCCGCCGCCGCCGGCCCACCATCAGCCACAGCAACGACGGCTGGAACAGGTGCTGCCGGCTACGCTCTACGACCACGACCCGGTCCTGTGCGTCGAGCCGCCGCCGGAGCTCGTTGGCGGTCACGAGGCCGCCCACCCCGCCGCCCAGGACCAGGACCGTCCGGCCGGTCATCAGAAGACGAGCACCTTGTCCGCCCAGATGGTCCAGGTCGTGAGTTCCGCCATCGTCGAGCGATGGACACCCTCTGCGAGCCGCTCGTCGGCCATCCCGCGAGCATCGATGCAGGTGCCGCAGGCGCCGACATCCACGTCCCTCGTGGTACAGCTCCTGAGCATCCGCTCGAGGCTGTAATAGCCATCGGGCGTCTTATGGCCCGGCTTGGCCACGGTCACCGCGTCGCCCATGAGGAACACCTTGAGCTCCACACCCTCGCTCTTGGCGAGCGATATCGCGAGGCGCAGCCCGTTGTACGAGCGTTCGTTGCCGTAGGCGGGTTCGTTGAGGATGATGAGCATCTGCGCCACGGTGGCTCCCCTCGTGATAGGACCGGGCGTCCGCCGCGGCCTTCTGGACCGTGCTTATTCCAAGGAATCTTAGAATACTAGGATGAGGATCCACTCGAAGCCCGGAGGCACATGGCCCATGACATCAACCCCGCCGGCCGGTGCCCGCGCGGCCAAGGACGACCTCAACGAGCAGTTCGCGCGCATCGGCAAGGCGCTCGCCAACGCCCACCGGGTCGAGATCCTGGACCTTCTCGCGCAGGGCGATCGCAGCGTCGAGGTCCTGGCCACCCGGGCGAGCATCACCATCGGGCTCGCTTCGGCCCATCTGCAGGTCCTGCGTCGGGCGGGTCTCATCGCTTCGCGTCGGGACGGTACCCGCATCGTCTACCGGCTCGTCGGGGATGATGTCTACCACCTGCTGACGGCGGTCCGGACCGTGGCGACGGCCCGGATCGCCGACGCGGATCGGGCCGTCCGCGCGTTACTCGGCGGCGCGACCGAGACCGTGAGCCGTACGGAGTTGCTCGATCGCGTCCGGCAGGGGATCGCCATCGTGGTGGACCTGCGGCCGGCGGAGGAGTACGAGGCTGGTCACGTCGCAGGGGCGCTGTCGATCCCGCTCGGCGAACTCGCGGCACGCCTCGCGGAGCTCCCGGCGAACATCGAGGTCGTGGCCTACTGCCGGGGTCCCTTCTGTGCGCTGGCGCCGCAGGGCGTCTCGGTACTGCGGAGCGCGGGCTGGCGGGCCACACGGCTCGAGGACGGCTTCCCCGAGTGGCGCCTCGCTGGCCTGCCCGTCGTGACCGGGCCGCTGCCGGCGTGATCGGCGCGGACGCGCCCGCGCGCCATTCGCGGAGCGCACGGCACCCGATCGCGTGGTGGGCGTCCTCGGCCGCGCGACCTCGTCGAGCCAGCGGTGGAAGTACGGGCCGACCTTGGCGCGCTGGTCCGGGATGGGCCGCTGCTCCTCGTGGGCCCGACAACGTGCTGTCCACCGACCAACACTTCGTGGGCTCGATCGAACGCGGGATGGGCCGTGGCCGAGCGCTCCTGGACGAGCTTCGCGCCGCATCAGGGGAGCGGCGGGGTGACGCGCACGAGTCGAACGGCACCACCCGAGGTGCACCAGGATGCACCATGGATCCCACCACCAGCGAAAGGAGACCAGTACCGTGGCTGACACGACGGCCGGACCCGCCCTGCCCTTCGATGACACCGCCGACTTCGACGACGCTCGGCGCGGCCTGATCGGGCGCCTCGAGCCCTGCATCGTCCATGCGGCCGATGGGCGCGTGGTCTGGGACAACACGAGCTACGCGTTCCTCGATGGGCCAGCCCCGGAGTCCGTGAACCCGAGCCTGTGGCGCCAGTCCCAGCTCGTGGCAACCGACGGCCTGTTCGAGGTCGTGCCCGGCATCTACCAGGCCCGCGGCATGGACCTCTCGAACATCAGCTTCATCGAGGGCGAGACGGGCGTCCTGGTCATCGACCCGCTCATCAGCGTCGAGACCGCTCGGGCCGCGCTGGCGCTGTACCGGAAGCACCGTGGCGACCGCCCCGTGGTGGGCGTCATCTACACCCACAGCCACGTCGACCACTTCGGCGGCGTCAAGGGCGTGACCTCCCAGGCCGACGTCGACGCGGGCCGCTGCGTGATCATCGCGCCCGACGGCTTCCTCGAGCACGCGATCGAGGAGAACGTCTACGCGGGTCCGGCGATGGCCCGGCGGGCCGGCTACATGTACGGGGCCGCCCTCGAGCGTGGCCCGCGGGGCCAGGTCGGCGCCGGCCTCGGCCAGACGACCTCGACCGGCACGGTGACCCTCATCACCCCGACCGACTCGATCACCGCCACGGGCGAGACGCGCGTCGTGGACGGCATCCGCATGGAGTTCCAGCTCACGCCCGGCACGGAGGCGCCGGCGGAGATGAACGTGCTGTTCCCGGATTGGCGCGCCCTGTGCATGGCCGAGAACGCCACCCATACCCTGCACAACCTCCTCACGATCCGTGGCGCGGTCGTCCGCAACCCGAGGATCTGGGCGCGCTACCTGACCGAGGCGATCGAGCGCTTCGGTGAGCGGATGGAGGTGGTGTTCGCCTCCCACCACTGGCCGACCTGGGGCCAGCAGCGGGCCGTCGGCTTCTTGGGACTCCAGCGGGACCTGTACGCCTACCTCCACGACCAGACCCTGCGGATGCTCAACGCCGGGCTCACCGGCATCGAGATCGCCGAGGAGATGGCGCTGCCGCCTGCGCTGGAGCGCGCCTGGCACACCCACGGCTACTACGGCTCGGTGAGCCACAACGTCAAGGCCATCTACCAGCTGTACATGGGCTGGTATGACGGCAACCCCGCTCGCCTCTGGCAGCACGTCCCAGAGGAGGCGGGCAAGCGATACGTGGCCGCGATGGGCGGCGCGGAGGCGGTCGTGGCCGCCGCGAGGAAGGCCGTCGATGAGGGCGACCTTCGGTGGGCGGCCCAGATCCTCGATCACGTCCTGTTCACCGATCCCTCCCACGCCGCGGCCAGGGCCCTCCAGGCGGACACGCTGGAGCGGCTCGGGTTCGGGGCCGAGAACGGCACGTGGCGCAGCGCCTACCTGGCGGGTGCCACGGAGCTACGCTCGGGCAACTTCGGCACCCCCGCGCAGACCGCATCGCCGGACATGATGGCCGCGCTCACGCCCGGGCAGGTGTTCGACGCGATTGCCATCCGGGTCGATGGACCGAAAGCCTGGGACGAGCGACTCTCGATCGGGCTCGAGCTCACCGACGCGGGGGAGTCGCATCGGCTCGACCTGCGCAACGGCGTCCTCATCCACCATGCCGCGCCGGTCGACGGAGCGGACCTCATCCTCCGCCTCCCGAAGGCCGCGCTGGTGCGCCTGCTGGCGGGGAGCACCGAGGGCATGACCGTGGAGGGCGACGCCGCCGTCCTCGGCCGGCTGGTCGCGCTGCTGGAGGCCCCGGACCCCGGGTTCGACATCGTCACGCGCTGAGCAGGACCGCCGCGGCGCCTCGGGCACCGCCGGTCGCGGGATGCGAGGACACGCCGTCGACGAGTCACCCGCTAGCTCGCGGCAGTCCATCGCGGGACCATCCCCGCTTCCTCCGCGACCCGTCCTTCCCAGCGATGCCTCTTCACTCGGGGTCATCGCCCGCACGATCCGCCACGTCGATGTCCACGCGGAGCCGCGCCGGGTTCGATCGGAGACGCACGTGTTCCACACCCTGCAGCGCATCAACGAGCGCCCGGCACCGTTCTCCCGTTCCACGGTCAAGGGCCTCTGGACGACCCCCCACATCGCGCGACAGATGCTTGGGTACCACCTCGACGGGACCGTCGACGTGGCGTCCCGTCGTACCACGTTCATCGACGAGTCCGTCGTCTGGATCGCCGCGACCTTCGACCTCAGGCCCGGCACGCGGGTGGTGGACCTGGGCCGCGGGCCGGGCCTCTATACCAACCGGCTCGCGCGGACGGGGGCCGCCGTCACGGGCGTCGACTTCTGCCGCAACTCGCTCGACCATGCGCGCGCCGTGGCCGGCCAGGACGGACTCACCGTTGCCTACGTCGAGGCGGACTACCTCGCTTGGGAACCGAACGAGCGGTTCGACCTGGTCACGCTGATCATGTGCGACTTCTGCGCCCTGGGACCGACCCAGCGGGCGGCGCTACTCGCGCGCGTCGCTCGATACCTCGAACCCGGAGGCGCACTGGTGCTGGACGCGTACTCGCTGGTCGCACTGGAAGCGAAGGTGGAGGAGGCGAGGTATGCGCCCGGGCTCATGGGCGGGTTCTGGTCGGCGGATCCGTACTTCGGGTTCCTCAACAGCTTCCGCTATGACGTTGAGCGGGTGACGCTCGACAAGTACACGATCGTCGAGGAGACGGGCAACAGCGAGTACCTCAACTGGCTCCAGTACTGCACTCCGGCCAGGCTCGAAGAGGAGCTGTCGGTGGCCGGGTTCTCCGTGGAAGCACTGCTGGGCGACGTCGCCGGCCGTCCGTTCGACCCGGGCGCGACGGAGATGGCAGTCGTCGCCAGGAAGCCACTTCACCCGTAGGGCCGCGCCCGACGACGCTGACGGCATGCAGTGGACGCGAGGGGGTCGCCAGCGTGAGGAGCGTGGCCAGCGCGATGAGGCCTGGCACTGGGTGCCCTCCACGATCCTCCGATAGCTCGTGAAGGAGGTGGCGCGGAGTCGCGGTCGGGCCACGCGGGCACAGGCCGCCCACATCGGGGTCTCGTGGCCGCTTGACAGCACGGATATGGTGATGCACGAACGTGTTTCACAGATGTGCAGCACGCATGAACCTCGAAAGGCAGGCAGATGGGCTCCAGCCATCACGACCTCCTCGTTCGTGCCAGTCGGCTGTACTTCGAGTTGGGCGAGACGCAGGATCGGGTCGCCGAGCTCCTCGGGGTCCACCGCAGCCAGGTCAGCCGCCTGCTCAAGGAGGCTCGCGCGACCGGCGTCGTCGAGATCACCGTCCACGACGGTCGGGTCGACGATCACCTGGTGGTCGGTGAGCTCCAGCGGCGCTTCGGCGTGCG
>DAOTUX010000309.1:0-2606 GCA_034436475.1 Chloroflexota bacterium | reverse complement strand
GCTGGTCTACCTGGAGCACTCGGTGGTGGACGGCCGACGGAACCCGGACGGCTCGTCGAGGGTGGTCAGCCGGCGCATGGAGTTCGTGGACCTGACCGCGGACGGCGCGACGGGGGCGGGCCCGGCGCCATACCTGGACCTGCGTCCGCTCACCGACGACGAGCGTCCCCTCGTCGCCCCTCCGATCGCCGACGCCGGCTGGCTCACCGGCTCGCTGGAGGAGCGTGCGATGGAGCACGCCATCACCACGCTCGGTCGAGCGCATCTGGCCGAGGTCCGTGAGCGGACCGTCGCCCGGGTCGAGCGGGTGCGTCGCCAGGTCCATGCGCGACTCACCTACGAGATCAACCACTGGGACGCCCAGGCGAGCCAGTTGGAGCTGCGACAGGCGGCGGGCAGGGAGACCCGACTGCCTGCATCGGTCGCCCGACAGCGCGCCCAGGACCTCGCGGACCGCCTCACCGCGCGCATGCGGGAGCTGGACCTGGAGGCCAAGGTGGATGCCCTGCCGCCGGTCGTCATCGGTGGCGCCATCGTCGTCCCGCAGGGGCTCGTCGACCAGCTGAGCGGCCAGGGAGCACCGGACGAACCGGAGCTGTTCGCGCGCGAGACCAGGCGCGTCGAGCGCATCGCCATGGACGCCGTGATGGCCGCGGAGCGGGCAGCCGGCCGATTGCCGAGGGACGTCTCCGCGCAGAAGCTGGGCTATGACATCGAGTCGCGTGCGCAGGACGGCCGTCTCCGGTTCATCGAGGTCAAGGGTCGGGCGCATGGGGCGACGGAGGTCACCGTGACCCGCGGCGAGATCATGAAGTCGTTCAACGTCCCGGAGTCGTGGGTCCTGGCGCTCGTCGCGGTCCATCCGGATGATGCGGCGGACACGCCCGTCTACCTGCGCTCACCCTTCCGCCTGAAGCCGGAAGATGCCGCGACCTCGGTCAACTACTCCATCGCGGACCTGCTCCGGCAGGGTCAGCGCCTGGAGCCCGCCGCGTGAGCGGACTCGGGCTACCGACGGCGTGGCTTCAGGAGATAGCCGTCCGCGTCCCGGAGTCCCTCCTCGATCTCGCGCCTCACCCGGGGCGGCATAGGTCCGCGAGGCTTGGTGGGGATGCCAGCAGCGGCCTCAGCCGTGTCCAGCAGGAAGATCCCGTGCGTGACCAGGAAGCGTCTGCCATCCGTCAAGCGGGACCAGACGGCCAGATCGTCGGGGGACATCCCGGACTCCACGAGTGCCAGAGTCTGGGCGAAAGGCGCAAGCGTCCGGTCCGACTCCGGTCCGAGCCGCCTCCCGGTCGCGTCCTCGAGCCAGTACGCCTCGGCGCGGTCGATGATGATCTCGTTTCCGTCCTCCCCGAGGCTGAGTATGTGCTCGAGGATCTCGGCGGCCCTATCGGTCTTCGTAGGCATGTCGTTCGCGCTTCGTGGCGCGCCGTGCGGAGATCTGGTCAGGGACTACCGCCGGCGTGGGTTCAGCAAGCGGCCGTCCGCGGACCGGAGTCCCTCCTCGATCTCGCGCCTCACCCGAGGGGGCATGGGGTCCGCGTGCGACCGCGGAATGCCTGCCGCAGCCTCGGCGAGGCCGACCAGGTCGATGCCGCCCGCCACGCGGTACCGTCTCCCATCGTCCAGTCGCGACCAAACCGCCAGCGCCTCAGGCGGAGTCCCCGCCTCCACGAGCGCCAACGCCTGGGAGAACGGGCCAAGCGTTCGCTCGGATTCCGGGCTCAGGCGGTCGCCGTGGGCGCCCTCAAGCCAATAGGCGGCAGCGTGGTCGATGATCACCTCGAATCCGCCGGGACTCCGTGCGAGCATCCGCTCGAGGAGCTCACTGGCCCTATCGGTGCTCGTACGCATGTCGTTCGCGCTTCGTGGCGCGCCGTGCGGAGATGATGCGGATGGGATCGTACCCGTCGAGGGCAGTGATGACAAGGAGGACCCTCGCCCGCCGGGACATGCCCACGGTCCGCGTCCGCTGCTCGGTGTGGGAGTGCGCCTCATCTGGTTCCTCCATGCGCCAATCGTCATCCAGCACGCTGCCGGCCTCCTCGAAGGAGACGCCGTGCTTGCGCTCATTCGTGCGGTTCTTGTCCGGGTCCCACGTGACTGACACACGGTCGACGGTAGGGATCGGCGCTCATCGGCCACTTCTGGCCGCCTTATGCCGGACTTGGTTCTTCGGCGGCCCAGGCACGGGGCGAGGGCCCGCGTGACCCAGACACCCGTCAAACGCAAGCTCATCGAGGTCGCGCTGCCGCTGGAGGCCATCAACGCGGCGAGCGCGCGCGAGAAGAGCATCCGCCACGGGCACCCGAGCACGCTCCACCTGTGGTGGGCGCGGCGGCCCCTGGCAGCGTGCCGAGCGGTCCTGTTCGCGAGCCTCGTGGACGACCCGAGCTCCCATCCGGACCGCTTCCCGACGCCCGGCGCGGTGGAGGAGGAGCGGACCCGGCTGTTCGGCATCATCGAGCGCCTGGTCAAATGGGAGAACTCGACGAACGAGGCGGTGCTCGAGGAGGCCCGGGCGGAGATCCTGCGGTCGACCGACGGCAACCCGCCGCCCGTGCTGGACCCGTTCTGCGGTGGGGGCAGCATCCCGCTGGAGG
>DAOTUX010000308.1:0-5672 GCA_034436475.1 Chloroflexota bacterium | reverse complement strand
GGTCGGGTGGAGATGCCGTCCAAGCCCGGGGTCCACCCCTGCGGGGGCGACGAGTTCATCCACGCGATGCCCGCCTCGATCCCGGCCATGGGCGCGGTGGGCATCAAATGGGTCAGCGGCTACCCCCGGAACATCGACCGCGGCCTGCCCTATATCAGCGGCCTGCTCATCCTCAACGACCCGGGGACCGGCCTACCCGTCGCGGTCATGGACTGCGCCTGGGTCACGGCGATGCGCACGGCGGCGGCGTCCGCGCTGTCGGCGCGCTACCTGGCACGACCCGACAGCCGCGTGCTGGCTGTGCTGGGGTGCGGGGTCCAGGGCGAGACGCACGCGGAGGCGCTGGGCCTGGCGCTCCCCGGGCTGCGGGAGCTGCGCGCCTACGACATGGCGCCCGGACGAGCCGCGGCCTACGCCGACGCCATGGGCCGCCGCTTTGGCTGGGCGGCGCGCGCCGTCGACGCACCCCGCGACGCGGTGGAGGGAGCGGACGTCGTGGTCACGGCGGGACCGATCCTCCATACGCCGCACGCCACCATCCGCGCTGGCTGGCTCGCGCCGGGCGCGTTCGCGACGGCGGTCGACTTCGACTCCTACTGGGCGCCCGATGCGTTGGCGGAGCTGGACCTGTTCACCACCGACGACGTGCCCCAACTCCGGCACTTCCAGGAGCTGGGCTACTTCGCCCACATCCCACCCATCCACGCGGACCTCGGGGAGCTGGTGGCAGGGACCAAGCCCGGTCGCACCGACGCCACGCAGCGCACGATGGCCAACAACCTGGGGCTGGCGCTCGATGACATCGCGGTCGCCCCGCTGGTCGTCGCTCGCGCACGCGCCGCGGGCCGTGGGGTATGGCTGGAGCGCTGAGAGATCCGCGCGAGGCGACGCAAGCCGGCGCCGTTCGCCGTTCGTCGGTGCCTCCGGGGCGACGGGGGAGCCGGCCGCTACCAGTTCTGTACCGAGGAATCCGCTCGATGGAGCTGGGGCCCCTGCCACCCAGGAGCCCGCACGCTCGCGAGGTCCTCGTCGACCTCCACACCCAGCCCCGGCACGTCCTGCACGTACAACCTTGGGCCGTCCTGTCGCGCCTGGACCGGGAACAGCCGCTCGTCATAGAACCCGAGATCCTCGGTCGGGCTCCTGCGGAACTCCATGAACGCCACGTTGGGTGAGGCCAGGCACAGGTGGGCGGTCGCGGCTCCGCAGATCGGACCGAGCGGGTGGTGCGGCATGAGGTCCAGGTAGTGGGCCTCCGCCATGGCCGCGACCTTGGTCGCCTCCGTGAACCCGCCGACGTTGCAGATATCGACCCGCACCAGATCGGTCAACCCGCGCTCGATGAACGGCGCGAACGCCCACTTGGAGCTGAACTCCTCGCCGATCGCGAGCGGCACATCGATGATCCGGCGCAGTTGCTCGTACGCCGCCGGCGACTCGGCGCGGATGGGCTCCTCCAGGAAATCGAGCGTGCCACGAGGCATCCGCTGGCAGAAGCTCGCGGCCTCGGCCACCGACAGCCGATGGTGCCAGTCGATGCCCAGGGTGGGGCCGGGACCGATGGCCTCGCGCACCTTCGCGGTCCACTCCGCGGTGAGCGCGACGGCGTCTCGTGGGTCGAACCGGAGTGGGTCATCCTCGTGGGGCGGTCCACCGACGCCCAGGCGGATGACCTCCCACCCCGCCTCGACCAGGCGCTGGGCGTCCTCGATGAGCGCGGGTCCCGGGGCGGTCGCGGTGGTCGCGAACAAATGTACCCACTCGCGCTGCCGACCGCCCAACAGCTCGTAGACCGGGACACCCCAGGCCTTGCCGGCGATGTCGTACAGCGCGATGTCGATGGCGCTCTGCGCCGCGAGCAGCACGCGTCCGCCCTCGAAGTACTGGGACCGATACAGCCGTTGCCAGATCCGGCCGCGCTGCATCGGGTCCTCGCCGATGAGCAGCGCGCGAAAGTCGCCCACCGCGGCCGCGACCGACGCCTCGCGTGCGCTCAGCCCGGATTCGCCCCAACCCGCGATGCCGGCGTCGGTCTCCACCTTGACGAGGCACTGGGGTCGCGCCCCGACCATGGGGATGAAGACCTTGACATCCGTGATCCGCATGTGGATCCGACCCTCCTGTCTCGGAACGGGCCAGACGGCGTGACGCCAGGCCATACCCGATGGACCTGGCGCTCGGTCATCGCTGTTTCGCGCCCTCGGCCAGCCCGAAGGAGGGTAATGCGCGGCGCCACGACACGACGTGCACCGAGACGATACGTTCGACCAGTCGGGGCAGGGTGCCAGCCTGGGCGATCGAGATCGAGCGGTCCCTCAGCCTCGACCCTGCCTCATCGGCCGCCGGGCTCGGAGGGCCCTTCGCGCGCATCCGCACTCGCCTCGAGACGTGCGAGGTGGTGCATCACGCCGTTGAGGCGCTCCGCGATGCGCGGCTCGTCATGCCGGACCGCCGACCAGGCGGTCGCGGCGATGCGGCTCGCCGCGACAGGCTCGCCGGCCTCACCCAGACGGCGCAGGGCCGTCACGAGCGCGCCCGCGAGCTGGTCGATGGGCCGCGAGGGACCCGGGCTCACGTCGGTCGACCGTGATCCGCCAGGGCCACCCGGTCAGCCCACGAGCTCGTGCATACCCTCGAGCAGCGTGCCCAGGGCCACGGAGGGGTCATCCACCAGGGCCGGCACCAACAGCTCGTTCTCCTTGTGGAGGTGCGACTCGAACAGGGCCAGGAGGGCCGCCGAACCTCCGGCCACCTCGATGGGCTCGGTCGCCCCGCGGAGGGCGCCCACGCGGCCCACGATGTCGACGTGCTCGTCCTTCATCGCCCGGACCAGCATGGCCAGCAGGCCGGTCTCGGCGGCCGCGTAGAGCGTGGCCTCCTCCGCGGCCGCGTGCGGCAGCAGTTCGTCGTCGAGATGCGCCAGGAGCCGTGCCTGGGCTGCCGCGTGTGGCTGTCCCTCGCGCACGGTCGCCTCGACCGCGGCGACCCGATCGCGCAACTCGCCCGCGAGCTGCTCGTGATGCGCCCGGATCGCTGCGGCGGCCTGGGCATCGGTCATGGTCGTCATCATCTCGGTTCGGCTCCTCGTGGCGCGTGGCTGGACGTTGATATTTACGATGATAGCCGTGTAAAATGCAAGCCGTGGATGACGGGGACGCGGATGCCTGAGCTGCTGTTCGGCGTGCGGTTCGTCCACATCGTCACGGGGCTGGGTTGGCTGGGGGAGGTCCTGACGGTCAACTTCGTGCTGCTGCCGGCGCTCGTGCACGTCGAGCCCGCGGTGCGCGGCAAGATCCTGACCGCGGTGTTCCCGCTGGTGTTCCGTCTCGCCACGATCCTCGCGGGCACCGCCATCGTCAGCGGTGCCATCGTGTTCTGGATCATGAGCGGCGGTGACCTGACCAAGCTGGTGGACACGACCTGGGGTCAACGGATCCTGATCGGCGGCCTGCTGGGCGGTCCGCTGTTCCTGTTCCACCTGTTCCAGGAGTCGCGCATGGAGGGGTCCCTCGCCCGCCGCCTCGCCGCCATCGAGGACGACCCGGTGGCATCCGACCGGATCCTCCGACACCTGCGGGTCATCCCCCGTATCGGCCTTGCGATCCTGGTGGCCTCGGTCCTGTTCATGAGCGCCGCCGCCCGTCTGGGCTGAGGTCGTCGGCCCGTCGGGCACTCGCGTCCAGGCCGTGGCAACGCCCGGACGAGCTCCGCTCAGGCGAGTTGGTAGAGGGTCCTTCCAGGCGGCTCGGGGGTGTCCTCGTCGACCAGGATGAGCTCGATGCGGATGTCGAGGTCCTCGATCGCCTCTTGCGCCACCCAGGATGCGCCACGCCCCGGCGACCACGGACCGGGCACCATGGCAAGCCGCAGGACGCCACCCTCGATGGACGCGTCGGACGGCAGGACGACCCGGTCCGGCCGCAGGCGGCCCACCATCCGATCGACCACACGCATCAGGATCGCCTCGTCGAGCGTCCGCGGGGACGCGGCCGCCTCGGATCCGGGCTCGGCAACCGCCATGGCCAACTCCACCCCCGGCGTCTCCACCCGGAGGCTCGCGTCCCGTGCGGCGGCCGCGATCGCCGCGTCATACGTGACGAAGGTGTCGAGCGCGTCCGCGAGCAGCAGTGCCGAGGCGACGTGGACCGCTCCGGTCGCCGTGAGGGTGGGGGGTCGGAGGGCGGCCGCGGCACCCACGAGCGAGGGGTCGAGATGGACGATCGACAGACGGGTCATGACCTCGACCGCGCGGGCCCCGGCGGTGGCATCGGCCAGGGCGACGGCCCGTGGGACCTCGACCTGCGAGATGGCACTCGTGACCCGCGTACCCATGCCCCGCAGGAACGCGACGAGCTCGTCGGTGCCCGGCTCGCCGAGCACCAGGCGCACGATGGCGCTGGTATCGAGATAGGCCGTGCGCGCGCTCAGCGGAGACCCTCGTCCTGCATCCGCCGGAGGACCTGGGTCATGGTGGGTTCCGGCTCGGTGGTGGTCGTCGAGGGTCCGGTGGTCGCAGCCGGCGTCGGTCTGTTGGCGCGCAGATAGGCCAGGAGGTCGCCCGTGCCCGACGTGACGCGGCCCTCCGCGATGAGACGGTCGAGCGTCGACAGGGCCACCCGGGGGAGGGGGGTCAACAGGGCCACCGCATGGCCGTGCTCGGTCACCTCGAGGGTCTCGCCGCCCTTCACACGGTCGAGATAGACCGACAGGTTCTGTCGCAGCTCGCGTACGCCGACCTTGTCGGGGCCGGGCGCCTCGTCACCCATGTAGCACATGGTAGCACGTCAATCGAGGGCTGCGACCCCGCGCTATCGGGTGGGCGGCAGGTCCTGGGCCTGCTCCAGGAACCACAGCAAGGCGTTCCGGTTGCCACGCGTGATGGGGTCGATCCGCGACGCGGGTGGGTAGAAGCCCCCGGCCAGCCTCGTCCTGGGCGCCAGCTCCATGGTCAGGGTCGGGATCCGCTGGACGCCGGTCATCCAGTCCATGAACGAGCCGCTGGTGATGTACAGCGAGCTCGCCTGCATGGGCCGGTACCCATCGCGGGTGGCGATACCGCGGGCGAGACGCTCGACGGTCTCCTGGAGGGACGCCGGCATGTCGGCCGGCAGATCGGCCCTCGTGTAGCCATACGGCCACAGGACCTGGCGGCCATAGGAGTGGAACGCGAGGGCGGCGACGAAGTGCCGCTCCCGGACCAGGTCACGGATGGCCCGCGTCTCGGGTGCCGAGAAGGCCCGCGGCCCGCGGTACAGGTTCGAGGACGGCCACGAGTCCGAACCCTTGCAGCATCCCCAGCGGTAGCCGAAGTTGCGGTTGAGATCCGTGCCCGTCGCCCCCCGCCGGGGCTGGCGGTTCTTGCGCCATCCGCGATAGCGCGCTCCCTTGAGGTCGAACCGGGCACCGTCGGGGTTGACGTCCGCGACGATGAACACCTCGGTGCTGTCCACGATGGCGCGCACCCGGCTGGAGGAGGCATACCCGTCGGTGAGCGTGTGCAGGAGTGCCAGCGCCTGCTCGGTGCCCATGTGCTCCCGCGCATGCGTCCGCGCGTTGAGGAACACCTCCGGCTCGTCCTCGTCCCGATCGGGCTGGTCCGAGACCTTGGCCATCATGATCGGCTGGTCCTGGTAGGAGCGGCCGATGACCGACAGGCGCACCAGGTCGGGATG
>DAOTUX010000307.1:0-3245 GCA_034436475.1 Chloroflexota bacterium | reverse complement strand
ACACCCGGAGCCAAGACCGCACCCGACCCGGCCGCCACCGCGTCCCCCAAGGCCACCGAGCGCGTGCCGCGCTACGACCCGTCGGACATCGAGCCACGCTGGCAGGCGCGCTGGGACGAGCTCGGTCACTACCGGACGGACCTCCAGGATGCCTCGCGCCCGCGGTACTACCTGCTCACGATGTACCCCTACCCGTCGGGTGACCTGCACATCGGCCACTGGTACATCAAGACGCCCACCGACGCCATCGCGCGCTATCACCGGATGCGCGGCGAGAACGTGTTCTTCCCGGTCGGCTTCGACGCGTTCGGGCTGCCCGCGGAGAACGCCGCCATCAAGAGCGGCGTCCACCCGGCCACCTGGACCATGCGCAACATCGAGCGGATGCGTCGCCAGCTGCGGAGCATGGGCGCCACGTTCGACTGGTCGAGCGAGGTCATCACCTGTCAGCCCGACTACTACCGCTGGAACCAGTGGATCTTCCTGCGTCTCCTGGAGCAGGGCCTGGCGTATCGCAAGATGCAGGCCGTCGACTGGTGCCCCAAGGACCAGGTCGTGCTGGCGCGGGAGCAGGTCGAGGGCCCCGAGCGCGTCTGCTGGCGCTGTGGCACGCCGGTCATCAAGCGCGACCTGGAGCAGTGGTTCTTCCGCATCACCAAGTACGCGGACGAGCTGCTCGACTTCAGCGGCATCGAGTGGCCCGAGCCCGTCCGAGCGATGCAGACGAACTGGATCGGCCGCTCCGAGGGTGCCGAGGTGGTGTTCACCACCGCACCGTCCGCCCATCACGCCGGTGGCGAGGTGCTGCGGGTCTTCACCACACGCCCTGACACGCTGTTCGGTGCGACGTTCATGGTGCTCGCGCCCGAGCATCCCCTGGTGGAGCGCCTGACCGCCCCCGATCGGAAGGCGGAGGTGGACGCGTACGTGTTCGAGACACGCCGTCGGAGCGAGATCGAGCGCCTGTCCGCGGACCGCGAGAAGACCGGCGTAGCCCTGGGCGCGGACGCCATCAACCCCGTCAATGGTGAGCGCATCCCGATCTGGATCGCGGACTACGTGCTGTCCGGCTACGGCACAGGCGCAATCATGGCGGTGCCCGCGCACGATGAGCGTGACTTCGAGTTCGCGAGGCGGTTCGGGCTGCCCATCCGCCGGGTCATCGCCCCCGCGGGTGCCGCCGACGACGAGATCCTCGACGGGGCGTTCATCGCCCACACGCCGGACGAGCGCATCGTGAACAGCGGGCCCTACAGCGGCCTGCCCGCGGACGAGGGCTTCCGGCGCATCGTCGCGGAGCTGGGGTCACGCGGCCAGGGCACGGCCACGGTGACCTATCGCATCCGCGACTGGCTGGTGAGCCGCCAGCGTCCCTGGGGCACGCCCATCCCGGTGGTGTACTGCGAGGCGACGCCCTCGTGCGGCATCGTGCCCGTCCCGGACGACCAGCTGCCCGTGCTCCTCCCCGATGACTTCCAGTACCGGCCGGAGGGTGGCAACCCGCTCACCTGGACCGAGTCGTTCCTGCGCGCGCCCTGCCCCCGCTGCGGCGGCCCTGGGCGGCGCGAGACCGACACCATGGACACGTTCGTGGACAGCTCCTGGTACTGGTGGCGCTACCTCGCGCCGGGTGCGACGGACCGACCCATCGACAGCGAGCTGGACGCCCTCTGGTGCCCCGTGGACCAGTACACGGGCGGCGCGGAGCACGCCGTGATGCACCTGCTGTACAGCAGGTTCTTCGCCAAGGCGCTCAACGACCTGGGCATCGTCCATGAGCGCGAGCCCTTCAGGCGCCTGTTCAACCAGGGCCAGATCCTGGGCGCCGACGGCGAGCGGATGAGCAAGAGCCGGGGCAACGTCCAGGACCCTGACGAGCTGGTCAGTCGCTATGGCGCTGACTCGGTGCGCCTGTTCCTCATGTTCATGGGTCCCTGGGACCAGGGTGGGCCGTGGAGCCCCACCGGGATCGAGGGGGTCCATCGGTTCCTGCGGCGCGTCTGGACGGTGGTCCTGGACCCGATGGGCGTCGAGGGCGAGCCTGAGCGCATCGATGACGTCACGGCCGCCGAGCGGTCGCTCCGGGTGGCGGCGCATCGGGCGCTGCGGTACGTCACCGATGACCACGCCGGCTTCCGCTGGAACACCATGGTCGCCAAGCTCATGGAGCTGACCAACCTCCTGATGCGCCACCGCGGCACGCGGGTCGCCGGGACCCCCGGCTGGGACGAGGCCACGCGCCTCCTGCTGCTGATGCTGGCGCCACTGGCGCCGCACATCACGGAGGAGCTGTGGTCGAGGCGCCTGGCGGCGGCCGGCGAGGCGTGGCGGTCGATCCACCAGGAGGCATGGCCCGCGTCCGACCCGGCGCTCGTGGTGGCCGACACCATCGAGCTGCCGGTCCAGGTGAACGGCAAGCTGCGCGACCTCGTGCCCATGGCGGCCGGCCTGCCACCCGACGAGATCGAGCGCCTGGTCATGGCGCGGCCCAAGGTGCAGGCCAACCTCGATGGCCTGAGCGTGGTCAAGGTGGTCCACGTGCCGGGCCGACTGGTCAACATCGTCGTCCGGTAGACGCGCGGGGGCTCCCGACCGCATGGGCCTCGCCATCATCCCGGTCCGCCAGGATGCCCCCGGTCGAGGACCTCGTGGGGGTCGTGGCGCACGTCCGGGCGGTCGCATCGCCGACTGACCTCCCAAGCCCCTTCGTGGTTGGCGCTCGCCCGCATCTGCGACGCCCCCCGTGCTCAGGCCCGTGTCGGGTCGCGGTCTGGCGCCTGACGCGCCACCGACGTGGGCGGGCCGGCACGGGCCCGGCGGGCACGGGCCACGAGACCGATCCCGACCCCGATGACCACCATCCCCAGCACGTCCGTGAGCGGGACCGCCTCGTGCAGCACCACGGCGCCACCGAGCACGCCAACGACCGGGACGCCGAGATAGGTGACGCTGGCCACAAGCGGACCCACGGCGAGGGTCGCGGCCTGGCTCGCCCAGTACGCGAACGCCGTTGCGAGGACCCCGCTGTAGGCCAGCACCAGGACCGTCCGCAGGTCCCAGACGACGGACGTGGGCTGCTCCAGGAGGAACGCGAGAGCGGTGAGGGGCACGAGCGCCACGAGCAGCTGCCACAGCTGGACGTCGAAGGGCGTGCCACGCCAGCGGTGGACGCGCACATGGACGAGGGCGATGGCGCCCGCGAGGGCGTTCAGGAGGAGCATGCCCGCCGCGAGGAGCGCGTCCGA
>DAOTUX010000306.1:0-8675 GCA_034436475.1 Chloroflexota bacterium | reverse complement strand
GGCCCGAGTCACGTTCCATGGCACACGGCGCGAGGTCGATGCCGAGCTGGTGAGCCTCATGCACCAGCGCGACCGCGGCGTGGAGCCGCCACCCAGGCGGATGACGGTCGCGCAGTACCTCGAGCGCTGGCAGCGGGATTACGTGGCGACGCTGGCGCCCAAGACGGCGCAGGAGTACCGCCGCGTCATCGAGCGACGCATCGTGCCCGCGTTCGGCTCCCTCGAGCTGACGGCGCTCCGGCCGGTCGCCATCCAGGCCTGGTACACCGACCTGCTTCGCGCCGGTCGCGTGGCGCCGACGTCGCCGGTGACCGGCGGGACGGCCTCGCCGCCGAGGCCGGCGGGCCTCGCGCCCAAGTCGGTGCTCCGATACCACCAGGTGCTCCACGCGGCGCTCCGTCAGGCGGTGCGCTGGCAGCTCCTCATCCGCAACCCGGCCGACGCGGTGGAGCCCCCGCGGCCGACGCGGCGCGAGGTCCGCGCCACGACGCCGGACCAGGCCAGGGCCGTCATCGCGGCGGCGGACGCCACGGCCCACGGTCCGCTCGTGCGGCTCGCGCTGCTCACGGGGATGCGACGGGGCGAGCTGCTGGGGCTGCGATGGTCTGACGTGGAGTTGGATGGCCCCGACCCGGTCATCCACGTCCAGCGGTCGGCGCAGCGCATCAACGGTCAGGGCATCGTGTATCGCCAGCCCAAGACGCGCCTGTCGCGGCGGTCCATCGCCCTGTCCCCCGATGCCGTCGCGACCCTCAAGGGCCACCGGAGGGCGCAGCTCGAGGCCAGGCTTCTCGCTGGGAGCGCCTACGACGTCGAGGCGGACCTCGTGTTCGCGACGGGCATCGGCACGCCCATAGAGGCGGGGAACCTGTCGCGTGCATGGCGCGGCATCGCGGCGGCGGCCGGCGTCCCGGGGATGCGCGTCCACGACTGCCGCCACGCCCACGCGACCCTGATGCTCGCGAGCGGGGTCCACCCGAAGGTCGTGTCGGAGCGCCTGGGCCATGCCAGCGTGAACATCACGCTCGACACGTACTCGGCGGTGTTGCCGGGACTCCAAGCCGCCGCGGCGCTCGCCCTCGATGCCGTGCTCGCGACGCCGAAGGCGAAGGCGGACGCCGGCTAGCCTGTTGCCAAGATGTTGCCAACAGGCCCGCCGAGCCTCCCCGCGACGGGGCTCGACGGGCCTGATTCGTGCTCAGGGTCTGGTGGGCGGTGAGGGACTCGAACCCCCGACACCCTCGGTGTAAGCGAGGTGCTCTAACCGGACTGAGCTAACCGCCCCTGGTGGGGTGATGGTACCCGCGCGTGACCTGACCGGGGGCTGGGCGACGTGGGCACCACGCCGAGGCGTCACTGCCGAGCCAGGATGACAGCACGGCGGCGGCCGCCACCGGCCGCCGTCTCGCTCACGATGCTGTGGTGCCCAGGCCGGGACTTGAACCCGGATGAGTTGCCTCATACGCCCCTCAAACGTACGCGTATACCAATTCCGCCACCTGGGCAGGGGCTCCGCTCGCCGACGGCGCTGGCCGAGGGTCTGGTACCGAGGGAGGGACTTGAACCCACACGACCTTGCGGCCACCAGGTCCTGAACCTGGCGCGTCTGCCTATTCCGCCACCTCGGCGTGGCCAGCGACGAGTCCGCGAGGACCCGCGAGCGAGCGTGGATGTTAGCACAAGGCGCCCGGCGCCACCGCCGGCCAGTGAGCGCCCAAGGGTCGAGAGCCCGGCCCAGGGGGCGCCAGGCGGGCGGGTCGCGCGCGCTACAGGCTGGTGCTGGGCGTGGTCACGAACGCGATGAGGCACACCGCGACGAACAGCACGGTGAGCACGATGGTGAACTGGAAGAGCGTCTTCTCGACGCCGCGCCGACTGCGATACGCGGACGACTCGCCGCCGAACGTGGCGCCCAGGCCGGCGCCTCGCGACTGGAGCAGGATCGCGGCGATGAGGCCGATGGAGAGCAGGATCTCGGCGATGGCGAGGATGGGGTTCACGGACTGACGACTCCGACACGCGCTGGGACCGCCAGAGGATACCAGACGCGCCCTGGCATCCCGAGCCAGGCCCCCGGGCGTGCACGCGCGCCCACGTCAGGCGGGCCCGAAGCCGTCGACCAGGCTGCCGCCGGTCATCCCCGGTGCAAGGGGCAGCCCCAGGAAGCCCAGGATGGTGGGCGTGACGTCGGCCAGCACGCCCTCTCGCAGGCGCACCCCCCGCGCCGCATGGCCCGCGAGCAGGAAGGGCACGGGGCTCAGCGAGTGTGCCGTGACCGGGTGCCCATCCGCGTCACGCATGACGTCGGCGTTGCCATGATCCGCGGTCACCGCCAGCAGGGCGCCGGGACCACCCGACGCGACCGACGCGGCGTCCGCGCCCAGCACCGCATCGGCGACCCGGCCCAGGCATCCGTCGAGGAAGGTGCATGCCTCCACGGTCGCCTCCCACACCCCCGTGTGCCCCACCATGTCCGGGTTGGCGTAGTTGGCCACGACCAGGTCGTAGCGGTCGCTGGCTATGGCCTCCACCAGCGCATCGGTGACACCCATGGCGCTCATGCGCGGCTCGAGGTCGTACGTCGCCACCTTGGGACTGGGCACCAGCCGCCGCTCCTCGCCCGGCCAGGCCGTCTCCACACCGCCGTTGAGGAAGTACGTCACGTGCGCGTACTTCTCGGTCTCCGCGACATGGAACTGACGCCAGCCCTGCCTCGAGACGAGCTCCGCCAGGCTGGTCACGACCTGGGGCGGGAACGCCACGGCCGAGACGGGCAGGCCCTCCTCGTACTCGGTCATGGTGACCACGTGCAGGTCCCGTGGCCGGACGCCCCGGTCGAAGCCCCCGAAGTCGTCCCCGTCCACCAGGGCGTGGGTCAGCTCGCGTGCCCGATCGGCCCGGAAGTTGCAGTGGATGATCACGTCGCCGTCTCGCACCGGCGCACCATCGCCCACGAGCGTGGGCGCCACGAACTCGTCGCTCTCGCCACGCGCGTATGCCGCTGACAGCGCGTCCGCGACCGTGGGGCCCGTGTCGCCGCAACCGTGGACCATCGCCTCCCACCAGCGGGCGACGCGATCCCAGCGCCTGTCACGGTCCATCCCGTAGTAGCGCCCGCCGATGACCGCGATGCGCGCCCCCGGATGGGCCGCGCCCAGCCGCGCCTCGAGGTCGGGCAGGAACGCGACCGCCGAGTGGGGCGGTGTGTCCCGGCCGTCGAGCAGCGCATGGACCGCCACATCGCGCACGCCCTCCGCGTGGGCCATCGCCGCGACTGCCACGAGATGACGGTCGTTGGCATGCACGCCACCGGGTCCCACCAGGCTCACGAGGTGGAGCCGGGTGCCGCGAGCACGAGCCAGGGCGACCGCGTCCCTCAGCGAGGGGTTCGCGGCGAACGAGCCATCTGCGATGGCGGCGTCGATCCGGGGCAGGTCCTGGAGCACCGGGCGGCCGGCGCCGATGTTGAGATGACCCACCTCGCTGTTGCCCATCTGGCCCTCGGGCAGCCCAACGGCCGGGCCCGAGGCATCCAGGAGCGTATGCGGCCAGTTCGTCAACAGCCCGCGCCAGCGAGGCATCGATGCCTGGGCGATGGCGTCCACGGAGGCGTCCGGGCCCACGCCGAAGCCGTCGATGACCACCAGCACCACGGGTCGCGGGCGACCCGCGGCAGGAGCCTCCCCGGAGGTGCTCACGCCCCGGTCGTCGACGCGGGGTGCGTCCCCGATGCGTGGCGCGCCGCTGCCGTGACCGCGGCACGTGCCACGATGCCCGCCATCTCGTCCACCTTGAGACTGGCCCCGCCCACCAGCGCGCCGTCGATGGAGGGCTCCGCGAGGAACTCGCCCACGGATGCGCTCGTGACGCTCCCGCCGTACAGCACGGGCAGCTCCGAGCCACCCACGGGCGCGCCCAGCTCCGCGGCGGTGGCACGGATGGCGTCGGCCATGGCCGCGGCGTCGGCACCACGTGCCGTCCGACCGGTGCCGATCGCCCATACCGGCTCGTACGCGACGACCAGGTCCGTGGGGAACGGCCCGGCGGCGAGGACGACCGACAGGGCGCCCCGGAGCTGCTCGCGGACCGCGTCCTCTGCCCGACCCCCTTCGCGCTCGGCCAGTTGCTCCCCCACGCACAGGATGGGTCGCAGGCCACCCTCGACGCAGCGGACGACCTTGCGCCCGATCAGGGCATCGGTCTCGCCCTGGTCGCGACGGCGCTCCGAGTGGCCCACGATGGCCCATGTCGCGAGCCCGGCGAGCATCGCGGCCGAGACGCCGCCCGTGTACGCCCCCGCTGCCTCAGGGTGCACGTCCTGCGCGCCCACCGCGACGCCTGACCCCGCCAGGGCGGCGTCGACGATGGCGAGGGACACGAACGGTGGGCACAGGATGCGCGTGACCTCCGGGTATCGAGTGGCCGCCGCGATGGCGAGGGCGAGCTGCCCCGCCTCCGCGGGCAGGCCGTTCATCTTCCAGTTGCCGGCGATGATGACAGGACGCATGCCCCCCATTATCCCGGGTCGGGGCCTTCCGCGAGCGCGACCATCCGCTCCAACGCCCGCTGGACGCGTGCCCGAGGCAGGCCGGTCATCACGGCAAGCCCGGTGAGCGACGCCTCGGGCGCCTCGAGGCGCGCTGACGCGACTGCCCGGTCCGCCGCCGGCATGCCCGCCAAGCGGCCATCCGCTCCCAGTCGCCGCACCGCCTCGAGCTGGCGATGTGCGGCGCGCACCGACCGCGCCAGGTTGGCGTTCTCGGCGTTGAGGACCCGATTGAGGTGGCCGTGGAGCTGCCGCGTGACGAGACGCGCCTCCATGTCGAGCACCGTGGCGGATGCGCCGACCCATCGGAGCAGGGTCGTGACGTCCTCGGTGCGCTTGAGGGTCACGACACCCCGCCCACGACGCACCCGCCACGACGCGTGGAGGCCCAGCGCCACGAGTCGCGCGCACAGCGCCTGGGCTTCCGATGGCGCATCCGACAGCTCCAGGTGGATGCCAGCCTCCCCCGCGCTCAGCGAGCCCGCGGCCAGGAACCGCCCGCGCAGCCACGCCTCGCGGCAGTGACGACGCGCGCTCGCCCATTCGAAGCCCGTGCTGGGCGCGTCCTCGAGTCGGACCGCGAGGCGCGCCACCACCGGGGAGCGGGCACGCCCCTCCGCAGCCACGCCGAGGCCCGCGCGCAGCGACGCACGGCAGCAGGGCCGGGGAGGCTCGAGCGCGGCCAGTTCCGCGCGCAGGCCCGCGAGCAGGTCCGGCCCGGCCCCCGTCCGCGGGGCCCTCTGGCGAGCCGTGCGCCGGGACGCGTCGGGCGACGTGATGGCACCTGCGAGCGTGTCGAGCCTCCGGTCCGCTGCGCGTCAGGCGGTCCGCGCGACCACTGTCGGCGGCTGCTGGGCGCGTCGCTCGTCGAGCAGCCCGAACAGCACGCTGGCGAGCTTGAGCGGGTCATGCCTGTGGGCGTTGGTCGCGTCGACCACGTCCGCGACCACCACCCGAGGTGGCCCACCGCCGACCGGCAGGTCGATGCGCACGGGCTCCTGCGCATACACCGCCTGCGGCGGGCGAGCATGGGTGTTCGTGTTGGCGACCACCACGTCCACCACGTGCCCCAGATGGTGGGCGTGCAGCGCAGCCAGGTGCTCGGAGAGGGTGTATCCCTCGGTCTCGCCGACCTGCGTCGCGACGTTCGCGACATAGACCCGCAGGCCCTGCGTCTGCTCCAGGGCGCCCACCATGCCCGGGACGAGCAGGTCGGGCAGGAGGCTCGTGTACAGGCTGCCGGGCCCCAGGACCACCAGGTCCGCGCTCCGGATGGCGCCCAGCGCATCCTGGTTCGCGGTCACCCGGTCTGGGCTGACCCAGACCCGGCGGATGCCCCGCGTGCCCATGATCGTCGACTGGCCCACCACCTCCCGACCATCGCTCAACTCCGCGTGGAGCGTGAGCGGCTCCGCCGCCACCGGCAGCACCTGGCCCCGCACCGCGAGCACCCGGTTGGTGAGCCGGACGCCCTCCTCGAAGTCCTGGGCGATGTCCGAGAGCGCCGCGATGAGCAGGTTGCCGAAGGCGTGGCCACCCAGGCCAGGGTCTGCGCCCGGCTCGGTCGGGAAGCGGTACTGGAGCAGGCTGGTCATGGTGGGCTCCGCGTCGGCGAGCGCGGCGATGCAGTTGCGGATGTCACCCACAGGCGCGATGCCCAGCTCCTGGCGGAGCATGCCTGACGAGCCCCCGTCATCCGCCACCGACACGACCGCGGTGATGTTGCTGGTGTGCTGCTTCAGGCCGCGCAGGAGCGTCGACTGGCCCGTGCCCCCGCCGATGGCCACCACCCGAGGGCCCCGGGCGAGCGAGCGCTTCTGATACACCAGCTCCACCAGCGGCTGGGTGTGGTCGGGGAAGGGCTCGAGCAGCACGCCCATCAGCCGTCGCAGCCCGTACACGAGGACCACGATGCCCGCCACGAGCACCAGCAGGAGCCGGGCCCAGTCGGGCAGGAACTGGAGGGTCGCCACGTTGAACGCCTGGCCCGCGGGACTGCCGGCGGGCACGTCCCGGAACAGGAGGCGCAGGATGAGGCCGCCGGCGAGTGCCAAGAGGAGCTGCCCCACGAACACGACCAGCAGCCAGCCCGAGATCCCGGTGGTGGGTCGCAGCCAGCGACGCAGACGCGCGGTCCAGGGGTCCTCGCGCCCGCTCACGTCCGTTCCAGCTCCCGATGCCAGACCCGCACCGGCCCCAGCCCCTGGGCCCGCAGGTCATCGGCGACGGCCTCCGCGATGGCCACCGACCGATGCACACCGCCCGTGCAGCCGATGGCCGTGGTCACGCGGCTCTTGCCCTCCGCCTGATAGGCAGGGATGGCGAAGGCATAGAAGTCGTGGAGGAACGACAGGAACCGCTCCGTGACCGGCTGCTGGAGCACGAACTCCCGCACCGCCTGGTCACGCCCGTTGAGCTGGCGCATCTCCGGTCGATAGAACGGGTTCTCCATGAACCGCACGTCGAACACCAGGTCCGCCTCCAGGGGCACCCCGTGCTTGAACCCGAACGAGATGACCTGGAGGTCCACCTGGTCGGGCGTGTGCGAGGCGTCCAGCGCGTTGGTGATGCGCTCCCGTAGCTGCCGCTGGGAGAGGTCCGAGGTGTCGATGATGACCTGGGCCATCCCGCGTGCCTCCTCCAGCATCCGGCGCTCGCGGTCGATGGCGTTGGCAAGGCCGCGGTGGTCGGTCTCCAGGGGGTGACGGTGACGGGTCTCGCTGAAGCGCCGGATGAGCGCCTGGTCGGACGCCTCGAGGAAGAAGATCTGGGGCTCGATGCCCCGACCGTCGAGCGCGCCCTGCGCGGCTCCCAGGGCGAGCGGCGCGTCCCCGGACCGGACGTCGAGCACGAGCGCGATCCGACGGTAGCGCTCGGGGTCGTTGGCGACCAGCTCGGCGAGGTCCGCGAGCAGCTCCGAGGGGACGTTGTCCACCACCTTGTAGCCGAGGTCCTCGAACAGCTTGCTGGCGGCGGTCTTGCCGGCCCCCGAGAGCCCGGTGATGATGGCCACGTGCTGACCGCCGGTGTGCGCCACGGCCGCGGCCTGCGGCTGGTCAGTCGCCATCAGGGCCTGGGACCTCGGGCGCGCGCGCGGGCCCGCCTCGGGACAGCATGTGGATGGTGAACTCGAACAGGGCGTACATCACCGTGGACATCACGATGGGGCTGATCGGGTCGCCGCCTGGCGTGACCACCACGGCGAAGACCACGATGCCCAGGATCACCATGCGCCGGCTCCGCTTGAGCAGGTCCACGCTGAGGATCCCCAGCTTGGCCAAGAACACCAGCGCGATGGGGAACTCCATGACCGCGCCGAAGATGAGGAACATGTTGGTCACGAACCCGAAGTAGGCCTCCGCGCTGGGCCGTGACTCGGTGTACCCGGGGGTGGTGAACCCGGTCAGGAACTGGATGGCGTAGGGCATGGTCACATAGGCCACGACCACACCGAGCGCGAAGAAGACGATCGCCGCGGGGATCCACGGCAGGGCCGCGTGACGTTCGCGGGCGGTGAGCCCGGGCGACACGAACTGCCACACCTCGTACACGATGACCGGCAGGCCGATGACGATGCCGAACACGAGCGAGATCTTGACGTACAGGAAGAAGCCCCCGCTCACGGTCAGGAACTGGACCACGCTCCCCGGGTTGGACGCGAGGAAGGGCTGTAGCAGCAGCTTCTGGACGTCGCTCGCGAAGTAGAACCCGACGGCGCCACCGGCGACCACCGCGAGGATGCTCACGAACAGGCGACGGCGGAGCTCCGCGAGGTGGTCCACGAGGCTCATCACCCCCTCCTCCTCCGGGGGGGTGGTCGGTCGCGGCGTGGGCAGGCGCTCGACCGTGCCGGTCACGGGCTCGAGGGTGTCGGTCATGCCAGGACGCCGGGATGGCGGGGCGTGAGCCCGGTCACGGGACCGACGGGTGCCGTCGCGGTCCGGATCGCGAGGCTAGGCGCGCCCCTCGACCGGGTCCGCCGGTGTCCCGAGCGGGGCGGGCTCGGCATCGGGTGCGTCGGGCGCCGCCTGCGCGACGGGCGTTGTCTGGGTGGGCGTTGGTGCGATCGGCGCGGGTGCGTCGGGCGCCGTCTGCGCGACGGGCGCCGCCTGGGCGACGGGCGCCACCG
>DAOTUX010000305.1:0-3321 GCA_034436475.1 Chloroflexota bacterium | reverse complement strand
CGCGGTTCGTGATATGGCTGATCTCGTGGGCCAGGACGCCGCGCAGCTGTCGCTCGTCCATGACCTCGAGGATGCCCGTCGTGACCGCCACCGCGGCATGCCCCGGCCCGCGACCTGTCGCGAAGGCGTTGGGCTCCGGGCGCTCGATGATGTGCAGGCTGGGCATCGGGATCCCGGCGCGCCCCGCCAAGTCGCGCACGATGCGCTCGACCTGTGGCGCCTCTCCCGGCCGGAGCGGACGAGCGCCGTTGGCACGGAGCGCCAGACGGTCGCTGAACCAGTAGACGCCCACGTTCAGGACGACGGCCATGACGAGGGCGATGAGCAGGCCGGTCCGGCCGCCCAGGATGCCGCCCACTGCGACCAGGAGGCCGCCCAGGGCACCCAGCAGCACGACGGTCCGGAGCTGGGAGGATGCGGTGTGGAGGGAGCGTTCGATCATCTGTGGGGCTGGTGTGACTGTGCGCTTCGGACGCCGTCGCGGATGCCGTCCGCACCTCGGTGGCGACGCGACCTCGGTATGATGCTGTGATGATGTCGGCAGAAGGTCTGCACATTCGTGTCATCTAGGCATCGAACCATTGCCGAACCTCGGCAACCAGGCACGCTGGTCGCCATCATCGACCGCCTGCGGCCCACGCTGCCTGCAATGGTCCGCGATGTGGCTCATGACCTGGGCGAGGCCGAGCCGGAGCTGGTGGGCCCCACCGTGCGGCGCTTCCTGGACATGATCACGGGCGAGCCCGGCCTGCGCGCGGGGGACCGCCTGCGTCTGCGTCAGGAGGGTGCCACGGCGGCACGCCAGGGACGACCGCTGGCAGCGCTCATGGACGGCTATCTGTCCACGGCGTGGGTCACCTGGGACCACGCCCTCGGCCTCGTGCCGCCGCTCCGGGTGCCCGCGATGCGGGAGTTGGGGGCCGCGCTGCTGCGCGCGGGCGATCAGATCGCGGCAGAGGTCTCGGACGGCTACACGAGCGCGGAGCGCGCGATCGCCGCCACGGCAGGAGCCGCCCGACAGGCGATCCTGGAGGAGCTGCTGACCCGGACACCCGCGGATGCCGCCTCGGCCACGCGGCTGCTCCGCCGGGCCGGCCTCGTGGGACTCGATCCCGGCCAGCCGCACCACCTGCTCGTGCTCCGACCCTCCCCCGAACTCGACGGGCTTGGCGACCTGGTCGAGGAACTGGGCCGGCGCCTCGCGCGTGACCCGGTGCGACGGCCGTACCTCGTCGCGGCGCGAGGGTCGGACATCGTGGCCATCGCTGGCCTGCCGTGGCGCGAGGGCCGACCGTTCGCTGATGTCACGCGTGACCTGGCGGACGAGCCGTGGTGGGGGGTGACCGCGGGGCCGCTGGCGGTCGAGGACGTCGCGGTCTCGTACGCCGATGCGCTCGATGCCCTCCGAGCCGCCCAGTTCGTGCTGCCGGCGCGGATCCTCGTCGACGTGGGAGAGCTCGCCCTCGAGCGCGCCCTCGTCGCCGCCCCGGCCCTCGCAGCCGCGGGCGTCCGGCGCTGGCTGGACCCGATCGCCCGAGCGACGCGCGGAGGCGAGGAGTTGGTGCGCACCCTGGATGCCTGGCTCGGGACCGGGCAGTCGGTGACCGCCACCGCACGCGCGCTGGGAGTCGCCCCGCGCACGGTGAGCTACCGGCTCGATCGGATCGCGATGGCCCTGGGCGTACGCGCCCTGGGACCTGAGACCGTGACCCGCCTGTCGGCGGCGCTCCTGGTGGCACGGCTCCTGGGCCCTGATCGCGTAGCATCCGCGTCGTGAGCGAACTGCGTCCCTCGAGCCCCATCCGACGTCCCGACACCGCGCGGCCCCGCAGCGCGAGCGAGCATGTGCATGACGCCGAGCGGGAAGCTGCGCATGCCGAGGCCCATGGCGTGGCCCCGCCGCCGTCGACGGAGCCCATCACGCCCGAGGAGCTGGCCGCCGTCCAGCGTGACCTGGTGAGCCTGCCCGTGCACGCCGGCGCTCGTCTGGTGGACGACCCAGGGTCGGGTGTGCTCCGGGTGCGCCTCCCGGGTGGGGGCGCGGTCATGGACTACGCCGCGCTGCCCCGCTGGACGAGCCAGGACTGGCGCGCGTCCCTGGAGCGCGTGGTGGGGCAGATGCGGGGGGAGGGGACGTGGCCCTCGATCCTGCTCGCGGACCGGCTCGACCGCCCACCCGGCCTGGAGCGTGCGGTCCGCTCGCTCGGCTGGCGCCGCATCAGCGGGGAGTCGGTCCTCTGGGTGGCCCATGCCTCGGTGGTGCCGCACCTCGACCGGTCGCTCCGCTTTGAGGCCGTCCAGCCTCGCAGCGTGGCCGACCACGAGGAACTGGAGCGTCGCGTGTTCGGGGCCGACCCAGCGCGCGCGGAGGCGCGCCGCAAGGAGCTCGCCAAGGCGCTCGCGGGCGGACGCCTGCGCGCGTTCCTGCTGCGACTCCAGGGGGAGCCCATCGCCGTGGCGCGGCTGTCCCAGGGGGAGGGCGTGGCGGGCATCCACGGACTGGGCGTGGCTCCCGACTGGCGGGGCAAGGGCTATGGCACCCTGCTCGCCACGGTCGCGACCCGAGCCGGCATGGCCACCGGCAACCGCATCGTGTGGCTGTCCGTGGACGAGGCGAACGAGACGGCGCTCCACGTGTACCGCAAGCTCGGGTTCAAGCACGCCTTCGGCTGGTCGCGCTGGCTGGCGCCGCTGGAGTAGCCCCCTCCGCGGGCCGGACCTCGGCATCATCGGCCTCGACGCCGGCCCTTGCGGTGAGCATGCCCGAGGCCTGCCGGCGGCGCGACCGCGGCCCAACCTCGCCGGGTTCTGATGCTCGGCACGCGCGACGCGATCCACGGGGCCGCCCGGGTCTGTGTCCCTCCGTGCGCGGCGAGGGACTGCCCGCGGAGGCGCTCCGCGGAGGCTGGGCTGGCCGGACGACCTGCCCCACCAGGACCTGGGACTCAGGCTGACGTGACGCGCCTGATGCGTGCCCGGCCGATCGAGTTGAGGGCCTCGTGGTAGAGCGTCGCGCCGTCCGACCCGCCCGGCACCGGCATCGCCGACAGGTCGTCCACGAGCTGCTCCTCGAGCGAGGTGTGACACACCTCGTCCACGGTCCGCACCGCGTGGGCCGCGAACCGGAGCACTTGGCACGTCTCGAGCCGTCGCGGGTCGTCCCAGTACCAGCCGCAGCTCGCGAACATAGCGAGCCGAGATGCCTGGGCGGCCATCAGCGAGACCAGGTCCGCGGTCGCGTCGGCCGCGGCGCCGTCATGGGCGCGTGCCAGTTCCTCGCTCGCCCACTCCCCCGGCTCCGCGAAACCGCTCGCCACATCC
>DAOTUX010000304.1:0-20836 GCA_034436475.1 Chloroflexota bacterium | reverse complement strand
GGTGTCTCGTCTGCGCCCGGAAGGGGGTAGGACGCTGATGCTGGGCATGGGCGCTATCTGACCCCGGATGGGCCCTCCAGGCATATGGGCAGAACGTCCCGGACGGTCCGGTACCCGGTGGGGGAGCAGACCGCCATCGAGGGCACGGGACCACACCCGACCCCCCAGGGGGTGTGCGTGCGCGCACCGGAACACGGGGTGGGCAGGATCGTCGCTCGATGAGGGTTCCTGTCGATCATGGGTCCGCATCGCTCCATGGGGCTCGAGCGCCGTGGCGCGAGCCCGGCGCTGTCCGGGGCCTGGGTCGATGCGCGACGGGTGGCTCGCACCAGCTCGGTCGGTGCCAGCCACCCCATCACCGTGTCGCGCAGCGTCCCGGCAGACGCACTGATGGGGCGCACCGTGCGGGCGACGTCTGTGCCGTCGCACCACGGCGCCACGACCGGGCGTGGGTGCCGTCGAGGGTCCTCGACGGTCGCCTCATCAGCTCGCCTCGGATCGAAGCACGAAGGTACCGGGGATGTCCATGACCATCGGCCTATCCCCGGGGCGTGCTGGCAACGGCTGATGCCGTCGACGCCCTACACTCAGGGGCAGTGGCGACCCAGCAGATCGTGCAGAGCTTCTCGTACGTCAGCTGGGCGCTGCTGGTGGGCCTCGCCCTGGGGAGCTTCGCGTTCGCGTGGGTGCTCCGGCAGGCCACGGATGCGACCACTGGCTTCGTGGGCACCACCGCCCTCATCGCCGCCGTCCTGGGCGCGCTGGGCTTCGCCACCGACATGGGCCTGCCAGCCCCGGACCAGTTGGCCATCATCACCCGACCTGAGGCGGACATGCCCCGTCGGGTACTGCTCGGGGGCTTCGTCATCCTGGCGGCATGGTCGGGTGCCAGCGTCCTGCGGGGCGGTCGGGCGCGCTGGGTCGGCCTGGCCGCCGTCTGCGCGGGCGTCGGCTCGCTGCTCGTCGCCACGCTGGGCTGGCAGGACCCGGGTGTGGTGGATGCCCTGCCCCTGTTCGTCCAGCTCGGCTCGCTCGCGCTGGTCAGCGGCGGCTCGCTCGCCGCCGTCATCCTCGCGCATTGGTACCTGGTGACGCCCCGCATCTCCGAGCGTCCGCTGGTGCTCACCACGCGTGCCCTGTGCGTGCTGCTCGCGCTCCAGCTGCTGCTGTTCCTGGTGTGGCTCGCGGTGGGCTACCCGGAGCAGCCTCCCTTCGCCGCCCTGACGGGTCCGCAGGCGGTCTTCGTGTGGCTCCGGCTCCTGGTGGGCATCCTGTTCCCGCTGCTGCTCGCCTGGATGGCGTGGAAGACGGCCCTCACCCGCTCCATGGAGTCGGCCACCGGCCTGCTGTACATCGAGCTGGCGCTGGTGCTCGCGTCGACCATCGTCGCCGCGGGCCTCGCCCTCTCGGTGGGCGTGCTGGTCTGAGGGTCCCGATGCGCGTCACGGTCCGCCTGTTCGCGATGCAGCGCGAGGTCCTGGGCTGGAGGCAGCGCGCGTTCGACCTGGCGGATGGGGCCACGGTGGGGGACGCGTGGCACCACCTCGTGACGCTGCATCCGGAGCTGGCGTCATCGGCGGACAGCGTCCGGTTCGCCCGCAACGGGACGTACGCGGAGCGTGCCGACCATCTCGCGGACGGCGACGAGCTGGCGGTCATCCCGCCGGTCGCGGGTGGCGCAGGGCCATCCCGGCGCATCGAGCTATGGGACGAGCCCTTCCCCGATGACCTCGTGGCCGACCTTGGGCGGCTCCTCCCCACGACCGCGGACGGGGCCGTGGTGACGTTCGTGGGGCGCACCCGCGAGACGCCCGGCACGCCGGCGCCGGGCGAGGTGGCCCCCCCGGGGGTGGCGGGCCAGCGTGTGGAGGGCCTCGGCTACGAGGCGTTCGAGCCGATGGCCATCGGGGTGCTGAACGCCATCGCCGACGAGATCGGGGAGCGCTACGGCGTGGGGCGGGTCGCGATCCTGCACCGGACCGGCGAGGTGCCCCTGGGTGAGGCGAGCGTGCTCATCGTGGTGGCTGCGGAGCATCGCGGTCCGGCGTTCGAGGCATGCCGCTACGCCATCGAGGAGCTCAAGGCGCGTGCGCCGATCTGGAAGCGGGAGCGCTATCGGGACGGCTCGGTGTGGGTCGGCGCGCCGGCGCGCCACGGACCGGCCATGGGCGAGGAGGGGTAGGGTGAGGGTCTACGTCTCGGTGGACATGGAGGGTGTCGCGGGCATCAGCCATACCGCACCCACGGGTCGCGAGGATGCCGGGTACCCGGCGGCGTGCCGGCTCATGGAGGGCGAGGCCAACGCGGCGGTCGCGGGCGCGTTCGACGGCGGCGCGACCGAGGTGACCGTCAATGATTCCCATGGCCCCATGTACAACCTGTCGCCCGAGGCCATCGACGCGCGGGCGCGGCTGGTCCAGGGCCGGAAGGCGTACTCCATGGTGGAAGCCGTCGCGGACGGCGCGTTCGATGTCGCGCTGTTCGTGGGCTACCACGCTCGGGCGGGCCATCCCCGTGGCACCATCGCCCACACCTACACCGGGCAGCCCACGCTCACCAGTCTTGGCGGGCGGGCGACCGGGGAGTACGGCATCAACGGCCTGTACCTGGGCGCCCTAGGGGTGCCGGTGGGCCTGGTGACCGGGGACGACGCCCTCGCGCACGAGGTCGCCCAGTGGCTGCCGTGGGCGGAACGGGTGGTGGTCAAGCACGGCCGCGGCTTCCGGGCCGCGGACTCGGTGCACCCGTCGGTGGCGCGCGACCTCATCCGGCAGGCCGCCTGCCGGGCGGTGGAGCGCGCCGCGGCGCACGAGCTCGAGCCGCTCGTCCTCCCGTCGCCCATCGAGGTGGGCGTCGACTTCCGCCACGCCGGGCAGGCCGACTTCGCGGCGGTCATCCCCGGGTTCGAGCGGCTTGGCGACCGGGGCGTCCGCTACCAGGCCGGCGATGGGGTCGAGGCCTTCCGCGCCTTCGTGGCCGCGGTCCGCATGGCGGGCATGGCCGACGAGTAGGCGGGGCTTCGCCGACGGCCCGGCCATTCGGCACTTGTGACAGACGAGCTGGCACGAACCTTCGGTAGACCTTCCGCAGAGGAGGTACGGGTTGGCGATCGGGCACACGGTCAACAGCGCCGGCGACAGGCAGTCACTTGAGGCCCATCTCGCGGGCGTCGCGAGGGCTGCGAGGACGTTCGCTGAGCCTCTGGGCGCTGGAGACGCTGGATATTGGCTGGGGCTTTGGCACGACCTTGGCAAGTTCCACCCGCGTTTCCAGGCGTACTTGCGCTCCTGTGAGGCGGATCCTCGGCATCGCGAGTATGTCGACCACAAGGCCGCAGGCGCGATCCTCGCCGACCAGCACCTCGACCTGCTGTCGATGATCATCCAAGCGCATCACGGAGGCCTTCGCGACCCCGGCTACTTCAAGGCTTGGCTGGACGAACGAGTTGCGACCGGCGAGCCCGAGCAGAGCCTCACCTTGGCCCGGCAATCGATCGCAGAGCTCGAGCCGGACAAGGACGTCCGACCGCCAGCCGTACTGCGCGCCAGCCGCGCGCTGGACTTGGAGCTGTTCGTCCGGATGCTCTACTCGGCGTTGGTCGACGCCGATTCGGTTGATACGGAGAGGCACTACTTCCCGGAAAAGGCGTTCGTGCGCGCCGGAATCCCCCTCGTGGGCGAGCTGTGGGATCGGTTCCAGGTCGATCAGGCATCACTCCTGGCACAGGCCCCGAAGGGCGAGCTCTCCATGGTTCGCAGGATCGTCTACGAGGCAGCGATCACAGCTGCCGGATCGTCCCCCGGCTTCTTCCGCCTCGCCGTGCCGACCGGTGGCGGCAAGACCAGGACCGGTCTGGGGTTCGCGCTGCGGCATGCATCGCTGCATGGGCTAGACCGGGTCATCGTCGCGGTCCCGTTCCTGACGATCACGGAGCAGACCGCCGACGAGTACCGCAGGATCCTCGACCCGGCCGGGACGGATGCCGTCGTCCTGGAGCATCACAGTCAGGCTGCCCTGGCAGGTGACGACGATCGCGCTGATGCCGCGGCAACTTGGGCGGCACTCGCCGCTGAGGACTGGGATGCACCGGTCGTCGTGACCACGACGGTCCGGCTGTTCGAGAGTCTCTTCGCCAACGGTCGGGCCGATTGCCGTCGACTGCATCGACTGGCAAGGAGCGTCATCGTCATCGACGAGGCGCAGGCGCTTCCATCCCGTGTGCTCACGCCTATCGTGGACATGCTCACGGACCTCGTCACCAACTACGGCACGACCGTGGTCATCTCCACGGCGACGCAGCCGGCCTTCGACGTCATCCCCGAGTTCAGGAGGGTTCAGGCCCGTGACATCGTGCCTGCGAGGCGCGTGCTGTATCGCGACCTGCGAAGGGTTCGCTATGACTGGCGGCTCGACCAGCCGATGACGTGGTCCGAGGTCGCCAGTTTGATGCGCACCGAGGCGCAGGTCATGGCGATTGTGAACACGAAGCCCGACGCCCATGCATTGCTCGAGGCGCTCGACGACCGGGATGCCGTCCACCTGTCGACCACCCTCTGCGGGGCCCACCGGCGGGACGTCCTGGAGCTCATCAAGGAGCGGATCCACAGCGGCGAGCCGTGCCACGTGGTCACGACCCAGGTCGTTGAAGCCGGGGTCGACATCGACTTCCCAGTCGTCCTTCGTGCCCTCTGCCCACTTGACTCAATCATTCAGGCGGCCGGACGCTGCAACCGCGAGGGCAGGCTGGCCGAAGGCAACGTGGTCGTGTTCGAGCCAGCAGACGGACGACTGCCACCTGGCACCTACACCACTGCGACTGGGCGGACCCGGGTCGCGGTCGCGCAGGGCATCGACATGGATGACCCGGAAGCCATCGAAGCCTACTTCCGGCGCCTGCTCGTCCCGCCGTTCACGGACACGGATGCGTTGGGTGTGCAGAAGCTCCGCGACAGGCTCCAGTTCGAGGCCGTAGGTCGCACTTTCAGGATGATTGACGAAGATACGGAGAGTGTCGTGGTGCGATATCGGGGTCTCGACCAGGAGGGCGGTGCGGTAGACGAGCTCCTGGCGGACCTGCGAGCCAAGCGTGGCAGTCCAAAGCTTCTATGGCGCAGGGCACAGCCTTTCGTGGTCTCGTTGAGGCGCCGGGATGCCATGCGCTATCGCGAGGCCCATCTCATCACGGAGTTGCTGCCAGGCTTGGGTGAATGGCACGGTGCCTACGATGCCGTCCTAGGCCTCCGCGACGGTATCGGCCCCGAGCTACTCCTCGCCTGATGGCTTGATAGTGAGACGTTGAAAGGCGGTGGGACGTGATGTCGGAGTACTCGCCCGTGACGGTCCGCGTGTCTGGCGACCTTGCCTGCTTCACCCGTCCCGAACTCAAGGTGGAGCGCGTTACCTACCCGGTAATGACGCCCTCGGCAGCTCGTGGCGTCCTCGAAGCGATCTTCTGGCGGCCCCAGATCACTTGGAGGGTTAGGACGATCCAGGTGATGCGGCCGATTCGCTATCTCTCCTTCGTGCGAAACGAGGTCGGATCAGTCGCCAGCCGGGTCTCGGCGGCTTCATGGGATAGGTCCGGTGGGGGCTACTCAGCGGCAGATGACCGTCAGCAGCGACACACCGTTGCCCTAAAGGATGTGGCCTACGTAATCGAGGCGGATGTGATCGTCCGAGAGGACGTGCATGACGAGCCAGCCAAGTATCGCGACCAGTTTCGACGACGTGTCTCGAATGGTCGTTGCTTCCACATGCCATACCTAGGGTGCCGTGAGTTCGCGGCGACCTTCGAGGATGTGCGCCCCGACGAGCGCCCTGTCGACCTGACGATCGATCTGGGGCCGATGCTGCGCGAGGTCGTCCACGACAGCGGCGGGACCGCCCGGCCCGTCTTCTTCGATGCACGCCTTGTGTCAGGAGTCCTCTTGGTGCCCCCAATCGAGGCGATCTGAGATGCTGCTCGGGGCACTGAAGGCATTGCATGAGCGGCAGCCAGACGCACTCCCTCCGCTGTATGCGAGTGCACCGCTGAGGTACGTCATCGACCTGGACATGCGAGGGCGTCCTGTCACCGGCCGCTTGACCGACAATGCGGATCCATCTAGTCCCAAAGCTAGGCGCGGGAAGCCCTATCCGCTTCCCCAGGTCGTCCGAGCCTATGGCGTCAAGCCGTTCCTGCTCGCGGACAGGGCGGATTATGCGCTTGGATACGCCGGCGAAGATGCCAAGCCCGATAGGGTCGCAGCATGCCGTCGAGCATTCGTCGAACTCGCGGCCCGCTGCGCCGCGGCGACAGGGTCAGCGGACGTGGCCGCCGTCGCCACCTTCGTCTCCGGCGACCCGCTCAAGGAACTCATCTTGCCGGATGGCTTCGATCCGGGCGCCACCCTCACCTTCACGGTCGATGGCCGGTTCCCCATCGATGACGATGCGGTGCGGGCGTTCTGGGCGAGCGTTCATGACCCCAGTAGTCGTGGTGGCCCGGTCATGCAGTGCATCGTCTGTGGCCACCAGCGGCCAGTGGTCGAGCGCCTACCAGGAAAGATCAAGGGCATCCCGAGTGGACAGATGGCGGGCACGTCGCTCATCTCCGCCAACCTGCCAGCCTTCCTGTCCTATGGCTTGGAGGCATCGCTGGTCTCACCCATCTGTTCGCCCTGTGCCGAGGGTTTCACGCGTGGGCTGAACAAGCTGCTCGCGGATAGGACGACGAGCGTCCGGATCGACTCAGCGATCTTCGCCTTCTGGACGCGGGAGCCGACGACGTTCTCGTTCAGGTCCACGGCCATCGATGGGGAGCCAGAGGCTGTCCGCGCCCTCATGGAGGTTGCTATCCATGGCGGCCGGCCCGGCACGCCGGACACCAACGCCTTCTACGGCCTGACGCTCACCGCAAGTGGGGGTCGAGCCGTGGTGCGTGACTGGCTGGACATGAGCGTCGATGCGGTCGCATTGAACGTCGCCACGTGGTTTGAGCGCCAGCGTGTGGTCGATCCGTGGGCCGACGCATATCGCCCGCTGGGGCTGTATCCGTTGGCGATGGCGACCGTCCGCGAAGCAGGGGACCTGTCGCCTTCCACGATGCCCACACTCTTGCGGGGTGCGATGACCGCTGGCGCGCTGCCGAGGTCATTGATGGACCTCGCGCTCCGTCGGTGTCGAGCGGAGCAAGGCGTCAGGCGGAATCGTGCTGCGCTCATCAAGTTGGTGCTACTGAGCCAAGCAGCGGAGAAGGGAGACACCATGGTGGGCCTGCATGAGGACCATCCGAGCGCGGCATATCAATGTGGCCGCCTTCTCGCCGTACTGGAGTCCGCCCAACGGGCGGCACTCGGCGACGTCGGAGCAGGCGTCGTCGACCGGTTCTATGGGTCCGCATCGTCAGCCCCGCTGATGGTGTTCCCTCGCCTCATCGATGGCGCGCAGCCGCACTTCGGCAAGCTCCGGCGCGATCAGCGTCCGACAAAGCGTGCAGCGGGTCGGGCCATCGACGAGCTCCTCATGGACATCATGATGCGAATCGGTGACTTCCCGCGAATGCTGACCATTGAGGACCAGGGCCGGTTTGCTCTTGGCTTCTACCACCAGCGCGCGGCGGACCGCCAGCGCCTCAAGGAATCCATCGACCGACGAACCGATTCTCCCTCCGACACAGATTACGACCAGGATGCGTGAGAAGACATACTCGAATGATGAGGTGCGCACTATGAGTGACGTAGATAGCTCAATTGGGCAGGTCTCGCGACGCCATGACTTTCTGCTCCTGTTCGACGTCATGGATGGGAACCCCAACGGAGACCCCGACGCGGGCAACGCGCCCCGGGTCGACCCTGAGACGATGCAGGGATTGGTCACGGACGTCGCCATCAAGCGGAAGGTCCGCGACTACGTGGACGCTGCTCGCGGAGGCGAGGGACGGTTCAAGATCTACGTGCAGAGCGGCGAGGCACTCAACACGAAGCATGCGCGCGCCTACGAGGCCATCGGCCTGAAGTCGACCGGCTCCAAGCAGAAGCGCGAAGACGTGGACCAGGCCAAGGCGTGGATGTGCCAGAATTTCTACGACATCCGGATGTTCGGCGCGGTCATGTCGACCGGCGTCAACGCGGGCCAGGTTCGAGGACCCCTCCAGTTGACGTTCGCGAGATCGATCGACCCAATCGCGCCACTGGATGTATCCATCACCCGAGTCGCGATCACGGACCCCAAGGATGCTGAGATTATCGTGTCCGATGACGGCAGGCAATCAGGTGGTAAGCAGACCGAGATGGGTCGGAAGTCCATCGTCCCATATGCGCTGTATCGGATGCACGGGTTCTTCAATGCCCACTTCGCAGGGCAGACCGGTGCGACCGACGAGGATCTTGACCTGTTCTGGAAGGCATTGGTCAACATGTGGGACCTCGATCGGTCTGCAGCCCGCGGGCAGATGGCCTGCCGTGGCCTGTGGGTGTTCACCCACACGAGTCCACTGGGTGACGCGCCCGCCGCGAAACTCTTCGCGCGGATCGATGTCTCGAAGCGCGATGGGGTGGTCGCGCCCCGCTCCTTCGACGACTACCGCGTGGCGGTGACCTCTGAAGGACTACCTCCTGAGGTGTCACTCCGATCGTTGGCCGAGTAGGGTGATGGCCATCGCCGAGTGGGGCGAACCGATCACGGTGCCCCTATCGGCCCTTGAGCACTACAGCTACTGCCCGCGGCAGTGCGCGCTCATCCACGTCGAACAGACGTATGACGAGAACCTCTACACGATCCGAGGGCAGTTGGCCCACGAGCGGGTTCACTCCGACGAGATCACCGAAGCCGACGGCGTCATGACACAGCGGGGCCTGCCCCTTTGGTCGGATCGCCTCGGGCTCATCGGCAAGGCCGATGCTGTGGAGTTTCGCCGGGATGGCCCGTATCCGGTGGAGTACAAGTCGGGTCGGCCACATGGCAAGCACGCCGCCATCCAGCTGTGCGCACAGGCCCTGTGCCTGGAAGAAATGCTGGGTCTCGACGTCCCGCGCGGGGCTCTCTACTACGTCGCTGCCCGCCGCCGATACGAGGTGGCCATCGACCCGGCGCTCCGGGTCGCCACGATTGACGTGATCGAAGCGGTCCGGGCCCAGTTGGCCACACAGGCCATGCCGCCCGCGCCGAACGACGCACGGTGCCCGAACTGCTCCCTCCGAGACTCCTGCTTGCCATCGGTCCTCGCCGAGCGTGGGCGCCTCGCCGCGTTGCAGCGCGGCCTGTTCCATCCATTGCCCATCCTCGATCGAGACGGACCTGACGATGCATGAGCTTCAGAACGTGCTGTACGTGATGACCCAAGGTGCCGTGCTCGGCCTTGACCACGACGCGGTTCGCGTGGACATCGACGGCTCGCTCCGGATGAGGGCTCCGCTCGTGAGGCTCGGAGGAATCGTGGTGTTCGGACGGGTCATGGTGAGCCCGTACCTGATCCAGCGTTGCGCGGATGATGGCAGGAGCCTGACCTGGCTCGACGGTCAAGGACGGTTCAAAGCCAGGATCCAGGGACAGGTTCGAGGGAACGTGCTGTTGCGACGTGCGCAGCATCTGGCCCTTTCCGATTCCGAACGACCGTGGCGCATCGGGCGTCAGATCGTGGCGGCGAAGATTCAGAACAGCCGTCAGGTACTCCTCCGCGGTGCTCGCGACGCAAGGGCCCTTTCTGACAGCGCAGCGCTCTCCCACGCGGCAACAGGTTTGGCAGAGACGCTGCGGCGACTGGAGAGCGTCAGCGATCTGGATCGAGTCCGGGGAGCCGAGGGCGAGGCGGCACGCGCGTACTTCCAGGCCATGCCCATCCTGGTGAGGGTCGGGCGTGACGACTTCGCGATGGAACGCCGGAGCAGACGTCCACCCCGCGATCGGATGAACGCGGCACTCTCGTTCGTCTACGCACTGCTCCGAGCCGAATGCAGCGCCGCACTGGAAGGCGTTGGACTCGACCCGCAGGTGGGCTTCCTTCACGCTCTGCGACCCGGCAGGCCGGCACTCGCACTTGACCTGATGGAGGAGTTCAGGCCCCTGATCGCGGATCGTCTCGTGCTGCGCCTCATCAACCTGCGGCAACTGCAACCGACCGACTTCGATCTCCTACCCGGAGGGGCCGTCCACCTCAGCGACGAAGGACGCAGGCGGGTGCTGGCGGAGTACCAGCGCCGGAAGGAGGAACAGATCCGCCACCCTGTCCTCACCACCAAAGTCCCACTGGGTCTGCTGCCCCACGTCCAGGCGCGTCTCCTCGCGCGACATCTTCGGGCGGATTTGGCTCACTACCCTGCATTCGTGCAGCGGTAGCTGACGTGGAAGTCGTCGTGGCCTATGACGTGAACACACTGACCGCCGAAGGGCGGCGCCGGCTGCGGCGCATCGCCAAGATCTGCGAAGGCTTTGGTCAGCGTGTCCAGGAGTCCGTCTTCGAGTGCACGGTGAGCGATGGTCAGTTCGAGCTCATGGAAGCCCGCCTGGTCCGGGCGATGGAGGCTAGTGAGGACAGCCTCCGCATCTACCGGCTCCTCGAGCCGCGCGCCAAGTACCTCCACGCGCATGGCCGAGAACGTGAGCCCGATATCCATGGAGTGGTGATCTTGTGACGGAGGTCTCCGTCCGCGAACCGCCGGCGGTCGCGGTCGGAGCACGTACCTCGCGCGCCCAACACGCCGCAAGCACGGGCACGTGGTGGCCCGGATGCCCCGACGGGCCGATGCGCTGCGAGCTGGGACACAATATGCTGTGTCTCTGGCGCGATCGCCTCAACATCTGGCCCAGCACCCGCCGGCGGCGGCGGGTGAGGATTGAAACAAGACCGCCGACGGCCAGTACGACATGCCGACCGCCAGCACCCGCCGGCGGCGGCGGGTGAGGATTGAAACCACCGCGAGTCCGTCCTGCGCTCGCTCGGCATCCAGCACCCGCCGGCGGCGGCGGGTGAGGATTGAAACCACGCGGCGGGGCAGCCCTCGCGCATCGCCATCCCAGCACCCGCCGGCGGCGGCGGGTGAGGATTGAAACCACGCGGCGGGGCAGCCCTCGCGCATCGCCATCCCAGCACCCGCCGGCGGCGGCGGGTGAGGATTGAAACTTGGAGCGGACGCGGGCGCGCGTGGCCCCGGCGCCCAGCCAGCACCCGCCGGCGGCGGCGGGTGAGGATTGAAACATGTCCGCCTACCGGGTCTTCGCGGCATGACGTCCTGCCAGCACCCGCCGGCGGCGGCGGGTGAGGATTGAAACTTGAGGTTGTCACGGAGGTCGGTGTTGAGGGACGCCAGCACCCGCCGGCGGCGGCGGGTGAGGATTGAAACCACCGCTACGGCGTGCGCGAGACGTGGGAGGCCCCCAGCACCCGCCGGCGGCGGCGGGTGAGGATTGAAACTTGGAGCGGACGCGGGCGCGCGTGGCCCCGGCGCCAGCACCCGCCGGCGGCGGCGGGTGAGGATTGAAACGCCTGCATCATCGGCGCGATGTACGACGACGTGACCCAGCACCCGCCGGCGGCGGCGGGTGAGGATTGAAACTCGTAATCCACCGCCCAGAAGTCGGCCGACCCTGCCACCCAGCACCCGCCGGCGGCGGCGGGTGAGGATTGAAACTGGTACTGGACGCCGGAGCTCGTGGACGGCGCGAGCCAGCACCCGCCGGCGGCGGCGGGTGAGGATTGAAACAGCGTGGTCCCCGACGCGATCTCCGTGGGTACGCCGCGCCCCCCGACGACGTCGTCTCCCTCCCAGCACCCGCCGGCGGCGGCGGGTGAGGATTGAAACCTGCCGCCCGGCCAGTAGGCGATGCCGATCACGCCAGCACCCGCCGGCGGCGGCGGGTGAGGATTGAAACCTCGTGCTCGAGACCAAGCGGCTGTCGGAGCCGCCAGCACCCGCCGGCGGCGGCGGGTGAGGATTGAAACTCGATGGCCACCCTGTAGACCTCGTACCGCTCCCAGCACCCGCCGGCGGCGGCGGGTGAGGATTGAAACGTCGGGTCGCGGCGCAAGGCATCCGACGTCCGCCAGCCCTGCACCCGCCGGCGGGGCGGCGGGTGAGGATTGAAGTCCGCTCGATATCGTCCGTCATGCCACCACCCTCTGACAGCACAGTCAGGGTCGGATGGCCCTGGCTCAGCCGCGGTAGTCGCCGGCGGGGTCCAGTTCCTCCCGGATGAGGCGCAGCTCGTCCTCCGAAGGCGCGGGCGTGGCCAGGACGTCGGGGGCGAGGCGCACCTCCCATCCCATGGATGCACGCACCTGGTCCAGGGTGGCGCCCGGGTGGAGCGACTCGAGGCGCATCTCGCCGTCCTCGTCGAAGCGGTAGATGGCCATGTCGGTCACCACCACCGATGGGCCGCTGCCCAGCCAGCCCTGTTGCCGGCGGACCTGGGCCGCACCCTCGGCGCCGCCCAGGTTGCCGGGTGACGTGCGGAAGTCGATGCGCTCCACGAACGAGCGGGGGGACTGGCGCATGATCACGAACACCTGGCGCGCGTTGATGGCGATCTCGCAGGCCCCGCCCGACCCCGGCAGCCGCGTCCGGGGGTGGGCGTAGTCACCGATGACCGTGGTGTTGATGTTGCCGAAGCGATCGATCTGGGCGGCCCCCAGGAAGCCCACGTCCACGAGGCCTCGCTGGAGGTAGTAGCCGAACAGCTCCAGCATGGAGGTCACCGCCACCGCCCCGGTGACGATGGTCGGGTCACCGATGGACAGCGGCAGACGGGCGGGACGCGCCCCGAACACGCCGGACTCGTAGACCATCTGGAGGTCGGGGGCGACGGTCCGCTGGGCGAGGTTGACCGCGATGTTGGGCAGGCCCACGCCCACGAAGCAGACCCGCTGACCGGCGAGCTGGCGGGCGGCGGCCACGATCTTCATCTCGGAGCGGGTGAACCTGGTCACGCCTGGGTCACCGGCTTGCGGCCGGGTCGCGCTCACGTGTACCTCCCGTAGTCGACCTCGCCGGACGGGGCGGACCCCGACGGCCGGATCCGGTCACGCACGGCGGCGCCCATGCGCTCCATGTAGCCGGCGCGGTCGGGCACGTCGTGCACGAAGTCGCGCAACCAGGCGTCGAGCATGCCGGCATCCCGGCTGATGGCGTCCCAGTCCACGTACGCCCGATTGTCGCGGTCGTAGTAGCCCTGGGCGTACGAGGGATGGGCTCCGAATGGCTCCACGACCACGGCGTCCACGATGAGCCCCGGGATGACGGTCCGATCGGGGTCGGCCCGGATGACCGCCTCGTCCACCAACTCCTCCACGACCACGATCACCCGGTCGGCCGCGAACGCGACCTCCTTCTGGCAGCCCACGAGGCCCCAGATCTGGGTGTTGCCGGAGGCGTCGGCGCGCTGCGCGTGGACGATCGCCACGTCCGGGCGGAGCGGCGGGACCGCGTAGACCATCTCATCGCCGTACGGTGAGCGGATCGGCTGGATGCGTGGGTTGGCCGCGGGCAGGTCGGTCTCGAAGTAGGAGCGGAGCGGGAAGAACGGCAGGTTCATCGCCCCCGCGGTGTACCGCCCGACCATGCCGAAATGGCTGTACTCCTCGAGCTCCAGCGTGGGGGCCTCACCCTCCGTCACGCGCCGGATGGCATGCAGGCCGCCGACCCCTGGGTTCCCCAGCCACGAGAAGATCAGCTTGCGCGCCACGCCCGCACCCACCATCTGGTCGTAGATCAGGTCCGGCGTCATGCGTGCGAGCGTCAGGTCCCGCTTGCGCTGCCGGATGATCTCGTGCCCGGCCGCGAAGCAGATGAGGTGGGTGAAGCCCTCGATCGCCACTGTGTCGCCGTCCCGGACGAGGGTGGAGATGGCGTCCCGCATGGTGGCCACCCGGGAACCGCTGTTGGTCATGCGCTCGATCATCGCACGCGAGGGTGGGCTCTCGTATGATCGACCCGCCCGTGAACGTGTCCTCCCACCCTGACCCGCCCCGCATCCTGCCGCGCGTGCCCGCGATGACCGCGTGACCGCGGTCGTCGCGGGTGTCACGGTCGCCTGCATCTGGACCGTCGCCACGATCCTCTCGGCACGCGCGAGCCGTACTGTGGGGCCGGCCTCCACGCTCGCGGGGGTGATGGTGGTGGGTCTCATCGCCAGCGTTCCGCTGCTGCTCCTCTCGCCCGCGGGCCCGTCCGACGCGACCCCGCACCTGCCCTGGCTGCTCGTCGCGGGGGGTGGCAACCTGCTGGGGCTGCTCCTCAACTACACGGCCCTCACGCGAGGCAGCGTGTCCATCGTCGCGCCCATCACCGCGACCGAGGGTGCCATCGCGGCGACCATCTCCATCCTCGCGGGCGAGCCCATGACCGCGGCGCTGGTGGTCGCCCTGACGGTGGTCGTCGTGGGCGTGGTCATGACCGCCTGGGGGCCCGAGGGGGACGCCTCATCGGGACGACCAGGCGGCCCGGTGTTCCTCGCTCTGGCGGTGTCGTCCGCGCTGCTCTTCGGGGCCAGCCTCTACGCGGTCGGCCACGTCAGCCAGTCCGTGCCGGGTGCCTGGGTGGTGGTGGCGGGTCGCATCCTGGGCACGCTCCTGGTCGCGCTGCCCGTCGTCCTCTCGGGACGGTTCCGGATGACCCGTGCGGTCCTGCCGCTGGTGGTGGTGTGCGGCCTCGCGGAGGTGGCCGGCTTCCTGACCATCTCGTGGGGAGCGCGTGACTCGATCGCCGTGACGTCCGTGCTCAGCACCCAGTTCGCGGTCCTGGTGCCCCTGGTCTCGATGAGCGTGTTCAAGGAGCGCCTGCTGCGGCATCAGCTCCTGGGCGCCGTGCTCACGGGCGTGGGCGTCGGCGGGGTGACCCTGGCGCAGCTGTAGGGCGGTACGGGTCCAGCAGGGAGACGCCTCCCGTCACCAATCCCCGGGTGTCCCGGGTCACCACGATGGGAGACCGGCCGCGACGCCCTCCTCGACGCGCTTCACGCCCTGGCGGGCCCTCAGGGCCGGATGCGCCACAGGCGGGCATCGGCGGGCGCCTCCTCGATGGGTCGCGCATAGTGGGAGCAGATGTCCAGGAACCCCGGTGGGTAAGGTTCCGGGTCCACATAGGTGTGGATGTAGTCGATCCAGTCCCCCGCCCAGTCGTCGGGGACCCGGTCGCGGACGGTCGCGAACAGCGGCTCGTCACGGTGCCGGTGGATGATGGCCCGCATCTCGCGGTGGAACCCTTCGCGGTGGCCACGGGTGCCGAAGGGCTGTGGCTGCTCGGTCTGGCGCGCCAGGAACTCCCCGAGGAGCGCCACGAACAGCTCGTCCGTGCATTGTGGCTCGAGCGCGATCGCGTGGTGGTACCGGCACAGCGACACGTGGAGGTTCTTCTCGCTGTGCTTGCCGTCCGGCACGCTCAGCTGGTGGCGGTACAGCTCGGGGTAGCGCTGGAACAGGATGTCCTGGGTCACGTTGTAGGGCAGCAGGGCCGTCGGCACGTGGAGCTGGGTGCCGAGGCCCACGGACGCCAGCATCCGCGACATCGCCGCCATGGGCACCGGCGAGCAGACGTCGTAGTACTGCTGCCATGGGTCCTGGCGGTGTGCCTCGCCCAGTCCGCCACCCACGTACATATGACGACCGCGGAGCATCAGCGCGGGCATCAGACGGTCCGCCAGGACACCATCGACCGCCTTGGTCACGCTCGCCTCGGGCAGGTCGGGGACGTTCTCGGCACCCGTCGTCACGATGAGGGGGTCAAGGCCCAACTCCCGCAGCGCACCGAGGAGCATCCGGCTGTCCTTGCCACCACCGAAGGCCAGCACGTGTCGGTCCGAGCCGCGATCATCGAACGTGGCATGGGTCGTGGCTGCCGTCACGATGAGCTCGGTGCCCATCTCCCGTGCCCGGTGCACGAAGAAGTCGCGGACGGTGGCCGAGACGGGGTACTCGAAGCGGATGGTCGCCTCGCGATGCCCCGTGTCAAACAGTGGGCCGCCGTTGCGGGTCAGGTAGAACAGGGGGTAGAACGAGTCCCAGATCGGATGGTGGTCGATGGCCGGACCGGTGGTCGTGAACCCGAACCGGACGGTGCCTGGCACGGAGTGGCGACGCAGGCGCTGGCGTGGCGGGCGACGTCTCAGCAGCCGCTGGACCGGCGTCCGTCGCATCCTGATGCGGCACCGGAACTCGTACCGGTCCTCGGTACGTGACGGTGCGGGGACGTCGATGACGAGCATCGACGGCGATGATACGGGACGAGCGGCGCCGGGTGACGGTCGCCCGGCGAGGTCAGGCCGCGGCGAGCGCCTCGAGTGCCTCGCCGATGATGCCCACGCCGATATCCACCTGGTCGGCGGTCACGCCGAGCGGCGGCGACAGGCGGACCGCGGACCGGCCCGCGCCCAGGATCAGGAGGCCCCGGCGCAGGCAGCCCAGCTCGAGGGCCCGGGCTCGCTCGCGGGTGTCCAGCTCGATGCCGACCATCAGGCCGCGCCCGCGGACGTCGCGCACGATGTCGGGGAAGCGCTCCGTCAGGGTCATGAGCGACGCGAGCGCCCGCTGGCCTTGGATGGCGGCGTTGGCGGTCAGGCCCTCCTCCAGGAGGTCGATGGTCGCCAGGGCGGCGGCGCACGCCACCGGGTTGCCACCATACGTCGAGCCGTGGGCGCCCGCCGACCACCGCTCGAGGAGGTGCGCCCGGGCGATGAGCCCCGCGAGGGGCATCCCCGATGCGACCCCCTTGGCGGTGAGCACGATGTCGGGTTCGACGGCCTCGTGCTCCACGGCCCACATCCGCCCCGTGCGCCCGGCGCCCGTCTGGATCTCGTCCGCCACCAGGACGATGCCGTGCCTATCGCAGATGGCCCGCAGTCCCGCCAGGAAGCCGGGCTCAGGTGTCACGTAGCCACCCTCGCCCTGGATGGGCTCGACCACGATGGCCGCCACCTCGTCGGGGGGCACGACGCGCGCGAATAGGACCTCCTCGAACCATGCCAGGTCCGCCACGCGCCCGTACGGCGCGTGATGCACCCCCGGCAGGAGCGGCCCGAAGCCCGCGTGATACCGCGCCTTGGACGCCGTGAGCGTGAGCGCGCCATAGGTGCGACCGTGGAAGCCGCCCAGGAACGACACGATGTGCGCTCGGCCTGTCGCGAGCCGAGCGAGCTTGATGGCGGCCTCCACCACCTCCGTGCCCGAGTTGCCCAGGTACACCCGAGCCGGGCCGCTGAACGGGGCGAGCGCCGCGAGCCGCTCGCAGGTCTCCGCGTAGATGGGCAGATAGAAGTCCGAGGCGCTGTAGTGGAGCAGTTCCGCCGCCTGCGCGGCGACGGCCGCGACCACGCGCGGGTGGGCGTGACCGGTGGAGTTGACCGCGATGCCCGCCGCGAAGTCGAGGAAGCGGTTGCCGTCGAGGTCCTCGACCACGCAGCCGCGACCCCGCACCGGGGCGAATGGGTACGCGCGCGGCAGGGAAGGGGAGGTGACCCTTGCGTCCCGCTCGACCTGGGCGCGCGTGCGAGGCCCGGGAACCTCGGTGACGAGGCGGGGTAGCGTCCACGCATCGTCCACGAGTGTCGCGTTGGGGTATGCCATCGGCGCGTCAGCGAGTTGGGTCACGGTGCCCTCGTGAGGTCGGAGACGGTGCATAGGATTCATGCATCATGCATAGAGCTAGAGTCTAGCCGATGTGGACCGGACCCATGGCCCAGCTGGCCCCGTTCGCGCTCCTCGCGCTGGTGGCGGCATTCCCGGTGTCGCTCGCGTGGCACGCCCGACGGGGACGCATGGGCAGGGCGCTCCGGATCGCGGTCGCGGACGCGCTGCTGGTGGCCTCGGTCCTGGTCATCCTGCGCGCCACGCTGCCATCCGACCAGCCGCCGTCGGGTCTGGACCCGTGGACCTGGATGCCCTTCGAGGACCTCATCCGCGCCTGGCCGTTCGACCGGTCGCGGGGCCTGATCCTGGGGCAGATGGCCCAGAACGTGGCGCTGTTCGTGCCCTTCGGCATGGCGCTCGTGCTGCGCCAGCACCGGGCGCCGCTGTGGCGGGTCACGCTGGTGAGCGCGGCGTTCTCGGTGGGCATCGAGGCGACCCAGGGCCTGGCTGGCAACGGCCGCTCCGCGGACATCACCGACGTGCTCATGAACGCGCTCGGTGGCGCCTGCGGGTGGCTCGCCGGGAGGCTTGTGCTGGGCGGCTGGGCGCGTCTCGCCCGAGCCCGCAGGGCGAGGGTCACCCCCGGCGGACGGTGAGGGGGATGCGCACGGTCCTGGTCACCTCGCCATCGGTGGCCACGATGGTCACCTCCTGCTTGCCGGTGCGGGCACGCGAGCCTGCCTTGATGCGGACCTTTGACCCGTCGAGGGTGACCTCGATGCCGGGCGGGGCCTTGCCCTCGCGCAGCCGGATGAGCGCGGTGTGGCCGTGGAGACGGTCGCGGTCGAGACGGACTGTGATGCCGCCACCCGACCGACGCAGCATCCGACGCTCGATCGGCGCATAGCGGAAGGTCGGCGGCTCCCGGAACCGCCGCATGTCCACGCGCGGCTCATGGTGGCGGTCGGGGTCGGTGCCCACCCGCCAGTCCTTGCGACCCGCGTGGATGAGGGCCATCCGGACCTGGTTGGGCTGGGCGGACGGATAGCGCTGCCGATAGCGCAGCGCGACCGCGAGCACGATGGGGGTGGAGAACGAGGTCCCCGCGACGCGTGCATAGGCGCGACCCTTGGCGGCGACCCAGATGCACTTGCCGGGCGCGATCAGGTCGACCACGCTGCCATAGGACGAGAACGTGGTGAAGGCGTCGTCGCGCTCGAGCGCGGAACCCGGACGACAGGCCCGCGACTGGCGACCCCTGCCACCCGGCTTGCCATCGAAGTCGGCCATGGCGGACACCGTGATGACCTCCGGGTACGCGGCGGGCGCGCGCTGCTTGGCGGGGTCACCGTAGTTGCCAGCTGCGGCGACCAGGATGGTGCCCTGTCGGACGATGCGGCACACCGCCGTGTGGATGACATCGCGCGGGCCCTCGCCGCACGGTCTCGTGCTCGGGTCACGCCCGGACATGATGATCGCGAAGGACATCGTGGCTCCCTCGAAGAGGGGCCGCTCCCGGTGCCGCGGGTCCCGCCGTGATGCCACCCAGTCGAGGGCGCACAGCACACCGGAGACCTTGCCCCGACCGGCGTCATCAAAGATGCGCACGGACCACAGCCGGACCCCGGGCAGCAGCCCCACGATGCCCTGCTTGTCGTCCTTCGCGCCCAGGATGCTCGCGACGCCCGTGCCATGACCGTACCCGTCACCCCAGGTTCCGCTCTTGGAGCAGTCCTTGCCGCCCACAGGCCTGACGTCCGGGTGCTTGCGGCTGATGCCCGAGTCGATGATCGCGACATCGGCGTCGAAGCCCCGGCGTGTCCGATGATTGCCCAGGCCGCGTACGACGCGGGTGGCGCCGATCCGTCGCAGCCACTTGGGGCGGATCTGGCGGGCGAGGTGCTCCCGGGCCGGTCGTCCGGTGATCTTCTGGCGTCTCCCGCTCAGCTCCACGTCGTCGGCGAGGTCCACCGATGCGGCGAGCTCCAGGGCGGCCCGGGGGTCGTCCGGCAGCGCATCCGCGGTCTCCTGGTCGAGCACCGGGTCGTCCGCGTCCACCGCCAACACGCGAGGGTCACGCCGGAGGGCGGCCCACTGCTCGGGGCTCACGGTCGTGCTGAAGACCGGCCCGATGGCTGGGTAGACATCGGTGGGGGTCACGCCCAGGCGTCGGGCGACCGTGCGCACGCGATCGCGCACCCGTCGCAGGTCGCGGGCGCCTACGCCGCGCCCGTGAGGCGGCGTGCCGGCGAGCGTCACGATGACCGAGGTGGGGGACGATGGGCCACTGGGGGACGAGATGCCACTGGGGGACGAGGGGTCGCTGGGCGTCAACGCCGGACCCGTGGGTCCGGCCGCTCGTGCCGGTGCCACCACGCCCGATGCGAGCGCGAGCACGATGACGGCGGCGAACCTGCGCACGTGGCTCCTTCCCTCGGGGCCCATCGGCGCGCCCGTTGGCGTCGCGGCGTCCCATGGGTCCACAGCGGTCACGAGGGCGAGGCACCGGGGCCTCGTAGGCCACCCGTCCTCACCCGACCGCACACGACCCTATCGACGGGAGAGCCCTCCACCAAGCCGTACGATGGGCCCGATCCATACTGGTCCCTGCGTCGGCGCCCACGAGCCCCGCGACCGTGCGCCCGTGCCGCTGCCGGGGTCTGCCGCCGCACGCGTGAGCCCTTTGTCCGTGCCCCGCCCGGGGTCTGCGCGCCCCTGTGAGGCGCTCGGCCTCAGTCGCCCAGGCGGGCCAGGATGCGACGACGATCTGCGCCCGTGGCGGGTCGCGGGAAGCCACCCCGGATGATCACCGGGTGCCATCGGACACTGGTCACGCCCTTCGGGCCGAGGGTCACGTCCAGGATCGCGGAGTCCCGAGCACCCGGCACCGTGGCGAAGCCGTCGAACACGAAGTTGCCCAGACTCCACGCGACCATCGTCGACCCGGACCGCCTGGCACGCTGGAGGACGTGCGGATGGGAGCTCACCACGAGCGCGGCGCCCCCGTCGAGCGCGGCCTCGACGACGCGCCTCTGGGCCTTGGTGGGGCTCTGGGCGTACTCGCGCCCACTGTGGAGCATGACCACCACCACATCGGCCATGCGCCGTGCCGCCCGGACATCCGCCCGGAGCTCGGCAGGTCGTGCGTAGGCGAGCCCGCTCCGACGACTCGTGGCCTCCCAGTCCAGGCGCGGCCACTCGTTGCTGTCCATGTGTGCGTCCGCCCGGTCAAGGAACGCGATCCGCAGCCCGTCCCGGACCAGCACGACCGGTGCCCGGGCGGCAGCCCTGTCGGCGCCACCG
>DAOTUX010000303.1:0-13013 GCA_034436475.1 Chloroflexota bacterium | reverse complement strand
CGGTCCACGCGCACGGCCGCCTTGGTGCCCTGGTCGATGAGCTGCTGAAGGCGGCTCCGACGCACGGTGACCAGCGCGATCTCCGCCGCGACGAACACCCCGTTGAGGAGGATGAGCGCCGCGATGATGAGCAGCTCGGGGAGGAGCCCCATCAGGTCCCCGGGGCCGGGTCGGTGCCAGGGCCCCGCTCGCGGGGTCGGGCAGGCACCCCCACGACGGTGGTGCCGGGGGGCACGTCGTGGGTGACCACCGAGCCCGCCCCCGTCACGCTCCCCTCCCCGATGGTCACGGGCGCCCGGATGATGGTGTCGGAGCCGATGAAGGCGCCGTCCCCGATGACGGTCCGGTGCTTGCGCTGGCCGTCGTAGTTGGCGGTGATGGTGCCCGCGCCGATGTTGACCCCCTCGCCGATGTCGGCATCGCCCAGGTAGCTGAAGTGGTGCTGCTTGGAACGGGCGCCCAGGGTCGCCGCCTTGATCTCCGCGTAATTGCCGACCTCGGCGGCGTCACCCACGCGGGCACCCGGTCGGAGGTGTGCGAACGGGCCGATGCGCACGTCATCGCCGACGGTCGATGACTCGATGACGCTCGCGCGCACCGTGCAGCGCTCGCCGATGGTGCTGTCGACGATGGTGCTGCCGGCACCGATCCGGGTGTCGCGGCCGATGGTCGTCGTGCCCTGGATGACCACGTCGGGCTCGATGACCACGTCCTCCGCGAGGGTCACGCTGGTGTCGACGATGACCCGTCCCGGGTCGAGCATGGTCACGCCGCCGCGCATGAACGCGTCGTTGATGGCGGCGCGCATGATGACCTCGGCCTGGGCGAGCTGCGCCCGGTCGTTGATGCCCATGAGCGAGCCGTCATCGGGCAGCAGGAGCGCCGCCACGGGCATGTCGTCCGCGACCGCGAGGTCGACCAACGCGGTGAGGTACAGCTCGCCGGTGGCCGGAGATGGCTCCACGAGCGGCAGGTGGCGTCGCAGCCAGTGGGCGTCGAACGCGTACACGCCCGCGTTGATCTCGGTCAGCTCCAGCTCGTCCTCGGTGGCGTCACGCTCCTCGACGATGGCCTGCACGAGACCGTCCTCGTCGCGCACCACGCGCCCCAGCCCCGTGGGGTCAAGGGAGTCGACCGATACCAGGGCGATCGCGGCGTCCGCCGCCCGACGCACCTCGAGCAGGGCGGTCACCAGGTCCGCGGACAGGAGCGGCACGTCACCGCTCAGCACCACCACCTCGGGGACGGCCAGCGGGAGCGCCGGGAGGGCGGCACGCACCGCGTCAGCCGTGCCCCGCGGCTCCTGCTGCACCGCGAAGTCGACGCGATCGGCGAACACGGTGCGGACCTGCTCGGTGGCAGGCGAGATGACCACCAGGGGCCGCCGCCCGGTGGAGGTCAGGGCGGCATCCACGACATGGCCCAGCATGGGCACGCCGCACACGGGATGGAGCACCTTGGGCAGACGCGACCGCATCCGCGTGCCCAGGCCCGCGGCGAGGATGACCGCGACGGGCGCTGGTCGAGGGTCGCTGGTCACGGCGCGGCCATGCCAGCGCAGGTCGATGGAGGTTGGCTGCCCATGAGGTCAGGAGACTGTACGGGCGCCATCATGAGGGTGTCAAACGGGTGCCCTGAGGCGTGGCCCCGCGAGCGCGCGGTCCTGGGAGGATGTCCGTCGACGGTCGGTCAGCCCGCGGCCGGACGCACGGCGATGGCCTCGATCTCGACCGAGTAGGTCCCGGCCATCCCCTTGACGGCCACGGTGGAGCGTGCCGGGTATGGCTCGGGGAAGTACCGCGCGTAGACCGCGTTGAACGCCTGGAAGTCGGCCATGTCGGTCAGGAAGCACAGCGTCTTGACGACGTCCCCATAGCCCAGGCCGGCTGCCGCCAGCACGTTGCCCAGGTTGGTGAGCGCCCGCTCCGTCTCGGCTGCCACGCCCCCCTCGACCTTCTGGCCGGTGGTCGGGTCGGCGCCCACCTGGCCGGCGCAGAACACGAGCGCCCCGGTATCGATGGCCTGACTGTAGGGACCCATGGCGGCGGGCGCCCCTGTGGTGTTGATGCGGGTCCTGCTCATTGGCTCTCCTCCTCAGCGACGATGCCCGGAGGATACGGCGTCCCGGACGCGGATGCCGTCACCCAGGCGTCACCCAGCCCGTCCGGCGGGTCATCCACCAGGCCCCGCGCCACGTGCTGCGCCGTCGCGGCGTCCGGGAGCAGGGCGAACAGCGTCGAGCCCGACCCGGTCATCAGGACCGGCATGCCCAGACGGGCCTCCAGCGCATCGCGGTACGACCCCATCCGCGGCTCGGCCGCGACCGCCGCCGGCCACAGGTCGTTGGCATCGCGCAGGAGCGGCGCGAGGCCCACGAGCGTGGCCGGGGTCGCCCCGGCGCGCAGCTCGGCGGCCAGCCGCTCCACGATGGCAGGGTCGCTCAGGCCCACGACACCGGCGGCATGGAGCGCGTCCCACGCATCGAACACGCGTCGCGTCGCGAGGCCCACGGACGGCCTGACCAGCACCAGGCCCACAGGGTCGATGGGCGGGGGCAGAGGCTCCACGTCACTCCCCACGCCTCCCACCAGGGCGGCACCCACCGCCGAGCGGAAGAAGGGCACGTCCGCCCCGATGGATGTCGCGAGGGGCACCCAGCGTGCGTCCTCGACAGCACCGGGGTGCAGCAGATCGAGCAGGCGGAGGGTCGCGGCGGCATCGGAGCTGCCTCCCGCGAGCCCGGCGGCCATCGGGATGCGCTTGCGGAGGGAGAGCCCAACCGGGCCGATCGTGCCTGCACCCGCGGCAGCGCGGAACGCCCGTGCGGCGACCAGGACGAGATTGCCCTCGACGGGGCAGTCGGCGTCGTCCTCCACGATGAGCCGATCGGGGCCGTCAGGAAGCGCGACCAGTGCCAGGTCATCCGCCAGCTCCAGGCGGAGGAACACCGAGCGCAGCTCATGGAAGCCGTCCGCGCGCACGGCGGTGACACGCAATCCCAGGTTGAGCTTGGCCGGCGCGCTCGTGCGCAGCACGCGCCGACGCGCCGGAACGGCCCCCGTCATGGCAGCGGCCCCAGCCGCCCCGCGAGTGCCAGCCATTCCTCCACCGACAGCGTCTGGGGGCGCCGGTCGGGCGCGATGCCCACGTCCCGCAGGGCCGCCTCGAACCGTGCGCGCCCCACCTGCGGCAACTGGCGCGGCAGCACGTTGTGGAGCATCTTGCGACGCTCTCGGAAGCCAGCCTGCACCAATCGCCACAGGTCATCCTCCGCCTCGCGGGTGAGGCGTCGCGGTCGGGTGTCGCCGGTCAGCACCGCGGAGTCCACGGAGGGCGCGGGCTCGAAGGCCACCGGGGGCACCAGGCACGCGACCCTGACCTGCGCGTGGTACTGGACGAACACCGACAGATAGCTCAGGCCACCCGGTGGCGACGCGATGCGCTCCGCGACCTCGCGCTGGAGCATCAGCGTCATGCGACGGGGACGCGGCTCATGGCCGAGCACTCGGTGCAGGATGGGGCTCGTCACGTGGTACGGCAGGTTGGCCACCAGGTCCCAGTCCCCTGCGACCAGGTCGTCGAGATCGAGGTCGAGGAAGTCGCCCCTCACCAGGCGCAGGCGGTCGAAGCCATCGAAGCGTGTCGTGAGGTGCGCATGGAGGCGGTCGTCGAGCTCCACCGCGGTCACCCGCGCGCCAGCGCGCAGCAGGGCCGCCGTCAGGATCCCGATGCCCGGCCCGATCTCAAGGACCGGGTGGTCGGGCCCCGCGCCGGAGGCCTCCATGATCGCCTCGAGCACCTGCCCGTCGACGAGGTGGTTCTGGCTCAGCCGCCGCCGGGCGTCCAGCCCGTGGCGGCGCAGGTAGCGCCGCACGACCTCGGGCCCCAGATGGGCGGGGTCCAGCTCCCCGAGGGGGTCGCGCTCGGCACGGGCCAGCGTGCCGGTCACGAGCTTGGTGCGGCCAGCTTCCACGAGGGCCGCGCCTCCACGTCGTGGTCGGCGCGGGTGCCGGCGAGGAAGCGCCGGTATCCGGCAGCGCCGATCATCGCGCCGTTGTCCGTGCACAGCGCGGGTCGCGGCACGACGAGGGGCACACCCAGGTCGTGAGCCCCTGCCGCGACGCGCTCGCGCAGGACGCGGTTCGCCGCGACGCCACCACCCAGGATGATGGTCCGCGCCCGGGCGTGCGCGGCGGCGCGCAGGGTCTTGGTGGCCAGCACGTCGACCACCGAGTCCTGGAACGCCCAAGCGATCTCGTCCACCACATCGCCGGGCAGGCGGCCGCCGTCGGGCTCGTCGGGGTCACCGAGCGCGTCCCGCGCGACCAGCTCATCGATGACCATCCGACGCACCGCGGTCTTGAGGCCGCTGAAGCTGAAGTCGCCTGTGTCGCCCATCCATGCCCGGGGCAGGCGCCGGTCGTGTCGCGCGGCACGGGCGGCGGCGGCCATGATGGCAGGCCCTCCCGGGTAGGGCAGACCGAGCAGTCGGCCCACCTTGTCGAACGCCTCCCCCGCGGCGTCGTCCACGGTCTGTCCCAGGAGCCGATAGGTCAGCTCGTCCGCCTGCTCCACCAGGAACGTGTGACCACCGCTCACCACCAGCGCGACGAGCGGGAAGGCAGGTGCGGGCCGGTCGGGCTCGCCAGGGTCGAGCAGCCATGCGGCGCGGATGTGGCCCTCGAGGTGGTTGACCGGCACGAGCGGCAGGCCGGTGTCCCATGCGAGCGTCCGGGCCATGGTGATGCCCACCAGGAGCGACCCGGCGAGACCGGGCCCCTGGGTGACCGCGATGCCATCGAGGTCACGGACGTCCGTGACGCCCGCCGTCGCGCACGCCTCCTCGAGGACCGGCACCATCCACCGCAGATGCGCGCGCGCCGCGACCTCGGGCACGATGCCCCCGGTCCGGGCATGGAGCGCGACCTGGCTCGCGACCACGTTGGAGTGGATGCGCCGTCCGTCGGTGACCACCGCGACCGAGGTCTCGTCGCAGGACGTCTCGATGGCCAGCAAGGTGAGGCTCATGACCGGCCCTCGGGGGTCGTCGGCGGCCGGTCGTCCCGGACGGCGCCATAGCGGTCGGCCATCTCGGCGAGCCGATGCTGCATCGATGAGGCCGCCAGAGGCTCGGTGGTCATGATGAGGGCGTCCTCGCCGTTGTCGGAGTAGTAGCGGGCGCGCACGCCCACGGGGCGGAAGCCAAAGCGACCGTACAGAAGTCGGGCCGCCTCGTTCGAGAGTCGGACCTCGAGGGTGGCGACCCGGGCGCCCAACCGCACCGACAGCGCCATCAGGTCGAGCATGAGGCGGCCGCCGATCCCTGCCCGACGATGTGCGGGATGAACCGCGAACGAGGTCACGTGGGCCTCGTCGACCATGAGCCAGATCCCCCCATACGCCACGACCGCGCCGCCCATGTGGGCCACGAGGTAGTGCGCCATCCGGTTGGTCTCGAGCTCCTGCCGGAACGCATAGGACGGCCAGGGCACCGGGAAGCTCACCCGCTCGATCTGGTGGACCTGCGGGATGTCGTCCATGGTCATGGGCGCGATGTGAAGGCTCAGCGGCGGGTGAGCGACCATGACCCGTCCTGCCCGGTGGCGGTTGAGAGGGCGGTCCCGCTCTCGACAGGGACCACCTCAACGCCCCGCGGCAGTGCCACGTATCGGGGCACCAGGAGGGCGGGGTCCTCGGTCCACCCCGTGGCGAGACGCTCCCCGAGCAATGAGAGCAGCGCCTCTGGCGCGCGTGCCAGGGCCGCCGCCCCCAGTGCCACCGGGTCCGGGTGACCCAAGGCCAGCATGCCTCGCACCAGGTCGTCCGTCCCCTCGCCCTCGGCTAGGTCGAGCGCCACGGCCGGCCGGCCGCCCAGTGCCGTCAGCAGGTCCGCCGACGGGGGCAGCAGCATGGGGTCAGCGCCCGGCAGCGCGAGGTAGTGATCCCGCGCGCCCGCCGGCAGGATCACGGCCGGGGCCTCGGGGAGCGCCGGCTCAGCCAGGAGGGCGGCGCGTCGGATGCTCTCGTCGGTGGGCAGCGCCACGAGCGTCAGCCGACGTCGCCAGCAGAGCGTCTTCGCGGTGGCAAGACCCGCCCGGAGGCCCGTGAAGCTGCCGGGTCCGCTGCCCACGCCGATGGCCTCGATGTCGGCGATGGTCGCGGCGGCGGCGGTGAGCGCCTCGGTGAGGAGGCTCAGCAGGGGCGTGCCTCGCCCGGGCACGACCTCGCGCACGACCGAGGCCCGCGGCACGCCCGACGCACCCATGGCCACGATGGCATGCCGCGTGGCCGTGTCGATGACGAGCCTCACGACACCGCCTCCCCCGGCCACGACCGGGCGCGCTCGAGATACCGCGCATGCCCCGTCGAGGCACTCAGCACGATCTCACGTGGCTCGTCCGGAAGGGCGTCCGGAGCGTCCTCCAACAGGCCGGGCCCCTGCCCCGCATCGAGCGGCACGCCCAGGCGGACCTCAAGACGCTCGCTGCCGAGCTCCTCGCCCAGACGGTCGGCCCATTCCACGATCGTGACCCCCAAGTCCTGCCGCTCATCGAGGAGGCCGCCGGCGAGGGCGTCCCGGGCATCCTCCAGGCGATACAGGTCCTGATGGAACAGCGGCAGCCGGCCGTGGTACTCGGCCATGAGCGTGAAACTGGGGCTGCTCACCACGTCCGGCACGCCCAGGCCCTGCGCGAACCCCTTGGCCAGCTGCGTCTTGCCCGCCCCCAGCGGACCGCTGAGCGCGATCCGGTCCCCGGGGCGCGCGGCGCCCGCGAGCCATGCGCCGAGCGCGCGCGTGCCGGCCGCACTGGTCGTGCGGACACGGAGCCGCATGCTCGCATCGGTGGGGACCCGGGACACCCGGACAGGGTACCCGAGGGTCGGCGCGACCGGGTCGCTGCCCATGACCCGGGCGCCGCCCCGGTCAGCCGAGCCGCTCGAGGTCCGCGAGGCACACGATGCGTCGGCGCGCCGGACTCTCGGTGGTCGCAGCGGTCACCACGTGACCGGCCGGCTGGTAGCCCCCACCCGGGCGCAGCACCGGACCGGCCAGGCCTACCAGACGACCGGTCGCGCCCGCGCCGTCACCGGCGGTGATGCGCACCGCATCGGGCGCCCACTGCGTCACCCGTTCCGTGGGGGGCGCCGGCACCACCGCGAGCCCCGCCTCCGGCACCACCGCGACCCGCGACCCCTCCGCCGCGGCGGCCACGAGGAGGTCCCACGCGATGACGGGCATGGGACGCCGCCCGTAGCCGTCGAGCGCGAGCAGCCCGAACGGCACCGCAGAATGCAGTGCCGCCCGCTGACGCTCGTCGGACTCCTCCAACTGGCGCAGCTCACGGCCCACGGCACCGCCGCACAGGATGCCCGCGACCCCGATGGCGCGAGCCCGGGTCACGGCCTCGATATCGAGCCGTGCGCCCGCGACCAGGACGGCGCCCGCGGCGCTGATGTCGATGGCGCTCGCGCGCAGTTCCTCGTCCGGACCCGTCACGCCCAGGACGACCCGTCCCACCACAGGCTGGCCCCAGCCCACGGGCCCTCGCAGACCCAACCCCGTCGCCCGGATGAGCAGACCATCGGCGCCCACCGTGGCGACCAGGCCATCCACGGGGGAGGCCACCGGCTGCGGGGCACGTGCCACCACGGCATGGAGGGCCCGCTCCGGCTCCACATAGAGCAGGTACACGCGATCGCCATGCCGGACCTGGGGGCGACCCACGGCGGCCACCCCACGGGGCACCCCAAGCGACTCGGGGTCGAGCTCGGAGCCCGGCTCCGTGCGGAGGAGGTCCGACATGTCCGGTCGGATGGGCACCTCCAGCCTCAGCCGCTCGCGCGGTCGCTCGAGCACGTCCTGCCCGGCGCGCACGCGCTCCCCCGGTGCGACGAGGGCCCGGTCGCCGGGCTCAAGACGCAGGCGCACCCGAGGGCCCTCCACGGGCCTCGAGGCGGGCACCACGAGTCGCCAGGCCTCCCCGGGCGTCCCAGGCTCGCGATCGCGCGCCGCGGGCACCGGATGGTCGGTCAACGGTCGTCCCGCCAGACCGACCGCTCCCACGCCTCGAGCTGCGCCCGGCGCCGCTCCGCCCGATCGGGCAGCCGCAGCGGGATGTCACGGGTGTCGACGAGCAGGCCGCCCACGCCACCGGTCACCTCCACCGCCACGCGCCGGGACCGGAGCCCGAGCAGGCCCGATTCCCGGCTCGCCAGCCCCACCCTTGCGGGCACACCCGGGGGCAGGTCCAGCACGTGCACGTCAGCCGCGGCCAGCTCCATGTCCCGGCGGGCGAGCTGGCTGGTGAGGCGCACCGCCAGGGGGCCGCGTGCCACGACGCGGCCCTCCCCGATCACGATGGTGCTGCCCACCGGCAGCAGGGCGTCATCGAGCAGGTCCGCGAGCAGCCGCCTCCGGTCACCCTCATCAGGCAGCGCACCGATGGGCCCCAGGAGTCGGGCGTGATCGTGGAACAGGTTCCGGACACCCGGCGCGCGCATGCCATCGACCACCGCGAGGGCGGCTGCCGCGGGCGGCACGGCGGCGAACGCACCGCCGCTGCACACCATCAGGTCACCTGGCGCGCTCCCCGCCCCGGACCGTGCGTGCCATGCGCGGTCCAGCCGCACGAGGGCCGCCCGGAGGGCGGCGAGTCGCAGCCGGGCACCATCTCCGGCCGTGTCCCGCCAGGGTGCGAGCCACAGGTTGCGCAGCCGGTCGGCGAGCGTGAACGGGTCGGTGCGGATGGAGCACCAGGCGGTGATGTCCTCGACCGCGGTGGCAATCCCCCAGGCGACCTGCGGGGGCCGCGGCCCATCGTCCGCGAGCGTCGGGATGAGCGCCGCGTCCACGGTCACGATCCGCCGCTCGGGGCCAGCCGGCCCAGCCAGCATGCGCGCCCCCGCCGAATGGCCGACGTCGACAGCCTCGACCCTGCGGTCGAGGAGCGTGGCGAGCGTCGCGACCGCCTCGGCCATGGCCAGGCGGCCGTCGGGGACCTCCTCGCCCGGCGTGGTCGGGTCCGATCCGTCCGCGTCCTGCCCAGCGTGGGCCGCGCGTTCACGCCCGATCGACGCGAGCACCGCCGCGAGCGCGGCATCGGGCTGGTCCGCGTCAGTGTCGGGTGCGCCGAGCGGCACGACCGTGGGACCCGCGAGTTCGGGCCAGTCGCCAGGGCCGCACACCAGGAGCGGGACGCCGGGTCGCTCCACCAGCACAGCGCCAAGCAGGGGTGTGAGACGCCGGCGCAGCCGCTGCTCGTCGTCCCCGCGACCTCCGGCGGCCACCGCGATGGCATCCACGTCGGGCGCAAGGCACAGTGTCAGGGCGGTCAGCGGATCGAGGCGCGACGCATCGACATGGCCCGCGATGGACCAGCCCCGCCATGCGAACATCCGGGCCAGGTCATCGCCCACACGCTGGCTCGTCGCCACGCACAACACTCGCCGCGGTGTGCGCGTGGCACTCTCGAGGCGGGCCCACCGGTGCCAGCCGGTGGTCGTCCCCAGGAGCGCGGGGTCGATCGCCTCGACCCGGAGCACCAGATCCTGGAGCAGCGCCTCGACCTCCACCCCACGTGGCGCGACGGCCGATGCGAGCAGTCGGAACCGACCCGCGACCGGCGCGATCAGGGATGCCGCGACGGTGGCGGTCCCATGGTCGATGGCGAAGAAGGCGAGCGAGACCGTGGACACGGCGTCATGGTAGTCGGGCTCAGCCGGGTGAACCCGCGCGCTGGCGCTCAGGCGTCGAGGACCTGGTCCTCGTCGACCTCCTCGAGGCGCTCGATGAGTCGCTCGATGCCGGCGTCGTCGGCGAGGACTCGCTGTGCCTCGGCGAGGTCGCCCCCGAACAGGCTGCGCAGCACTGGGTCGAAGAACAGCATCGCCTGGCTCCCCAGCGGGCCATAGGCACGGCTCGACTCGAGGAACATCACCGCGGGACCGGTCAGCCCGCGGACCTGGATCTCGCGGGCCACGAACTCGACCAACTCCTCACGCGACGCGATGTCGGGCAGGCGGGCTGGGTTCATCACGAGCGCCCCCTCGTCGTGCGGGAGCGTGGCGGCGACCACCCCCGGTCAGGCACCAGATCCCCCCTAGCAGCGGGCGCGGGTCGCGGCACCCGCCCCTGACCTTCCGGCCGAGATGATCATCGGACCCGATCACCACCCCGAGGCACACGATGCGGCCCCTCGAGCACCCACAGCAGCGCTCAACGGACCAGGGTCTCGCCGGCGAGCGTCCGCACGCCCGATGGGCCAGCCGCGGCATCGTACACCCGGGTCAGCCGGCGCGCCATCCCGGTGAGCACCTCCCAGGGGATCGTGTTGCGCCGCTGCGCCAGCGCGGCCGTGGTGATCGCGTCGTCTCCCTGGCCACCCATCAGGACGAACTCGTCGTCGAGACCCACGCCCGGCACGTCCGTGACATCCACCGTGCAGGCGTCCATGGATACGACACCGACCACGGGCACCCGACGCCCTCGGACGAGCACGTCCCCGCCGGTCGAGGCCCGGGCGTATCCGTCGCCATAGCCGACGGGCAGCGTGGCGATCCGGGTCGCACGCCGTGCGACCCACGTGCCCCCATAGCCCACGCGCGTTCCCGCCGGGACCCCCTCGATGCGCATGGGCCGGGCGACCAGGCGCATCGCGGGCCGCAGTCGAGCACGAAGAGCGGCCGTCGCCGCTGGGTCGCCCTTCGCCGTCTCACCAGGTAGCACACCGTACGCGAGCAGCCCCGGTCGGACGAGCATGGCATCCACGCCGCGCCCGGTCAGCAGGCCGCCCGAGGCCGCCAGATGGGTGGTCGCGACCCCCGATCGGCGCGCCAGGTCGACCGCCGTCGCGAGGCGGTGCTCCTGCTCGTCGGAGGTCGCGGCGTCCTCGGGCGTCGCGAGGTGCGACCAGAGGGCGGCGATGTCGATGCCTGGTTGGCCGAGCAGGTCGATGGCCTCGGCGATGCGCTCGGGCCGGACGCCCATCCGACTGAACCCGGTGTCCACCTCCACGTGGGCGGTCAGGCGGGTGCCCCGTGCCGCTGCCCCCGACGCCCGCCACTCCCGCGCCACGGCAGCGGCGCCATGACTGGTGGAGACCGTGATGGCGAACCCCGCGAGGACCGCATCGAGGAGCGCCCCGTCGGGCACCGGGTACAGGATGAGCACCGGCGCATCGATCCCCGCGGACCGGATCGCCTGCGCCTCGCCCAGTGTGGCCACGCACACGCCGGCCGCCCCCGCTGACACGAAGCTGCGTGCCGCGACCTCGATGCCATGCCCGTAGGCGTCGTCCTTGACCACCGGCCAGACCCGCGTGCCAGGACCCACCCGCTCCGAGATGACGGCGAGGTCGTGCCGCAGGGCCGCGGTGTCGATCTCCAGCCATGCCGGCCGATCGAGGGGCGGCAGTCCCGCGGACCGCAGGCGATCCTCGATGGACGGGCGCGGTCGGAGGTCAGCGTCCGACACGGTGGTCACCGTGGCGCGAAGCCGATGCGTCGCTCGGCGCCTCGCCGCACGAGATCACGGCGCGCGAGCGCCAGCTCGATGAGCAGGTCGGATGCCAGCGCCCCGGCATCCCCGGTCCGCTCACGCACCCGCTCCCCGGCGGCGCCGTGCAGATGTACCCCCAGGCACGCCGCCTCCCACGTGGGCACACCCTGGCCCAGGAGCGACGCGATCACCCCCGCCAGCACGTCCCCGGTCCCGCCTGTGCCCAGAGCCGGGTTCGCGAAGGGTGCCCACGCGACGCGCCCATCCGGTGCCGCCACGACGGTGCGGGCGCCCTTGAGCACGACCACCGTGCCCCAGCGTGCGGCGGCGACTCGGGCGCGCTCGCGGCGCTCATCATCCGAGGTGCCCACGGGCGTCCCGTCCAGCCGAGCGAACTCGCCCGGATGCGGTGTCAGCACACAGAGGCGGACGCGTCGGTCCCACCAGTCCTCGACCGTGGCGAGCGCGGCGAGGGCGGTCGCGTCGATGACCGCCGGCGCCGGGACGCCGTGCGCGCCGCCGCCACCCGCGCCGGTCGGCTCCCCCGATCCCTCGATGAGGCGGAGCACTAGGTCCGTGGTCGGCGGCCCCGGTCGGAGGCCGGGACCCAGGACCAGTGCCGTATGTGGTCGACGGACGATCGCATCGGCTGCCTTGGCCGGGTCGATGCTGAAGGGCTCGACCTCGGGAAGGGCCATGGTCATCAGCTCGGGCACGCGCCCCGCGAGGATCGGCTGCAGCGACGCCGGAACCGCGAGCGTCACAAGACCCGCACCGGCGCGCAGGGCGGCCGTGCCGGCGAGCAGGGCCGCGCCCGCCCAGTCGAGCGAACCCGCGACGGCCAGGACGTGCCCGAACGTGCCCTTGTGCCCATCGGCCGGGCGGTCAGGCAGGAAGGGCGTGACGAGCGACGCGTCGAGGCGCACCGGCGTCGGCGGGCCGTCCCCGGTGTTGCCGCGCGGTCGTCCCGACCTCGCAGGTCGGTCGATCATGCCCCGCCGCTCGATGCCTCGAGCTCCCGCAGCCTGCGCATCCGAGCCAGGATGGCACGCTCGCGCTCGTCGAGACGTGCCTCGATGTCGACCGGGAACACGAACTCGCCGCCCTGGGTGCGGATGCCCAGCGCGATGGCCACGGCATAGTCTCGCTCATGGCTGATGGACACCGCGACACGCGTCATGCCCAGCTGGTCGGCCCGGGCCCGCGCGCGCTCGTGGAGCCGGATCGTGGGCTGGCCGGTGGGCAGGCGCACGACCTCGATCTCACGCCAGCCTACGCCGCGCACCCCTAGGCCGAGCACCTTGCTCACGGCCTCCTTGGCGGCCCAGCGACCGACCAGGTTCTCGGGTCGGTTGCGGACGTACGCGTACTCGGCGTCGGTGAGGATGCGTCGCGGGAAGCGGTCGCCGTGTCGCGCGAGGGCGTCACGGATCCGGTCGACCTTGATGATGTCGATGCCCAGCTCGGTGGTGCCCGGGGGCGCCTCCATCAGCGACGGGCCGCGCGCGAGCCCATC
>DAOTUX010000302.1:0-2758 GCA_034436475.1 Chloroflexota bacterium | reverse complement strand
TCCGATGTCTATGCCGACCGTCGTCATGCGGGCACCCTCCTTCGGCGGACCACCCAAGGGTGCCCACTCGTCCCGGCCGACGTCTGCTGATGGGTCCCATCACCGGTCATCGCCGCAGGATCCCGATCACCGTTCACGACCGAGCGTCGGGGGCCGGACTCTAGTCGCAACGGTCATCTGCCGGATAGCGAGGCGCCGGTCTCCCCGTGGAGGTCGGTGCCATCATCGACCCCTACACCGGGTTATATCAGCGGGAGAGATGACCTCGACCTTCGACCGGGACATCCATCCGGGCTCGGTCGGCGTGGTCTGGGGGACGTCCACCATCACCAACGACGCGGGGTCCTGGTCGGGGACCTTCGTGATGCCCATCACGCAGCCCGGCTTCACGTGGCGGGGTGCCACCCACCTCACGGGCAGTGGCGCGTACGAGGGACTCAGCGCGATCCTGCTGCAGGAGACCGGCGGCGAGTCGTTCGAGGCGGTGATCCTGCCGGGTCCCATCCCACCGATGGAGTAGCGCGCGGCCAGTGCCAACGGACCAGCCCCTGACCCGCCGCGCAGCAATCACCTGCTGGGTGGCGGCTCCATCGCGGCGACCCGCCAGTCAGCAACCCGCGTGCTGGTAGGCGCGACGGCCGAGATCGGGGGCCGGTCCAGGTGTCGATCGCGAGCGTGGATCGAGGACCATGTCGTGTCCGCCGACCTGCCGCACCCGCTTATCACCATGGCCACTGCTGGCTGGCGGTCGGCGGCGTCGAACCCGCCAACCGGCAACCACCCCGCTGCGTGGCGGCCGCCCGCGCGGAACGGTCAGTCGTCGCCGAGCAGGTCCGGCGGCACGAGCCAGCGCAGCATCCCCGAACCTGATCGCAGCGGCAGCCGGACGTCCAACGTGGCCAACGACCCCTTGCGCATGGCCAGGCCGCCACCCCCGCACAGCCCGGCCAGCGCGAACGACAGGTCCGGGTCGTGCCCGACCAGCATCGGAGCCCGGACCCCGGTCGAGCGCGCGATCGCCTCCAGGTGGGCCAGGTCGTAGCCGTCACCCAGCCGCGGATCCTCCTCGACCGACATCCCCAGGTGCTCCGCGACGATGTCCGCCGTCTGGCGTGCGCGCACCTTGGGGCTGGTCACGATGGCGTCGGGCCGCACCCCACCCACGAGGAGGAACCTGCCCAAGCGGTCCGCCTGCCGCCTGCCGCGCTTGGTCAGCGGCCGGAGGGCATCCGGACCCTCCCAGGTCGTGCTATCCCCCGCGTGCGCGTGCCGCAGGAGATGGATCGAGGCAAGCTCGGTGCGGTCGGCCATGGGCCGCGGAGCATACCCCGCGGCCGCCTCAGACCGGCACCGCCTCCCGTTCCTCGGCCGCAGCCTCGGTCGTGACCGGCGCGGGCGACGCCTCGGCCTTGCGCCGCGAGCCCGCGCCCTTGAGTCCGCGCAGCATCGACGGCACCACCAGCCAGCCGACGCTCGCGCACCCCGGCCCCACGGGCCCGTGCAGCCGCAGTGACGCCGCCCCGCCGGACGCGAGGTCCACGCCCGGGCTGTCGGTGAGCAGCACCAGCAACATCGACGCCACCGGCTCATGGACGACCAGCAGCAGCCGCTGTCGTTCCACCGGCCGGTCGTCACGCAGGGCCAGGTCGTCCAGCACCTCTCCCAGGCCCGGCAGCCGCAGGCCGGTGCGCAGCCGGCTGTCCACCATCACCTGGCAGCCGAGGCTGGCACCGAGGATGTCCGCCGTCTCCCGGTCGCGCTCATCCGTGCCGCTGCCGATCGTGGTCACATCCACGTCCCGCCCGGCCAGGAACCGGCCCAGCCGGGCCACGTGGCGCCGGCCCTTGTCCGACAGCCGCCGCGATTCGACGGTCCCAGACCAGGCGCGCCGGCCGACGGCGTCTCCCGGTCTGGCGAGGATGAGCCGGCGGTGGCGGTGCGGCTCCTCGTCCCGGTGGGTCGATGCCGCCCCGTCCATCAGCCGTTGAGATCCTCCGTCTCCCCGGTGGCCAGGAACACCACGTCCTCCACGATGTTCGTCACCCGGTCGCCGATGCGTTCCAGGTAGTGCGCCGCGAACAGCACGCGCGCACCTCCGTCCACGTTGCTCGGGTCCGCCCGCATCGCGTCCAGCATCTGGTCGAACGTCGCGTGGTAGAGGCGGTCCATCTCATCGTCGCGTGCGGCGACCTCACGCGCGGCCTGCTCGTCCACGTCCACCAGCGCCCGTAGCACGTCCCTGATCATCTGGGCCACGAGGCGGCCCATCTCCGAGAGGTGCCCGTTGGAGCCCACGTTGGGCAGTGGCGCCAGCTTGCGCGCCTGCTTGGCCACGGACGACGCGTGGTCACCCATGCGCTCCAGGTCGTAGGCGACGTGGTCCAGGGCGAGCATGAAGCGCAGGTCGCGCGCGACGGGCTGCTGGGTCGCGATGGTCCTGGCGACCAGGGCGGTGATGAGTCGTTGCGCCTCGTTCAGACGGCCATCGCCCGCGATCACGCCCAGGGCGAGCATCGCGTCGTGCTTCTCCAGCGCGTCGATGGCGCGCAGCACCTGGTCGCTGACCATGCTGCCCAGGCGCAGCACGTTGTCCTTGATCTCTCGCTCCTCGCGGTCGAGCGGGTCACGGTTCCGCCAGCCCGGCACGGTGTGCACCACCTGCCCCGGCGGTGGCTCCGTGGTCGTGCGGTCGACCAGCCCGGCCTGCGCGCCATCAGGGCTGACCAGAGCCTCGAGATTGCGGTCGTCGTTGTCCATG
>DAOTUX010000301.1:0-4209 GCA_034436475.1 Chloroflexota bacterium | reverse complement strand
CACGGTCTGCGGGACATGGATGGCCGATCGCTCGGCGCCCATCGCACGCACCACTGCCGCGTGGAGCCGATCGGCGCGATTGAACACCGCGACCACGACGCTCGTGTCAACGACGACGGGCACCGCCGCCCTCGCTCGTCAGCGCCCACGGTCCGTTGCGCTCGTCCTCCTCATGGATCGGGAGCCAGGCGGCGAGGTACTCCTCGACGTCGGCGCCCTGGATGTCCGGCTCGTCGATGGCGCCCACGAAGGAGGGCAGCGGGATCGGAGCGTCTGTCTCGCGTCGCTCCCGATCCGTCAGGTACAGCTCCATGGCGTCCCGGATGAGGCGACCGGTCGACACGCCGTCCCGACGAGCATAGCCCTCAAGCTCCGCGTATGCGGCCTCGTCCAGCATCACAGTGGTCCGCTTCATGTCCGGAGCATAGCCATATATGGCTGCCAGTCAAGCGCCGCGCCGCTGCTCCCAGGCCCACGCCGACCCGATCATCTCGGGCAGGTGGCTGCGGTGTGGTGTCCAGCCCAGCACGTCGCGCGCCCTGTCGATGGAGGCCACCAGGACGGGGGGGTCGCCTGCGCGTCGGGGCCCGATGGTCACGGGGATGGGCCTTCCCACGACCCGGTCGACGGCGGCCAGCACCTCGCGCACCGAGAACCCGCCGCCCGAGCCCAGGTTGAGCACCTCGGCCGCCCCCGACGGCGCTGAGCCGGTCCATTCCAGTGCCAGGAGGTGGGCGTCCGCGAGATCGAGCACGTGGATGTAGTCCCGGATGGGCGTGCCGTCGGGCGTGGCGTAGTCATCCCCGAACAGTGTGGCTGGCTGGCCAGAGCGAGCTGCCCGCAGGAGGTTCGGGATGAGGTGGGTCTCGGGGTCGTGGTCCTCGCCGTGCCGCTCGCTGGCGCCCGCCACGTTGAAGTAGCGCAGGGACATCGAGCGGAGGCCATGGATGCCGTACCAACGCATGGCGCCCTCGAACGCGAGCTTGGTGGCGCCATACGTGTTGATGGGTCGTGTGGGGTCCGTCTCCACGAGCGGCACTCGCTCGGGATCCCCGTAGGTGGCCGCGGTGGACGAGAACACGATCCGGTCCACCCCCGAGGCGCGCATCGCGTCGATCAGGCGGATGCCACCGATGACGTTCTCGTGGTAGTACAGCGCCGGGTCGCTCATCGACTGACCGACCAGGGAACGGGCGCCGCAGTGGAGCACGGCCTCGATCGAGCGCTCGGCGAGCACCCGCTCCACGAGCGCTTGGTCGCCGAGGCTGCCCTCCACCAGGGTCGCGAGCGGCTCGGCGGCCTCCCGATGCCCAGTCACCAAGGAGTCCAGGACGGTCACGTCGTGGCCGGCGTCGATGAGCCGCTCGACGGTGACCGAGCCCACGTAGCCGGCACCGCCGGTGACAAGGACGCGCATGGGAGTCAGCGGCCCCGGATCCGGTCGAGCCACGACCGGCTGGCCGAGGCAGCCCGCGGTGATGTCGTGGGGACCTGGGTGAGGGCCGGCGAACCTGGCGGGGCGCTCGGGGGCTCCGGTGCGACCGCCACCGTCTCCCCACGGTACGCGAGCACCTCCGCCATGCGTGCCGTCATCCTGCGCGCCATGTCGTTCTCCGGATCGATGCTGAGGGCTCGCGCGGCCAGCCGGTACGCCTCCTGATCTTCGCCACGGGCCAGCGCACAGCGTGCCATGCCCACCACCGCGATGGCGTTGCGCGGGTCCTGCTCGGCGACCCGCCGGTAGATGGCGTCCGCCTGCTCGGTCATGTCCACGGTCAGCAGGCGGTCCGCCTGGAGGAGCATCTCGATCACCCTCGGAGGCTACAGGAACCCAGGTCCCGAGGACGTCGGGCGCGTGCCCTCCGAGGCATGCAGCCAGCGTCGGACGTCGCCCAGGAGCACGTCGCGGCGGTTGCGACGCGGATCGTTGACCACGGACGCCAGCAGGCGCTCCAGATACGCACCCACCCAGGGGCCTGGCGATCGTCCGGTCTCTCGCACAAGGTCGTTGCCGTTGACCACCAGGTCGGCAAGTCGGAGTGGCGCGCCGGCGCGTCGCTGGGCATCCAGCCGGCTGCGCAGGGTCCCTAGGTCCCGGCCTGGCACGACGCCACTGCCGATGTCGTCCGCCTCGCGCAGCAGCAGCAGGTCGTCCACGAGGTCGGGCCCGACGCGCCGCAGGAAGCGACGCACCGCGGCATCGGTCCACGTGGGCCGGAACTGGAACATGTGCTCGGCGATGAGACGCACGACCCGCTCCACGAGCACACCCGGCGCACGCAAGCGCTCGAGGGCCACACGGGCCATCCGAGCCCCCACCTCCGCATGCCCGATGAAGTGCCCGTCCGAGGCGGTGGTGGGCTTGCCGATGTCATGGAGCAGGCCCGCGGTCACGAGCGCGAGCGAGCTCCCGGCGAGCGATGCCGCGGCGTCCATGGTGCGCATGGCATGGTCGAACAGGTCGTCCCCGGGGATCTTGGCCTGTGGCACGCCGTGCTGGGCGGTGACCTCCGGCACGATCACCGCCAGGGAGCCCATGGTGTCCAGCAGCCGGATGGCGTCGGACGGCCGGGGCGCCCCGAGCATCCGTCGCAGCTCCTCGCCCACCCGCTCGGGGGACAGCCAGGCGACGTCGGGACCATGTCGGTGCATCGCCGCGAGAGTCGCGGGCTCGATGGCCAGACCAAGGGTCGCCGTGAGGCGCGCCCCGCGCATGAGGCGCAGCGCGTCCTCCTCGAACCGGTCGTCCGGAGCGCCCACCGCTCGCAGCAGGCGCGCATCCAGGTCCGCGACGCCACCCGTGGGGTCGACGAGCCGCGGCCCCTCGGACGCCTCCCCGTCCCTGCCCCATGCGATGGCGTTGACCGTGAAGTCCCGCCGGGCGAGGTCCTCCTGGACACTCACGCTGAACGTGACCCGGTCGGGCCGTCGATGGTCCGCGTATGTGTGATCGCGCCGGAAGGTGGTGACCTGGACCCCCTCGACATCGATGGTCCCGAACACGCCCCGTCGCCGTCCTTGGGGGAGGAGCTCCAGGATCCGCTCCGGGAGCGCGTCGGTCGCGACGTCGATGTCGTGGCCCGTCCGGCCCAGCAGCTGATCGCGCACGCATCCCCCCACCAGGAACGCGGCGTGCCCAGCAGACCACAGTCGCTCCAGGATCGCCAGGCCGTCGGGGCCCGGGTCGATGGCGGGGGCCTGTCCCATGAGGGGGCCCGACTGGTCCTCACCCTGGCCGGCTCCGCGCGCACGCTGCGAGGGTGTCGGTGTCGGCTCCGATGCCACCGAGGTGGGGCTCAGTCGGCGGCGACGAACAGGTAGTCGCGCCATGCCTCGTTGCGTGGGTCGTGGAGGTATGGCGTGAACTGCGAGTACACATCGCAGCGTGGCTCATGCGGTGCGCGGAGCAGGCGCATTCCCGCCTCGTGGGGCAGCCGGCCACCCTTGTGATGGTTGCAGTCCTTGCACGCCGTCACCAGGTTGTCCCACGCATGCCCGCCGCCCCGGTGGCGCGGCAGGACGTGGTCCAGGGTGAGGTCGCCGGTCTGGCGGCCGCAGTACTGACACGCATGCCCATCGCGGGCGAACACCTCGCGGCGCGACAGCCGCACTCGCGGCCGCGGCCGTCGGATGCGGTGCTGGAGACGGATGACGCTGGGCGCCCGGTAGACGGCGCGCGCGGTGACGATGTCGAGGTGGTCGTACTGGATCACCTCGGCCTTCTGTCCGAAGACGAGGCGGAATGCCCGCCGAACGTCACACACGTTCAGGGGCTCGTAATCCGCGTTGAGCAGCAGGACGACGCTATCCACGAACTCCCTGGAGCCGGCCGGGACTCGACCGTGGCACCGCCCCGCATCGTATCGCAAGCGTGGCAGGACGTCGGCGCGCGACCGCCCCCATCCACCGATGGGCGAATCGGTCCAGGGTCCTGCTGCCGGTCACCACACGTGAGCGTACCGGACTGGCTGCAACCCCCCGAAGCCGAGGACCTCCGGGGGATCGCGGCAGGACCATGGGTCGCGATAGGGTCGCCACGTCGCCCGATCCTGGGCGGCGCGCTCATCCACCGTGATCTGGCGACCCTGGAGTGACGAGACCGTGGACTGGCACTTCTGCCCCCATTGCGAGACCCAGCTCGATGCTGAGACGCTCATCTGCCCTGCGTGCCGCTGGGACCCGCTCGCCCCCGCCGAGGAGGCGGGTCAG
>DAOTUX010000300.1:0-2201 GCA_034436475.1 Chloroflexota bacterium | reverse complement strand
CCAGTACATCATCAAGAACGTCGTGCTCATCGGTGCGGCGATGGTCATCGGGGCGACGGTCCGCGGCGGTCGCCTGGTCGCAGAGCCTCCGGCGCGCGAGGTCACGGTGACGCGGTCGGGCGCCACTCCGGAACGGACGGACCGAGCGTCCCTGGAGCCCACCGCGTGATGGAGCGCTGGCCCGGCGCCCTGGGAAGGACCGCGTCGACGACGGTCGCGCTGTCGGCCGTGGTCACGGTCGGTGTCCCGGCAGTGGTGCGCGCGCATGGGGCGGCGCCGGGAGCGCCGGAGATCTCCACGCTCTGGACCGGGTGGTCGTTCGACGTGGAGGTGTGGCTGCCCGTCATCCTGGCCGGCTGGCTCTATCTGCGAGCCGTCCGCTCCATCGATCGGGCGCACCCGGGCAACCCCGTCCCTCGTCGTCGGACGCTCGCCTGGTTCGCCGGACTCGCGATGCTCATCGTCGCGCTGCAGTCCCCCATCGACCGGTACGACACCACGCTGTTCAGCGTGCACATGGTCCAGCACCTCCTCCTGGTGCTGGTCGTCCCGCCACTGCTGCTGCTCGGTGCGCCGGTCACCCAGACGATGCGCGCGGCGCCGGCGGGCGCGCGCAGGCGCGTGCTCCTACCCGTCCTGCACTCGCGGGGGCTGCTGCTGCTCGCATCCCCCCTCGTCGCGTGGATAGTGTTCGGGGCGTTCGGCTACGTGGCGCACTTCAGCCCCCTGTTCGACGCCGCCCTCGATGACCCCCTGCTCCACTACCTCGAGCACATGGTGTTCCTGGTGAGCGGCCTGCTCTTCTGGTGGCCGGTCGTCGCCCTGGACCCGACCCCGCGCCGCCTGTCTCCGGTCACCCGCGTCGGATATCTCGCCCTCGGCATGCCCTGGAGCTCGTTCCTGGGCCTGGCGATCTTCTCCGCCAGCTCCGTCCTCTATCCGCACTACGCCAGCGTCGAGCGCGCATGGGGGCCCACCCCTCTCGAGGATCAGGCGCTTGCCGGAGGCCTGATGTGGGCCGTGGGTGACCTCGTCTTCATCATCGGCATCGTGCTCGCCGTCCGCGTCTGGTTGCACGCGGAGGAGGTGGAGGGACGCCGGATCGACCGCCAGCTCGCGTTGCGTGCGCGTCCCCACGCCCAGCCGGACCCGTAGATGCCACCACCTCGCATCCATGCGTCGTCCATCCCTTTCGACCGCCACAGGTCAACCCACGCACCCAGGGAGTCCCGACAGATGCACCGAGCCCTCGCCCTTGTCCCGATCGCCCTCCTCATCGCCGCCTGCGGGTCATCGGCGCCGCCCACCCCCACGCCTGAGCGGGTGGTCGTTCCCGCCCCGAGCGATGGCGGCCCGGCGATGATCCCGATCCTCGTCAGCTCCGAGCTCGCAGCGGGTCCCAACCGGTTCCTGTTCTCCATCGCGGACCGGGCCAACACCCTGCTCGCCGCGCCGGACGTGACCGTCGATCTGCTGTTCTACGACGCGGACGAGTCGAAGGACGAGGTCGTGTTCGAGGCCGAGTCCCGGTTCCTCTGGGCCCTCGAGGACGTCCGCGGCCTGTACGCCGCCGACATCACCTTCCCGTCGGACGGTCGATGGGGCACTCGGTTCAACGCGACCTTCCCCGATGGGTCGACCCAGACGGTGCGCGCCGACTACGACGTGCTGGCCGATCCCATCACGCCGGCCATCGGCGCGCCGGCGCCGTCGGTGGACACCCCGACGGCGGACGACGTCGGCGGAGACCTGGCCCGGCTGTCCTCGGACAGGGACCCGGAGCCGCGGTTCTATGAGACCTCGATCGCCGATTCCCTTGCCGCGGGGGAGCCGTTCGTGGTCGTGTTCGCGACGCCGGCCTTCTGCGAGACCGCGATGTGCGGCCCGATCCTCGAGACGGTCAAGACGGTGGCTGCCGACCACCCGGACCTGACGTTCATCAACGTGGAGCCCTACCTGATGGAGATGCGCGGCGGCACGCTCCAGCCGATCCTGGACGCGACCGGCGAGCTCCAGCCGGCCGCATGGACCACGGCATGGAACCTGCTCACCGAGCCGTTCGTTGCGGTGGTGGACGGACGCGGCTCGATGTCGGCCAAGTTCGAGGGGGCCCTCGCGGCCGACGAGCTGAGCGCGGCGATCGAGGCGCTGTGAGGACCGCCATGCTTGTCGCACTCGCGGTGGGTGCCATCGCCGCATGC
>DAOTUX010000299.1:0-2958 GCA_034436475.1 Chloroflexota bacterium | reverse complement strand
CGTCCCGGTCGGTTTCCCGGTCACGTGCGTCGTCACCAACAGCGGTGCCATCCCCAACGAGTTCGTCGTCGGTGACGAGGCGTATCAAGAGGCCCACGAGACGACGATGCAGGGAGGCACGATGTCGCACGACGAGCCCGATGCCATCGCAGTGGCGCCCGGCGAGACGAAGGAGCTCACGATGACCTTCGCCGAACCTGGACCGACGCTCGCGGGTTGCCACATCCCCGGGCACTACCCGGCCGGCATGCGGGCGGTCATCACCGTCGCGCCCTGACACCCGGACCCGGTCGGGGACCATCGAGCGCCCGCCGGGACCGGTCTGTTCGTACGGGATCCCGCACATCCGTCGGGTCCCCGGGTTGACGCTGGCCCGAGGGAGCCGTAGACCGTGGGCATGCACCCGATCTCCGTCCCCCTCACGATGCGTCGGGCCGGGTCGGCGCCCTCTGCCCGGCCGACGCGTCGTCGCGTGTGAGCCTGCTCGAGCCGATCCTGTTCGGGGCCATCTGCTACGTCCTTGGCGTGGTCACCGGCGCCAGGCTCATCCCCTGGCTAGTGGACCGTGGCCTGTTCCCGGTCCGCCGGCACGATCCCCGTGAGCCATGAGCCCCTCGCGCCCGAGGACTACCGCTGGGCGCGCCAGGTCGCGGCCCTGCTGCTCATCGGGGTCGTCGTGGTGATCGTCCTGCTCGGTGCGTTGATCGATGACTACGATGCGAGGGCCTCCGTGCTGGTCCCCTTGCTCCTGACCGTTGCCGGCCTGCTGTCGGTCGACCTGCCGAGGCTGAAGGGCTGATGGGCTTCGACGACCAGCGCATCCCCTATCCGGCCGCGAACGACTACGGTCCCCGTGGTCGGTGGCCGACGCTCGCCGTCGTGTGGCATGTCGCTGAAGGGAAGAACGTCGCCCAGTACCTGAGCCGCGATCCGGCGCGGGGCGTCTCGGTCCACTACACGGTCGAGCAGGCGACCGATCGCTGGGCGGACGGCGAGGTGGTGCGCTGCCTGCCCGAGGACCGCATCAGCGGGTCCATCAACCCGAAGGCCATCCGCCGCACCGACGACCCCGGCGGCTACTACGGTGCCAGTCATGCGAAGGCAGCCTGCGGGCGGTACTGGCCGGACACGAGCCCCAACGTCCTGGTCATCAGCGTCGAGGTGGCGGGCACCGCGAAGGCGGGACCGACCGAGGCGCAGCAGCGCTCGATGGTCGCCCTGTGGGATGAGCTGAAGCACAGGTATCCCAAGGTCATCCCGCTCGGCCACCGCGACTGGCAGGACGTCAAGCCCTGCCCGGGCAAGACGGCATCGATGAAGGCCGCGTTCAGCGCCGTGGGCGGCCATGGCACCGACCACTCGGAGGTGCGGTACATGTCCACCCGCGACTACACCAGCGGCCAGGTCTGTACCGTCCGGGACGGCAGCAAGCTCTACGACTACCCGGGTGGTCTCGCCATCGGCACCGTCGACCCGCCCCTGACACGCGACCACCTCGGTCACGACCCAAGCGGCAGCTACGTCCTCATCAGCTCCGAGCTCGACGGCAAGAGCCGGACAGCATGGGTGAACGCGAGGGCGGTGTCGAAGGTCCGACCAGCCCCGACCCCCTCGACCGATTGCGCCGACGAGGTCGCGGCCGAGCGCGAGCGGGTCAAGGCCGCCGCCGTTGCCGCGATCGGAGCGCTGTGATGGACCGCTTCCTCCGTTACACCACGCAGAAGGAGCCCGCCCTCACCGCCAGCTTCCTGGCCGCGATCCTGCTCGCCATCGCCGCGCGATACATGAACCTCACCGACGAGGACCTCGCCATCCTCGGCCCGGTCGCGCTCATCGTGGCCGGCATCGTCATCCGGACCGGCGTGTTCAGCCCGGCGACGGTGACCGATATCCTGGACGATAAGGAACGCGCGCGAGAGCGCTGATGAGGGCGCATCCCTGCCCGGGCTGCCTGCGCGTCACGTCTCGCACTGGGCGTTGTATCGCCTGCGGCGGTGGGACGACGACGCAGCGAGGGTACGGGTCCGAGTGGCAGCGACGACGGGCCACGCAGCTACGCAGGCACCCCACCTGCGGCTGGAGGGCCCGCCTCGGGGCTCCGCTCTGCGGCCGTACGGCGACCGACGTGGACCACATCGTCCCCAAGATCCACGGCGGCAGGGACGACGCGTCGAACCTCCAGTCACTCTGTGCCGCCCACCACCGGGAGAAGACGGCGGCGCACGACCGCCGGTTGCGTCCCGAGGGGATCGGTCACCCGATCGACTTCACGAGCCCATCCAGCGCTTCGAAGGGGTCCGCGGCACGTACCCGGCGCTCCTCGCCGTCGGGCCCGACCGCGACAGCGATCCAGTCGTCCGACCGCTGGTCCGGCGCCAGACCGTCCGAGGCGCAACGCAGGCCTTCTAGCTGCCACCCGGTCGGCAGGGCCTCCTGCGTCCGGCGCCAGGCTGCGCCAAGGGCGTCCGCGTCGGTGTCCATGTCATGAGTATGGGGGCGCAGTGGTGGGGTACCCCCATGCCGAGGTCCGGACCCCCCGGTGACGCCGCTGGTACCGTGTGTGTGCGGCCGGGTTTCGCCGTTTTTCCCGGGGCCCGCGCACGCGAGTGCTGGAGCGAGGCACCGGGACCTGCATCCATCCGTGGCTGGAGGCTAGGCTCCAGCGATGGACCTGCTCTCCACGGCCGGCGTCGCCATCGGGCTGTTCGTCGCCACGAACCTCGACGATGCGTTCCTGCTCGTCGGCTGGTTCGCGCGCGGGCGACCATCGGGCCGCCAGGTCGTGGTCGGACAGTATCTTGGCATCGGGCTGCTCACCGTGGTCAGCGTCCTGCTCGGGGCGGCGATCGTGGCTGTGGCATCGGGATGGGTCCGATACCTGGGGCTCCTGCCACTCGCGATCGGGCTACGCGGGCTGATGTCGATCGCTCGCGGCGACCAGGAGAGCGAGTCGGAGGC
>DAOTUX010000298.1:0-12474 GCA_034436475.1 Chloroflexota bacterium | reverse complement strand
CCCTCCGAGCCGCCCAGCGAGACCGGCTTGCCCGTGACCACGCCCGGGACCGTGTAGCCGGCGTGCATGGAGTAGGTGTCCATCATCCAGGCCATCACCTGGGCGTTGGTGTTGACGTCAGGCGCCGGGATGTCCTTCTCCGGCCCGATGACCACCGCGAGCTCGGTCGTGAACCTCCGTGTGAGACCCTCGAGCTCGCGCTTCGAGAGCTGCTTGGGGTCGACCGCCACGCCACCCTTCGCGCCACCGAACGGGATGCCCACCACCGCGCACTTCCAGGTCATCCACATGGCGAGGGCCTTGACCTCGTCGAGGTTCACGTCCTGGTGGTAGCGGATGCCGCCCTTGGCCGGCCCCCGGGTCAGGTTGTGATGGACCCGGTAGCCCGTGAACACCCGCACAGACCCGTCGTCCATCTTGACCGGGAAGTGGATCTTGAACTCGCGACGAGGCTCGCGCAGGACCTCGCGCAACCCTGGGTCCAACTCCAGCAGCGCGGCCGCACGGTCGAACTGCTGCTGGGCGACGTGCCACGGATTGATCACCCTGGGCGCCTGCTGGATGGCCATGACGATCGGTCGCTGCCTCACCTGGATGCGAGCATCGCCCGACGTGGGCCGCGGCTCGCGACTGCCGACAACGCCGGGAGTCTACACCGAGCGGACCCTTCGCCCATGGGTCGGCGGTACCGGCACGTCACCCGTTCGGTACCGGACCGCAACCCGGAGGACGGACCGCCATGCTGGCCGTGCAGGCCCATGGCACGATCGGCACGAGCCACTGGACCGGCACGGCGACCCGGTCCGCGCTGACCGCCTCGCCGGCCGGTAGGATTGGCGGCATGTCGTCCATCGACCCACGTCCCGAGGCGTCGCCGCGCCGTGCGCTCGTCACCGGCGGCGCGTCAGGAGTCGGGCGCGCGGTCATCGAGCGCCTCCTCGCGGACGACTGGCTCGTGACCGCGCTCGTGCGCCGGCCCGACGCACCCGCCGGCGCTGACGTCGTGCTGGGTGACGTCCGGGACCCGGGCGCCCTCACCCAGGCCCTCGGGCGAGCGACTCCCGACGGGAGGCTGGACGCGCTCGTCTGCGCGGCGGGCATCCCGCCGTCGGGGCCCTGGGATGACCCGACCCATTGGGCGGAGGTCCTCGCGGTCGACCTGACCGCCCCGTTCGAGGCGGTGCGCCTTGCGTGGCCGGCCCTCGTCGCCGCACAGGGATGCGTGGTCCTCGTGGGGAGCATCGTGGGCGCCGCGGAGGGGTCCGCCCGGTCACCTGCCTATGCCGCCGCGAAGGCCGGGCTCGAGGGGCTCGCGCGGTCGCTCGCGGTCATCGGCGGGCCTCATGGCGTGCGCGTCAACGTCGTCGCGCCGGGGGCCATCGACACGCCGTTCGACCCACCCGCGTTCCCGGCCGGCTCCCGCCCGGACGTGCCCCTGGGCAGGATGGGCACCGTGCAGGAGGCCGCCGCGATCGTGGCGATGCTCCTCTCCCAGGACGCGAGCTACGTCACCGGTTCCGTGTGGCGCGTGGATGGCGGCCGGACCGCCCTGTCCCCCGCGGGCGCCGCGGCTCGGGCGCTCGGCACGGGCTCATGAGCGAGCGGCCGGTGCGGGTCGGGCCGTGGGTCCGCCACAGCCGCCGGGTGGCGTACCAGAACCAGTGGATCAGCGTCCTCCATGACGAGGTCCTGCGACCGGACGGCACACCCGGCATCTATGGCCTCGTCCATATGCGCAACGCCGCCGTGGGGGTGGTGGCGCTGGACGACCAGGACCGGGTGGTCCTGGTGCGGCAGCATCGCTATGCGCTCGACCACCTCTCATGGGAGATCCCGGAGGGTGGCGTGCCCCGGGACGAGCCCGCGCTCGAGGGAGCGAGGCGGGAGCTGCGGGAGGAGGCGGGCGTGGAGGCCGCCACCTGGCGCCAGCTCGCTCGGGTCCACCTCTCGAACTCCATCACCGACGAGGTCGGCACGCTGTTCCTGGCCACGGCGCTACGGGTCGTCCCCCAGGCGCTGGAGGCGTCCGAGGCCGACCTGGAGGTCGACCGGGTGCCGTTCGCCACGGCGCTCGCCATGGTCCTCGACGGGCGCATCACCGATGCGCTCTCGGTCATCGCGCTCCAGCGCGTGGCCATCGAGCGTCATGCTGCAGCCCCGGCGGTCGACGCCACCCCTCAGTCCGCCTGACGCACACAAAGATCGCGCCTGCCGGCGCGACCCCAGCAGACGCGATCTGAATTCGGATGATGGTGGAAGAAGGTCGGCCTGACCCCTGCCGGAAGGCCCGAATGGCATGGGCCAAACGGCCCCCCATTCAGGCCTCGAGCACCTCCTCGACAGGCACCTTGGCCGGCTCGAGCGAGCGTCCGCCCATGACCGCCGTGCCGGGTCGTGCGACGCCCATGCCGGGGGCCCCATCCCCGATGGGCGCAGCCTCCGGCTGCATCTCAGGGTGCGCCATGCGACGCAGGCGTGGGACGTTGAATGCCGCCACGGCACCCACGGCCACGAACAGCGCACCCACGAGCGTGGCCGGCCGGAGCCCGTCGACGAACGCCTGGGGCATGGTCGGCTGGCCATCCAGCAGGAAGATCGCCGTCAGCATCGCCACGCCGAACACACCGCCCACCTCGCGGATGGCGTTGTTGGCACCCGATGCCTGGCCCTCCTCCTCTGGGCGCACCGCGGACAGGACCACGTTCGCCACCGGGGCGAAGAACAGGCCCATGCCCACGCCCGAGAGGATGAACGGCACCACGAGCACCGCGTAGTCCACCGTGGGCGTCGCCACGAGGCCGAGCCACGCGAGGCCGATGGCCTGGAGCGACAGGCCGAGGCCCATCAGCAGGCCACCACCCACGCGGTCGGAGAGCGCGCCCGCGATGGGTGCCACGAAGATCGGCGCCAGCGTCCAAGGGAGCACACGCAGGCCGGCCTGGAATGGCGAGTAGCCCTGGACGGTCTGGAGGAACTGCGTGAGCAGGAACACCGAGCCGAACATCCCGAAGTACATCAGGAGCGAGGAGAGGTTGGCGAGCGAGAACGCCCGACTGCGGAAGAAGCGCAAGGGCAGCATGGGTGCCGGTGCTCTCCGCTCCCAGGCGACGAAGGCGACCAGGAGCATGGCGCCCAGGGCGATCGTGCCCACGATGACCGGGTCGGTCCAGCCTCGGCTGTTGCCCTCGATGACGCCCCACACCAGGGACAGCAGGCCCGCGCTGACGAGCGCGAGACCCGGCAGGTCGAGCCGGTCGTAGGGTCCGTGGCTCTCGGTCAGGCGCGCGCGGGCGAGGGGCAGCAGCGCGATGCCGATGGGCACGTTGAGCCAGAAGATCCAATGCCAGCTCACGCCCTCCACGATGGCACCGCCGATGAGCGGGCCGAGCGCGACCGCGAGACCGCTCACGGCACCCCATGCGCCCAGCGCCACGCCCCTGCGCTCGGCGGGGACGGCGGCCGACAGGATGGTCAGGGTCAGGGGCACCACGATGGCGCCACCGGCGCCCTGGATGGCGCGGGCGACGAGCAGCGTCTCGATGTTGGTGGACAGCGCGGCGAGCGCCGAGGCACCTGTGAAGATGGCGAGGCCGACGATGAACATGCGGCGACGGCCGAACCGGTCGCCCAGCGCAGCGCCGGTGAGCAGGAGCACGGCGAAGGTCAGCGTGTAGGCGTTGACGATCCATTCGAGCTGCTCGAACGAGGCGCCAAGGTCGGTTCGGATGACGGGCAGCGCGGTGGTCACGACGAGGTTGTCGAGCACCACCATGAGCAGGGCCATGGACGTCACCACGAACGCCCAGACACCCCGTGAACGGGCGGTTGGCATGTGAGGGTCCTCCCAGCGGCGCAGGAGCGCCGGTGTCGCGCGGGGCGCACGATGGCCGTGCGCCATGTGAGTGAGTGCTTACTAGCGTTTGGACGGAAAGGGGGGGTCAGACGGTCGCGGTCTGCAGGCAGCCCTCCTTGAGTCGCTCGGCCCACGGCAGGCCCGAGTCGCCATACAGCACGTCCATGGCCGCGAGCACGTTGAGCAGCATCCCCCTGGCGACGAACCCGGCCAGGTCGTCGGATGATGCGCCGGTGGACAACCCGATCCGGTCCACGATGCGCCCGAAGCCCTCCTGGACCACCGCCCGGACGTCCGGGTCTGAGCAGGCAGCGAGGGCCTGCATCTGCATCCGCAGGAGGCCGGGGGTGGCCATGACCGCCTTGTAGGCGTGCCCCATGGCCTCGAACGGGCCGCGATCGGCGTCGCGCTCCGCATGCGCGAGGCCCTCCTCCAGCGCGGCGCCGGTCAGAGCGTGGACCCTCTCCACGGCGGCCAGGAAGAGCTGCTTCTTGGTGCCGAACAGGCGGAACAGGTACGGCTGCGATACGCCCGCCGCTCGCGCGATGTGCTCGGTGGAGGCCCCCTCGTAGCCATGGGTCCCGAAGGCCAGGAACGCGACGTCGAGGATCTCGTCACGGCGCTCGTCTGCGGACTTCCGAGGTGCGTCCGACCTGGTCGCGGTGGCTGCGGGTGGCGTGGCGGTGGTCACCCGCTGCATGTTAGTGATGACTCACAACCATGTCAAGTGGGGGGCGGATCAGTCCGTGGTCGCAGAGGACTCCAGGAGCTCGACGTCGTCGAGCGAGGCCAGGCTCAGCTCCACATCCGCGCGTCGCAGGCGGGGCGGCAGCTGGAACCGCAGGTCCACCTCGTATCTGCCCTTGCCCAGGCGCTGGCTCTGGATGCTCGAGATGGCGATGTTCTCGGTGCGCATGGCGTGGTAGACCGACCCCAGCGTCTCCAGGCGGGTCATGCCCAGCCGGACCCACGCGTCCTCCTGGTGCTCATGATGGACCCGCGCCAGGATCGCCTGAAGCGGCCACAGCGAGAACAGGATGATGGCCGCCGCCGCCACCCCCAGGAGGACCAGGCCGGACCCGAACGCCATGCCCACCGCGGCGGTGGCCCACAGGCTGCCCGCCGTGGTCAAGCCGCGCACCGAGACCCCGTACTTGAGGATCGCGCCACCACCGATGAACCCGATCCCGGTCACGACCTGGGCAGCGACACGGGATGGGTCGAGGCCCACTCCCTCCTGCCCCACGACATCCGCGAACCCATGCATCGACAGGATCGTGAACGCCGCCGCCCCGGCCGACACCAGCAGGTGCGTGCGCATCCCCGCCGGGTGGGCGTGCAACTCCCGCTCGAGCCCGATGGCCGCGCCTGCGACCGCGGCCATGAGCAGCCGGGCGACCCAGACCAGCTCGTCGCCGATGGTGATGTCCGTCATCGGGCGGCCGCCTCGGGCACACGGCCGTAGGGCGGGCCGCCGCTCGACCCTGCCGGCCGTGCCATGATCACAGCGTGACGAGCCATCTGCCAGGTCCCCTCAGCGCGCGCCCCTGTCCGTGACGCCGTTCGAGGCGGTCGCCATCATCGCGGCCGGGCTGGCCGCAGGCGCCATCAATACCATCGTAGGCTCCGGATCGCTCATCACGTTCCCCACGCTCCTCGCCTTCGGCTACCCGCCGGTCGTGGCGAACGTGTCCAACACGCTGGGCCTCGCCCCCGGGTCGTTCAGCGGCGTGGTCGGCTACCGGCGCGAGCTGACTGGCCAGCGCACGCGCATGGTCCGGTTCGGCCTGGTCGCATCGGCTGGGGGCCTCACCGGTGGTCTCATCCTGCTGGCCGCGCCCGAGAGTGCCTTCGAGGCCATCGTGCCCTTGCTCATCCTGCTGGCCTGCGCGTTGATGGCCTTCCAGCCGCGTCTGGCACGCTTCATGGCGGCGCGTCGGGGCATGGAGGCTGGTCATCCCGCCGCCCTGACGGCGGGCATCTACCTCACCGGGGTGTACGGTGGCTACTTCGGCGCGGCGCAGGGCGTGATCCTGATGGCGCTCCTGGCCATCTTCCTGACGGACGACCTCCAGCGTCTCAACGGCCTCAAGAACTGGCTGGCTGGGCTGGTCAACGGCGTCGCGGCAATCCTGTTCATCCTCGTCGCGCCAGTCGACTACGGTGTGGCGGCATTGCTGGCCATCGGGTCGATCGTGGGCGGCCAGGTGGGTGCCTCGGTGGGGCGGCGTCTGCCCGCCCCGGTGCTGCGCGCCACCGTCGTGACGGTGGGTCTCATCGTGGCGGTCCGAATGCTGGTCGGCTGATGCGACGCGCCCGTCGGTCGACTCGGCGCCGGACGCGCCGTCGTGGACCGTGCGGCTCATGCTGGGTCGGCGCTTCGCTCGCACCCAGACGTCATGCGCCGGGCGGGTGGGACGGGCGTCATGCGCCGGGCGGATGACCGGGCCGATCGGCGCCCCGGCCGGGGCGCTCGTCGGCCGGTTGATGCCCCGGGCGGCTCCGACGGCCGATCGTCGGCTGGTTGATGCACCGGGCGGCTCGGACCGCCGGCGGGCACCGGGGCTGCCGGTCCTCCACGGCCCGATCATGCGCCGGGCGACTCGTGCTCGGCCCGATGGGATGCGCCGGGCGGAACGTCGAGCGTCATGCGCCGGGCGACTCGCGCTCGGCCCGATGGGATGCGCCGGGCGGGTGGGACGGGCGGTGCACCACGTTGACAACGGCCGGGTCTTGCCGGTATCGTCCACGACGCGATGACGCACGCGTTCTGGTTTTACGCCTAGCGGGTACGGAGGCCGCCGAGCATGGCTCGGCAGCAGAGGCAGTCGTGCCCGCAGACGCAGGAGCCGCAAGGCACCTGCGTTTTTTGTTTCCCCGAACGACTCCACGACGAGCGGGCGGCGGGAACGGAGGACGCGGGCCGGGCCCGGACGAGACACAGACCATGGCGGGCAGGCAGGCCCGCGAGACACGAGCCAGCAGCGAACAGGGAACGGAGAGGGCCAGATGATCGTGGTGATGCGGACGGGGGTCGAGTGGTCGGCCGTCGAGGAGGTCAAGCAGGCCATCGAGGCCCACGGTCTCGAGGCGTACGTGATGGTCGGGGAGGAGCGCAACGTGATCGGCGTGGTCGGCCAGGGCGTCGAGCGCGTCGCCCATCTGGCCTCGATGCCCGGCGTCGAGCAGGTGGTGCGGGTCTCCAAGCCCTACAAGCTGGCCAGCAGCGAGCACCATCGTGACCGAACCCGGGTCCGGGTCGGGGCGGACGTGGTGATCGGTGCGGGGGCACCCCTCGTGGTCATGGCGGGACCATGCGCGGTGGAGTCGCGCGAGCAGCTCGCGGCGACGGCCCGCTGGGTCAAGCGCGAGGGGGCCACCCTCCTGCGCGGCGGTGCCTACAAGCCGCGCAGCTCCCCGTACACCTTCCAGGGTCTCGAGGTGGACGGGCTCAAGCTGCTCGCCGAGGTGCGTGACGAGGTGGGCCTGCCCATCGTCACCGAGGTCACCAACCCCGCGGACGTGCCGGTGTTCGAGCAGTACGTGGACATGCTCCAGGTCGGTGCCCGGAACATGCAGAACTTCGTGCTGCTGAAGGCGGTGGGCCGCAGCCGGCTGCCGGTCCTGCTCAAGCGAGGCCTGTCGGCGACCATCGAGGAGCTGCTCATGGCGGCCGAGTACGTGCTCGCCGCGGGCAACCCCAACGTGGTCCTGTGCGAGCGGGGCATCCGCAGCTTCGACCCGTCCACGCGCAACATCCTCGACCTCGCGGCGGTCCCGGTGCTGCGCGAGCGGACGCACCTGCCGGTCATCGTCGACCCATCGCATGCCACGGGTCATCGACCCCTGGTCCGACCCATGGCGGTGGCGGGCGCGGCGGCAGGCGCGGACGGGCTCATCATCGAGGTCCATCCGAACCCACCCCAGGCACTCTCGGACTCCGAGCAGTCACTCTCGTTCCCGGAGTTCGGCGACCTGATGGACGACCTGCGCCGGTTCGAGTACCTGCGGCGGCCGTCGGCGGCGACCACCCCGGCCGCGGCGGTCATCGTGCCCGGTGACCTGGAGCGACTCCGGGGGCGCATCGACGATGTGGATGCGCGGATCGCGGCGCTCATCGAGGAGCGTGCCCAGCTCGCCGTGGCGGTCCAGCAGACCCGCAAGGACACGGAACACGGTCATGACGTGGGTCGGGAGCGGGCGCTCATCGAGCGGGCCGTCGCAGGACCCGAGGGCAGCGTGCTGCTCCCCGAGGAGCGCGAGCAGGTGTTCGCGACCATCATCCGCGCGGCACGGTCGGCGCAGCGTCGCCAGGTGGCCGCGGTCGCGGCGGCGGCAGCCGCCAAGGAGGTCGCGACGACCGACGTGCCCAAGGCCACCGAGGTCCCGGCAGGGTCCGCGGCATGACTGTCGCCGTGGCGGCGGGGGTCGCGGGCACACCGACTCCCCCTGTGCCCCGGACCATCGCGACAGCGCGTCGCCTGCGCGGTGAGCTTCGGCTGCCCGGGGACAAGTCGATCGCGCATCGAGCGCTCCTGTTCGACGCGCTCGGGGAGGGCGAGGCGGACATCACCATCCCCTCCCCCGGTGGCGACGTGCGGAGCACGGCGGGCGCGATCGCCGCGCTCGGCGGCCTGCTGGAGGTGACGACGCTCGCCGGAGGCCAGACCCGGTATCGGGTCCGGGGCGGCGGCACACGCGGCATGGCGCTCCTGCCCGGGAGCGGCGGCGAGACGCTCGACTGCGGCAACTCCGGCACCAGCATGCGCCTGCTCCACGGCGCGCTGGCCTGCCGGCCCGCCGAGGCGACCCTGACGGGTGATGCGTCACTCTCCTCGCGACCCATGGAGCGGGTCGCGGTGCCGCTGCGCACGATGGGCGCCCGCATCGTGACCACCGACGGGCATGCGCCCGTCCGGGTCTTCGGGGCAAGGCACCTGCGGGCCCTCGGGCACCGACTCCCGGTCGCCAGCGCCCAGGTGCTGGGCGCGGTCACGCTCGCGGCGCTCGCCGCCGACGGCGTGACCACCATCGAGGTGCCGGGGCCGACGCGCGACCACACTGAGCGACTGCTCGGCTGGCTCGGCGCGCCGGTGCGCCGTGACGGATGGGCCACCCGGGTCGAGGGGCCCGCGGGGTATCGCGCCCGGGACGTGGACGTACCTGGCGACATCAGCTCGGCGGCCTTCTGGCTCGCTGCGGCCGCGCTCCACCCGGACTCGGCGCTGCGGGTCAGGGGCGTCGGCCTCAACCCCAGTCGCCTGGCCATCGTGGAGGTGCTGCGCGAGATGGGCGCGGACATCGAGGTCGTGCCCGGTGACCCGACCGGTCCCGAGCCCGTGGGCGACCTGCTCGTCCGGGGCGGCGCCCCGCTCCGGGGGATCCGCATCGAGGGCGCGCGGACCGCCGACCTCATCGATGAGCTGCCCATGCTGGCCGTGGTCATGGCCGGGGCGAACGGACCGTCCGAGGTCCTCGACGCGGGGGAGTTGCGGGTGAAGGAGTCGGACCGGGTGGCGCTCGTCGTCGCGGGCCTGCGAGCCATCGGGGTCCACGCGGAGGAGCTGCCGGGCGGCTGGCGGGTGGACCCGTCGCGTCCCCGATCGCGGCCAGTCGACCAAACCGTGGAGACCCGGGGGGACCACCGCATCGCGATGGCCTTTGCCATCGCCGCGGCATCGGGCGTGGCGGAGGGGGTGGTCATCGACGACCCCGACTGCGCGGTCGTGTCCTATGGCACCTTCTGGGCCGACCTCGCGACCATCACGGATGGCGCCTCGGTCCCCGGCGGCGCACAGGCGATCGACCGATGACGCTGCGCCATCTGCGCCTCCTGACGTCGGGCGAGTCCCACGGGCCCGGCATGAGCGGCATCCTGGACGGGCTGCCCGCGGGCCTGCGGGTCTCGACGCGGGAGGTCGACCGCGACCTCGCGCGTCGCCAGCACGGCTATGGCAGCGGGCGGCGCATGCGCATCGAGCGCGACCAGGTCACGTGGTCGGCGGGCCTCCGCTTCGGGCGCACCCTGGGCAGTCCCCTCGCCTTCTCCATCCCCAACCTTGACTGGCGGAGCTGGACCGAGCGCATGTCGGTCGAGCCCATCCCCATGGCGCGCCGGCCGAGGCCCATCACCCTGGCGCGCCCAGGGCACGCGGACCTCGCGGGCGCCATCAAGTACGACACGGGCGACATCCGGGACGCCCTCGAGCGTGCGTCGGCCCGGTCCACGGCGCCCCGCGTCGCGGCGGGTGCCGTGTGCCGTCAGTTGCTCGCGACCGCCGGCGTCAGCGTCTGGAGCTTCGTCGACCAGCTGGGTCACATCCGGGCGTTCCCCGACGCCGACGACCCACTCGACCGGATCGGCGAGGGCTGGTGGCAGCGGGACCGCATGTCCCCCACGCCCCTGCGCTGCCCTGACCCCGCCGCCGAGGCGGCCATGATCGCCGAGGTCGATGCCGTCATCGCCGCGGGGGACTCGATCGGGGGCAGCTTCGTGGTGGTCGCGGAGGGGATGCCCATCGGCGTGGGCTCCAACGCGGAGTGGGACGAGCGGCTCGACGCCGCGCTCGCGGCGGCGGCCATGGGCATCCAGGCCGTCAAGGGCGTCGAGATCGGCCTCGGGTTCGGGGTCCTCGGGCGACCGGGGAGCGCGGTGCATGACGAGGTGGACCCGGGACGGACCTCGTGGGGCAGGCGCACGAACCGTGCGGGAGGCGTCGAGGGCGGCATGAGCAACGGCGAGCCGGTGGTCGTGCGCGTCGCGGTCAAGCCGGTGGCCACCCTGCGCAAGCCGCTCGGCACCATCGACCTCGCGACGGGCCGACCCGGGCGCGCCCACATCGAGCGCAGCGACGTCGCGATCCTGCCCCGTGCCGCCGTGGTGGGCGAGGCGATGATCTCGCTCGTCCTGGCGGACCAGCTGCTCGCTACGTTCGGCGGCGACACCATGGGTGATGTGCTGGCTGGCGTCCGGCGGCGGAGGGCACGCTCACGTGGTCCACGGGGCGCCGCCAGCGGCACGCTGGCCGCGCCTGCCGCACCTGCCGCGCTGCCGGACGACGCCGCGGCCGAGGCCACGCCGGTGCCCGGCGCGGACGCCTGAGCGATGACCCGTGAGCTGCGACCGACCACCATGCCCACACGCGGCTGGTCGTCCCGCCAGACTCACGGTCATCGACGGGCGGGGGTCGCTCGATGACCGGGTCGGCACGGGTCGGCGCACGGGCCGACGCGCCGGTCGCGCTCCGGTTCGGGCTGCTGGGTGAGCACATCGCGTACTCCGCGTCCCCGGCCATGATGGATGCCGCGTTCACGGCCCTCGGTCTGCCCCACCGCTACCGCCTCATGGATGTGCCGGAGGACGCGCTCGCGAGCGCGATCGGGGGCCTGCGCGGTCCCGACGCGGGTGGCGCCAACGTGACCACGCCTCACAAGCGCAGCGTCGCGCGCCTCGTCGACGAGCTGTCCCCGGACGCGCGTCGGGCGGACGCCGTCAACTGCGTCGTGCCACGCGACGGTCGGCTGGTGGGGCACAACACGGACCTGCCCGCGCTCATCGACGAGATCGGCGCGCTGTGCCCGGGTGGCCCGGCCCGCGCCGTGGTCCTGGGTGGGGGCGGTGCCGCCCGCGCGGTGCTGCTCGCCCTGGAGGATGCGGGGGCCCGGGAGGTCGTCCCGCTCACCCGCTCCGACGGCACGTGGCACCGACTGCCTGATGAGACGGCGCGTGCCGACCTGCTGGTCAACGCGACGCCCGTCGGCACCGGGTCCGATGACACCCCCGTGCCCGCGGCGCTGCATCGACCCGGCCTCGCCGTGCTCGACCTGGTGTATCGGCCCAGCCCCACGCGCCTGGTGCGCGACGCTCGGGCGGCGGGAGCGCCGGCGCGTGCCGGTGGCGGCATGCTCCTGGGTCAGGCGGTGCGCAGCCTCGAGCTGTGGCTGGGGGTCGCCGCACCGGTCGCGGCCATGCGGGGGGCGCTCGCGGCGAGCGTGGGGGCCGGCGTCGATGCCTGATGCCATCGTGCTCGTGGGGCTCTCGGGGAGCGGCAAGAGCAGCGTCGGTCGCCAGGTCGCCTCCCGGCTTGGTCGGCCCTTCCTCGACCTGGACGACGCCATCACCCGCCGCACCGGCAGCACGCCCGCCCAGCTCATCGAGACGCGGGGTGAGGCGGCCTTCCGGGCCATCGAGGCGGCCGAGGTCCAGACGGCGGTGCGCGTGCCGGACGTGGTGATCGCCACAGGTGGCGGCGCGGTCATCGACCCCCTGAGCCGCTTCGCGCTGTGGGACGCCGGCACGTCCGTCTGGCTCGACGGCCCCGACGAGCGGCTCGTGGGACGGGTGAGCCGGCACGCCGAGACACGGCCACTGCTGTCGGGCGACCCCGCGGCGAGGATCTCGCGACAGCGTGCCGAGCGGGAGCCGTTCTATGCCGCCGCGGACGCGCGCATCATCACTGACGGCGCCGCACGGGCGGTCGCAGGCCGGGTCATCGAGGCGAGCCGGCGCCGACCGAGCCGAGGTCGTGTGCTGTACGACGCGCGGGTCCGACGGGACCACCTCCAGGGCGCCCAGGAGGCGCGCGTGACGTATGGCCGGGACCTCGCACCGCGGCTCCCGG